>JBGAKU010000036.1:0-32674 GCA_044224255.1 Geminicoccaceae bacterium
CTGTGGATGCGGGGCGGGATCACGCTGAGCCACGGGCTCGTGCCCTGGGCTCGGGCCGATCTCCGACCCCGCGCTCCACCCCTCTGCAGAGGGGTGGAGCCCCTCCTCCATGCCACAGACCAACAAGACAAGGGTCGGGCAGCGACATGGCCAGGGTGAATCACACCCCATGCCATGTGCAAAGAGCTTTCTGCCCCTCACGCCCGGGATTCTGCCCCGGTTACCACGTCGGGAGCTAACCCCTTGGTGCCCCTGGCCGGACTCGAACCAGCACGGTGTTGCCACCAACAGATTTTGAGTTTCCGTCAGGGCTCCGCGCCGGTGTCAGCCACCGCGCGGTATCGAGCCGAATTTTGCTGCTGATCCAGCATGTTGCCTCAATCCACTCCGTTCCGCTTGCGGTCTCTCAATTCCAGTCGTAACCGTCGTGATCGTTGCCCAATCGTTGCCGAGGGCGTCACAGACTGGAGCTGGCGGTGCCGAGGAAACGTGAAACCCGGCCTCCCTTGACCAAGCGTGTCGTAGAGACCGCCGAGCCTCGGGCGAAACGATATCTCCTGCATGACGGGCTCGTTCACGGCTTGGCCCTTAGGGTTGAGCCGACTGGGTCGAAGTCCTGGCTGGTGCAGAAGTCCCACCACGGCAAGACGGTCGGGATTCACATCGCGCCGTGGCCGGACCTGACCGTGGAGCAGGCCCGGCGCAAGGCGCAGTGCATCGTCGCGGATCTCGCGACTGGAAAGGATCCGGCCGCCCAGCGGCGAGAAGAACGAGCCGCGCGCGAGACGGCCAAGCAACAGGCCAAGGCTGATGGTCGGACCGTTGCCGAGCTTTGGGCACGCTACGTGGTCGAGGTGATCGAGCCGAAGAACAAGCCGAGCACGACGGCCCAGAAGATCCGGATGTGGAACCGCCGCATCGAGCCAGCAATCGGTCGTATGGCGATCAGCGAAGTCACAGGCGTGGACGTGTCGGCGATTGTGCGGGCACCGCTGAAGATCGACGCCAAGGGCGTTGTCACGGGCGGGAAGGGCGAGGGTGGAAATCTCTATCGCCTGCTACACCACCTGTTCGCCAAGGCGCTGGCGTGGCGCGAGCGCCCGGTCGCGCTTGGGCATCCGCTCGATGGGATCGAGCAGCCCCGGGTACAGCGGCGCGAGCGGCTGTTGGCCGACAGCGAGCTCGCCGCGTTGTGGAAAGCCCTCGACGACAGCGCAGGATTGGAACCCGCACCGATCATAGCTGCGGCGCGGTTCAAAGCCCTGACCGGCTGGCGCGTTTCCGAGGTCCTGGAATTGCAGCGCGCGTACCTGCGCCGGGATCTCGGCGAGGTCCATCTGCCGGACAGCAAGAACGGATTCAGCGCGCGTCCCTTGAGCGCCGAGGCGTGGGCCGTTCTCGATGCCATCTCGAGGCGACCAGGCGTGCCGTGGCTCTTCCCATCGCCGGATGACGGCAAGGCGTCGATCTCGCCCTCGGTGTTCAGCCATGCCTTCCGTCGCATCGCGAAGCGAGCAGGGCTGGTAGCCGTGACCCCGCACACCCTCAGACATCGTGTCGTGACCGACATCGCCAACGCTGCGCCGAACGTGCGCGTCGGGATGGCGGTCTCGGGCCACAAGAGCGTCGCGGCCTTCATGGGCTACGTGCACGCCGACCGCGATCCAGCTGCCCAGGTTGCGGCTGCAGTGGGAACCAGAATCGCCGCGGCAATCAAGGCGTCGCCGGCAGATGTGGCCGAGCTGCAGCCGGCCGTGAAGCCGAAGCGGGCCCGTCGCCGTGGTTGACGATGATCACGGTGACTATGCGCTGCTCAAGGAAGCGGCGGCGCGGATTGAGCGCGAGCCGGGATACCAAGCAGATCCCCTCGAAGGCGAGATGGAGGAACTCCTGCTGGCCATGGCCAGAGCATATCAAAGCAACCTCGTCTTCGATGGGCGCTCACCACGGCTTGCAGCAGTTCACGATAATCTTCGCGAGATAGCGGAGACGGCCGGTCGCCTATCTCGCGCATTGTCCGCGTTGGACGCTGACATCACGATGATGCTTGTCAAAGAGATGTTCGGTCGACGCAAAGGGCTGCCCCTTCGCCTGCGGGACCTCGGCGTTCCGAAGGGGGTAGAGCATGCCTTGATCGAGGGTGCCAGGGCCAGCGACGATCACCTGCTTTTACGGGAGCAACTCGCGGCCCTTGCTGAGATTGCGGCAAAGGTTGATCGCGACCTGCCGCCCGACCGGGGCGGTGATATGAATCTACGCAAGTATGTGGCCGGCCGCGGAGCCATTGGATTTCTCGTCGACGATGTCGCGAACCTTCTTGAGGAAAGAGGATGCGGGATCTCGGGCACGCCGGGCGGGCTTCTGTACTCGACCGTAGCGGCCATCGTTGGCTTCGCGACAGGACGAGATCCGGAAACGCTCCATTTGGAGCGACGTGTTAAGGCAGTGGCGAAGCTGTACAAAGCCAAGGTCGACCAGTCGGCCTAGCCTCGCCGCGCAGCACCACCTGCCCAAAATAGTCCAGGTGGTGCTCTAGCCATTCTCGACTCCTTCCTTGCATACCGTTGGCATTCCGCCGGAACACGATCAGTTCGAGGCGGCACCGCCAAGGGTGTATGAATGTCGAAAATCGAGGACCCGCTCCTCACGGACAAGGAAGTCGCCAAGAGGACGCGCCGGACGACGAGTTGGCTCGCAAAGGCCCGCATGTACGGATCAGGGCCTCGCTTTCTCAAGATGGGGCGGAAGATCTTCTATCGAAGCTCGGCTGTCGACGAGTGGTTGTCGTCGCTCGAGTGCGCCAGCACAAGCGACTTCAAGCGCGCTTCATAGAAATAAACCCCGGCCATTGACGGTGGCCGGGGTTTTTCTTGAGCTGGATGTTTCTGATATGTACCAGACGAAGCTCTCCTCGAGCAAGGGCAGAGGCAAGCTGCCTGAACAGCGCAGCCCGAGGCTCGCCCAGTTGATCCGCTACGCCACCCGGCACGGCTGGTGCGTCCTCACCGACGGCCAACGCTTCGTTTTGATCAGCCGGACCGGGGCGCGGATCACCCTCGGCATGCCGCCGGTGGCGCGGTGACGAAGCGCGCCCCACGTGGTCGAGGCATGCGAGCCGACGGCCGATCTAAGCGCGAGGGTGAGTCGTTCGTCCGCCTGCCGCACCGGCTCATCGACGCGCCGGCCTTCAAGGCCCTGTCCCCGGTCGCGCGGACCATGCTGACCCTGGTCATGGCCCGCTACTGCGGCAACCCGGCCCATAATGGTGATTTGCCGTTCGCCGCTCGGGATGCCGAGGCCTGGGGCATCGGCCGCACCGCTGCATCCGAGGCGCTGGCCGAGCTCGTCGCCTTTGGCTTCCTCGAGCGCGCCAGCGAGGCAGCGATGCTCGGGCGGGTGGCGCGCCGGTGGCGCTGCTCCGAGCTACCAACCGCGGACGGGAGTGGCCGGGAGGTCGCGCCGACCTTCGCGGCACGTCGCCTGACGGGCGATGACGTGGCTCGCATCTGCGCG
Source organism: Geminicoccaceae bacterium (assembly GCA_044224255.1). Lineage (GTDB taxonomy): Bacteria > Pseudomonadota > Alphaproteobacteria > Geminicoccales > Geminicoccaceae > Benzoatithermus. Next base: position 3,514 of record JBGAKU010000036.1, read on the forward strand.
CAAGTCGCCGCCAACCGCCAGGTCCGGAAGCCGCCCGACTCTGTTTCTCTGGAGCGTCTGAAAAACAACGCACGTCCGCCGCCGCGGACACAACTGTCCGGAGCGGCGGACACAAACCGTCCCAAAGCGCGACCAACTGCCGTTGTGTCCGGAGCGGCGGACAGCTTCTATATCTACCATAGGGACAGCGAAGCACACCCGTCCTGTGCTGCATGTCATCGACGTCTCCGAGTCTGGCGAAGCAGCACCCGAGGGGCGTCGCTCCGGCCGTGCATCGAAGCCGCCACCAGACCCATCGGTAGCGGCGAAAATCCGGCAGCTCATAGCCGGCGGTATGACCCAGCGGGAAATCGGCGCCGGGATCGGGCACTCGAGATCGCACGTCGCGGCGGTCCTCCAGGGCGTGAACCGTCTGAACGCCGACGCCCAAGCCAAGCTCGAACGCCTCGTCGGCGAGGTCACGGCACGCGTCACCGCAGCAGGGACATCCGACCCATGACCGACCGCAAACCGCGCGTCCTGTTGCTCGAGGCCGAGATCCGAACCTCAGAGCGCACCGGCCGGCAATGGTACTCAGCCTGGCTGGGCAAGGCTCGTCTGGTCGGCTTCGAGGCCAACGAGCTGAACGACCGCGGCCACAAGGTGATCCGGTTCTTCGCTGAAGAGCCCGAGCCCGACCAGGCGGCAGTCCGCGGCCGCAGAGCGCTGGCGTCCACCGTGATGGCGATCGCATCCGGGCCGGCCGCACGAGTGCCCGTGCGCACCGCGATCGGGCCGCAGATGACGCCCTCGCGCGCCACGGCGGCTGCGAGCTCGACGATGAAATTCCGTTTTGATGGTGGCGCCGATGAACAAGCGTTCCCCGGGGCACAACCCGCACGCCGACCGCCGCAACTTCACCCTGGCCGACTACCTGCAGATGTGCCGCGACGGTGAAGCCGAGTTCTCGATCTCGGAGGTGGCGCGGGTCACCGGCTGGTCGCGCGCCTACGTCTACCGCGCCATGGTCTTGGGCTCAGTCTCGGCCGATGAGCTCGAGACGATCATGGACGACATCGAGGCGTCCGGTCGTGAGCTAACCATTAGCGGCATCGCGTCCGAGATCAGACGCCGCACCGGCCTGGCCAAGGATTCCGAGGAGCACTGCCCGCACTGCGGCGGCGTCATCAGGACGAGGCGGAGATGATCGAGTCCGACCTCGTCACCTCCCGCGCGACGATCGCCGAGCTGCGCACTAGGCTCGCGGCCGGCCGTCCGCAGCCCGGCGACCTCGAGGCCGTGGTGGTGATGATCGACACCCTGCTGGCGGGCATCGCCCAGGCCCAGGAGGCAGGCGAGCTGCGGCGCGCTGGCGTTGCGGCCCGAGACCGCGAGCTGCGCCGCTTGGCCGAGAGGCACCTGGCCGACCTCAAGCCGCGTCCCCAAGCCGAGCGGATCGCCGGACTGTGGCGAACCTACTCCTCGACGGGCTGGCTCCGAGATCGCCGCTGCGCCACCCTGCCAGACCATCTTCGAGGCCGTCCCGAAGAACACCTTTGGCACACGATGCTCGTATGGAAGCCAGTGACTTTGGGATGGCGCCAGATACTTACTATACTGCAAACTACTGATAGTAAATCGGTGCAATAAAAAGTTGATGCAATTGCACAATCGGCTGGTGCAAGTTCAAGGCGTCGGAAGAAAGGATGATCGATGCGCCTCCGTAGCTCTCCTGCCGTAGCTCCTGATCCGGTTGTCGCCGAGCCGACGGACTTGGAGCTATCGGCCGACTTCCTGGCCGAGCAAAAGAGCTATCGCGGGGTGCGCGAGGAGCACCGGCGCCTGCAGACCGAAGCGGAGGGCGCCCGCGCGGTGGCGACGCTCGACGGTATGTCGCGAGCAGACCGCGAGCAGCGGCAGGTCGCGCATCTGAACCAGAAGGCTGCCGCGTTCCTGGCTGGCCGCACCCTCACTGCCCGCGAGCTGGCCCGAGCCCTCGAGACGACGGATGAAGCGGTTGTCACGCACGAGCTGACCGTCGAGGCGGCCAAGCACCGCTTCTATCGGGCCCGCGACGCCGAGATCCTTCGCCTGGCCCACCTGCTAAAGCCCGACCATCGCGCCGCCGTCCTGCAGCTGGCACGTGCCCTGGAGGTCGTGTCGGCCGCGATCGAGGCCGAGCGTGCCGTCAGGGCCAAGCTGACCGCGGCGGGTATCGGCGACGCGCCGGCCGTGCTCCCCGACACCAGTGCAGAACTCGGTCTGGGCACGTTCGACGAGTGGAACTCGAGGCTATCGGAGTGGCGCCGCAAGTATCACGTGCTTGGAGTGCTCAAATAATGATCGAGGTGGCCGGCTACGCCACCGCCTGGGCCGATGCCTATCCGGTCGAGGAGGGTCGGTACGAGCAGGTCGGCCGGGGTGCGTTCGATCTCCGCCAGCCGATCCCACTGCATTACGCGCACGCCCCACGCTTCTGCTTCGGCTACGCCGAGTGCTGGGAGGACAATCGCGGCATCGCGTTCCGTGCCTCGCTGCCAGCCACGTGGCAGACCATGCCGCTCGTCCGCGGGATGATGTCGGGCCGAATCTTGGCGGCCTCGATCGGGCCGACAGGTCAGACGTCTCTCACCTATGAGCGCCGCGGTGACCGTCAGGTTCAGACCATCGTGCGCGGCCAGCTCGACGAGATCTCGCTCTGCGAGCGGGGCGCCTGTCCCTCGGCCGTGGCGTGGCTCGTCGACGCCGCAGACCACGAGCTGACCAGCGCACAGGCGTCGGCGCGCCGTCGGTGGCAGCTCGGCAGGATGCAGGCCCGGCTGAACACGCCGGAAGCTCGGGCCGCGCTGCGCGCATACCGGCGCCCGCCGGCGGATGTGCTCGCCGCGATCGACCGACTTCTCGCGCTGCCGCGGCCGGCGGGCTGGTGCGGGCCCGGCAACTCCCGCCTCGGCGGAGCGCGCCGATGAAGATCCGGCCCGCGACTTGGGCAAGCTGCGGCGGGCCGGATCACCATCGGCGTGCATGTGGGATGGTGAACACAACCTCCGGTAGGTCACCCGATTCTCTACCGCCGCCCAGCAATACATCGGTTTTGCCGTACGGTTTTCACCGCGTCAGTGTTCGTTTGGGAAAAAGTCCCCGTGACCGTTCGCAAGCCTGATCGCCTCAAAGTCATCCAGGGCACCTTCCGCCAGGATCGAGCCGCGCCCGTCGCGCAAGTAACCCCCGCCGACCCGCGGCCACCCGTGACCCTGAGCAAGGGCGCCCGGCGGTTCTGGCGAGAGCTGCAGCCCCTGGTAGCTTCGATCATGTCCGAAGGCGACCGGACCGCGCTGGCGCTTGCATGCGAGGCGCTCGAGCAGCATCGCGCCGCCTCGGCGCTCCTGGCCCGCGCCGGCTACACCTACGAGGCCGAGACCGAGAGCGGCGCTATCCTCGTCCGCGAACGGCCCGAGGTGCGGATCGCCAGTGACGCGTGGCGCCGTGCCGGCTGACCACCTCGCCGAGCTCGGCTTGGTGTCGCCGGGGGAGGTGCCGTGAAGGGAAAGGCGCCTCGGATCTCTACCTGCCTCCGGTGTGCATCGGCCTGCAACATTTCCGATCGCGATTGCGAAATGAGCACAGGGGGGTCTGGCCTATGAACCGTCGCTCGAAGTGCGGTCGCGCCGCCGGGCCAGCTGTCCGCGTGGACCCACCACCCGCACCGCCGGAGAAGATATCGCCCGCCCCGGCGGAAACCCCGCCGCCGGCTGAGCCGAGCCCCGAAGACACCGCCTTTGAGGTCGCTCAGTCGCAGATCGCGAGCACGCAGATCGCTCAGGCGGTGACGGTGTTGATGCAAGCCGGGATCGCCCGCGCGACGGTGCTCAAGTGCCTGGTCGGCACGGTCGTGTTCATCACCCCGAAGACCGAGCGGCCCGCCAGCCAGATGCTGCTCGCCGCCGCCATCGGCGCGCTGGACGCCAAGGCCGAGTAATATGCAAGAAGTCGCTGGCCTCGGCGTCAAAGTAGGATTGAATTCTGCAGAATTTCAGCAGAACGCGGCGGCTGCGCGCAGGTCGTTGCGCTCGCTCGCCGAAGGTGCTGCCAGCGACCTGAAGAAGATGGAGACCGGGTTTGCCGGGTTCTCCAAGGCGACCGGTGCGGCGCTCGGCCAGGTCGGCTTTCAGTTGCAGGACATCATTGTCCAGCTTCAGGGCGGCGCCCGCCCGCTGCAGGTGTTCGTGCAGCAGGGCAGCCAGATCGCCGGTGCGTTCGGCCCGATTGGCGCGATCCTCGGCACGGCCGGCTCGGCCGCTGCGATCTTGGCCAGCAGCCTGTTGGGCTTCAACAGAACGGCCGAGAAGACGCCGTCGGTCCTGTCCGGCCTGACCTCGGGCATGGACGCTGCCAAGGATTCGGCCGACGCCTTCTCCAAGGCCCTCCAGGAGGCGAACGAGCAGGGCAAGCAGCTCCTGCAACGCTTCGCCGAGATCGAGCGCAACCGCGTCAGTGTGCAGGCCGGGCCGGACGTCGAGGCCATCACGGCCCAGATCAGGGCTCGCGTCCAGCAAGCCGTGTTTGATCGGATCGCCCGCGAGGAGGCGGAGCGGATCAGCGACGTCCCGGCCGGGGCACGGATCGCCAAGCGCACGGCCGAGGAGGGCGTGGCGGCGGCGGAGGCGGCGGCCAAGCAGATCGAGGCGGCGGTCAGGGCCGGCGACACGGCCGGGCTCGACGCCCTGCTCGTCAAGTTCAATCTCCTGACCGACGAGACGGTCGACTTCGTCAAGGCGTTGCAGGCCGCAGCCGGCCAGATCCAGGGCTTGAATCAGGCGCAATCGTCAGCCGCGCTCACGCGCCGGTCACGCCAGGGCGACGGTTCGTTCGCTTCGCCGATCCAGGCCTATGCACGGGTGGCGCCGATCCCGTCCAGGCGCGAGGACAGCGCCGCAGCAGCCGAGGCGGCGGCCGATGCGCAGCGCGACGCCAAAGCCGCTACCGACGCACAGACCGCCGCCCTGAAGCGCCAGGGTCAGACGGTCGAGAACCTTACCGACGCGGTCGCGAAGCTCCACGCCCACTACCGTTCCAAGCCCGATCCGTCGCTGGTCATGGGCGCGCCGGCCAACAAGGATCAGCTCACCGACCGGCTCCATGCCGAACGCGAGAGCATGGACGCGCTGGCCAAGTACCAGGAGGAGGTCCGCAAGGACCAGGCCGAGCAGACCCGCCGGCTGGCCGACCTGCAGTCCGACATCCTGATCGAGCCGTGGCGCAACATGGCCGACGAAGTGTCGGGCATCGCCGACGACATGTTCAGCAGCCTGCTGTCCAAGGGCGAGATCAGCGGCAAGGCCCTGGGCGAGGGCCTGACCCAGAGCATCAATAGCAGCTTGGCGAACCTGGGCAGCACGCTGGTCACGGCTCCGCTCCAGAAGGCGATCGCAGAGATCGGGTCGGGCCAATACTCGGGCTTCATGGACTTCGCCCAGCAGAACCCGGGCCTAGTCGCCGGCACGGCGGGCGTCGCCGCGGGCCAGGTCGGGGGGCAGCTCCTCGGCCTCGACGGCAAGTACGCAGGCCTGGGCGGCACGGTGGGCGCCAGTCTCGGCTTCATGGTCGGCGGCCCGATCGGCGCGCTCGCAGGCGGCTTCCTGGGCTCCATGGCCGGCGGCCTGTTCGGCGGCGAGAACAACCTGGGCAACGACCGCTCGACCCAGACCTACAGCGGCAGCGCTGGCGACATCGTCTACAGCGACCGCAGCTTCTCGCAGGGCAACCGCAACGTCACCTCGGGCATCCTGGGCGAGGTCCAGGCCATCCAGGAGGCGTTGAAGGACCTCGGCGCGTCCTTCTCGGACTTCAACCTGCGGGTCGAGGCCGGGAACAAATCGGGCATCGCGGTCAACGGGGTCAAGTACGACACGGCCCAGGATGCGCTGAAGGGTGCGATCGAACAACTGCTCGGGGCCAGGACCGGCGGGCTCACCACGACGCAGCAGACCATCCTGGCCAACACCAAGGGTGAGAACGCGCAGCAGATCGGCCAGGACCTCGCGTTCGGCGAGACCTATGACAAGCTGATCCGCGGCGGGAACCAGTTCGAGCAAGCGTTGCAGGGGCTCTACGAGACGTTCCGCGACGCCACGACCGAGGCGGAGAAGCTCGGGCTCTCGACCGACGGGCTCACTCAGGCGCACATCCGGGAGTTCAACGAGGTCAACCGCCAGAAGGAACAGGCGCAGCGCGGCGTCTACGAGCAGATCGCGGCGGCCCGCGGCGACAACAGCCTGGGCACGCAGCTGTTCATGCTCGAGACCCGGATGCGCGAGCTGGCCAAGGCCGCCGCGGACCTCGGCATCCCGCTGGAGACAGTGACCGAGGCGCAGCGCGAGGCGGCACGGCGCCTCACCGAGGTCTACTACGAGAACATCGAGGCGATGCAGGCGCAGCAGCGCGGCCTGCAGCAGTCGATCCTGGAGGCCAGGCGTGGCGCGGTCGGTGCGGTCGACCAGTACCTGGACCCGATCAAGGCCGCGCTGGGCAGCCAGGGCATCGGCCGCGGCGTCTATGCCGGCACGGTCACCACGGCCTCGGCCGTCGACGAGTTCCGCGCCCTGCTCGGCATGGCCCGCGAGGGCGACACCTCCGCCCTGTCGCAGCTCTCGGGCGCGGGCCAAGCCGCGGTGCAGGCCGCGCGGCAGACCTACGGGGCCGGGACCGAGTTCGCCGCCATCTTCCGCGAGATCGAGGCGGGGCTGCAGAGCGAGCGCGGCCAACTCGAGGCGAAGCGGGACGCGCTGATGCAAAGGCTAGGCGACGTCCAACAAGAGACCCTGGACGAGCAGATCAGGACTCGGGTGGAGATCGTCGGCCAGCTCAAGGAGCAGGCGGATCGCCTGGAGCGCGAGCTGCGCGCGCTGGTGGAGGGGTTGCGATGAAGCCCGCTCGACAGCCGAGGGCTTGGGTCAGGCGGTCGAAGGCGTCACGACGGCGGGCGTATGGCGTCGAGCTCCTGCAGGGTTCGGCTTATGTCGGCCTCGCTGGCGCGCATCCGATCCGCCTCATCAATCAGCGCAGCCATTTGCTCGGCCATCATGCCAGCGAGAGCGGCTCCCTCGCTCGAGTAGCCGCCCAGCTCGATCATCCGTTGACGCATCGCCGCCAGCTCGGCCATCGCCGCCGCTTTCTCGCCATCTCGGGCCAGCTCCTGGATGCGAGCTACGTGTCCGCGAATGTCGTCCATGATCGTCATCGAATGCTCCTTGCGGCCCATCTATGGCGCGACGATCACACGCCGTGCGGTCGGGGAGCAAGCCGGGACATCCGCGCCGCGATCGGGTGGGGGTGAGCTGATGAAATTCTCGTGGAAGCTTGAGGGCTTCGACGCGGTCGACGACCTGTTCAAGGAGCTGCCTGAGCTCACCCGCGGCAACTCAGCCGCAAACGCACTGCGGGGCGGCGCCAGGGTCATCCGCGACGAGGCACGGCGACGGGCGCCGGTCGGCGATCGGCCCAGCCTTGGCGGTAAGTCCCAGCCCGGCCAGCTCCGCCGCGCGATCAAGGTCGTGACGCCGAAGGAGCAGGAGGCCGGCGAGCGGCATGTCTTGGTGCAGGTTACGAACAGGGATGCCGGAGTAAATCCGCATTGGATCGAGTACGGCACCGGCCCACGCATAGCGAAGTCGCCGGACGGCTACCTATACTTCACCATCGGCAGCAGGCTGATCCGCAAGAAGGCCGTGGCCGGCGTGTCCCCGCAGCCCTTCATGCGCCCGGCCGCCGACGTGAAGGCCAGGGAGGCGATCGAGGTCATCGGCCGGATGTTGGGACCAGCGATCGAAAAAGATGCGGCCCGGATCGCCCGCAGGCGGGGGCGGCGGTGAGCCAAGTCGGGCTCGTCCTCGCGCTGGTCGGCATCGTGGTGCCGGTGGTCGACCTGCGGCAAGCGCTGGCGCTGATGATCAGGATGGGGCGATAGGCGGCCAGGGCTGGGCCGGGACGCGCGAGGCGGCGTCGGCATCGATGCTGGCCGCTGCCGATCAGATGACCGGCGCCGATCTGGACGCCGTCAGTTCTTGACGAGCTCTACCCGACGGTTCCTGAAGCGCCCGTCCTCGCTATCATTGTCCGCAATGGGCTTGGATGCGCCGAAGCCGACGGTTGCGAGGCGATCGGAGGCAATGCCCTCGCGCTCGAGAGCAGCCTTAACCGCCTTTGCACGCGCTTCCGAGAGCGCTTGGTTGTGCCGTTTTGTACCCACGCTGTCGGTGTGCCCCTCGATCTCGATGTTGAGATCGGGATTGTCCTTTAGCGCTGCGGTCACCCGCTCTATGGCCGGCATAGCGTCGGGCCGCAGCATCGCCTTGCCGAAATCGAAGTTGATGTGCAGCGTGGCGCGACCGCTCACCGTGAGCATCGCAAGGAGCTCCTGCGCTGATACCCCTCTCATCTTGCGGCCATACAGCGTCACCCCGACGGAGTTGTTGGTCGAACCGTTGGCCTTGCCATTAGCCACCACCAGCGTGGTCTGCTCGGTTCTCGGGTCGAAGACGAAATCGGTCTCCACCCCCAGATCCCGGTCGAGCTGGTCTAGCTTGTGACCGCCAGGCTCCTCCGACGGCTTGGAATAGTCGCCGGGCATGGTGAATACGATCATGGACTTCCCGCCGGGGCTGAGGAACGCGCCCGTGCCGGCAAAAAAGTGGAGCATGCGTACCTGGTCCACATCCTCACGATCGTCCGCATGCACACTGGCGATCGGTGGCAGCCGAAATCCGAGCTGAAAGCACCCGGGCGCGCCCGTGCCTACCACCGTGCACTCGACCGGCGACTGGCCCGGCTTCGGCGCGCACCCCTCGATACGCACACCCCCGTTGGACGCGGCTGAAAATTGTTCGTAGCTGGCAGGCAGGCTGAGCCTGATCGGATAGTTTCCGCGCCCCGTCACCAGGGAAGTCATGAGGGTGCTCAACTGCGCTTGGTCGAACTCATCCGTCTGAAACGACACGGCGTGCTCTGAGAGGCGCCAGCGGAAGGTAAGCTCGCTGTCCTCTGCGTCGCTGTCGGCCGTGGGTAGGCCAAACTCGGCGGCGCGCTGCATCGCCGCCTCACAGGGGCCGGTGGAATTCCCGATGTCGTCCGACAAGGTGCCTACTTGGCCGAGCGCCTCACTTTCTGGGTCGGCTGCGTGGATGGGATAGGCCCAGACGGCCATGCCGATTGCAACCGTCGCACCGACAATAGAGCCAGTGCGACAGGACGGGAGAGACAACATGGCGCCCTCCGCGGGGGCTCGGGATCAATAGCCCGCCATTCTAATCGATCGCGGCCAGCTTGTCATGTCGCGGCAAGAGCGGGCGAGCGAACTGCAGCGACAGCGCCCACACCTGCGGCTCGGCGATACCGTCGTCATTAGCGACGGTATCCTTTTCGTCGTCGTCCAATCGGCGCGCGGCGTCGCTCGGGTTCCCGATCTCGAGCACCCGGCACACATCCGCCAGGATCCACCACGGCTCGCCGTCGCGCTCCACGACGCGGACGCCGTGCCCCGACCGTTCGTCATCAGCCACAACCTGCATCGGCGACACCTGACCGAAAGCCAGAGGGGCGAGATCGCCGGGCGATTGGTGACCACGCAGTCGGTCGGGTTTCAGGGTAACCAGTGGTGCCGTTCACTTGAACAGCACCAGATCACGAACAACCGCGCCGCGGAGATGCTCAACGTTTCCGAGATGACTGCCCGGCGCGGTCGCAAGGTCGTCGAGAAGGGCATCCCCGAACTGGCCGACGCCGTGCGCGATCAGAAGCTGTCCATCAACGCCGCCGCCGAGATCGCCAGCCACAAGCCGGCTGAGCAGCGGCGGCGGTTGAAGGCTCATCTGGATCAGGGCGGCAGCGACAAGCGGCAGAAGGGCACGCCGAAGATGAAGGCGACGCAAACCAGAGAGCCGAAACTGCGCGTCGCCTACGACCGCGATGACGCTGTGGTCGATCAGGTATTCAGCCTGCTTCACAGGCTGCGCGAGGTTTCAGATCGGACCACGCCGGAAGGCTGGCGAACTGGCCGGCCAGCGCATAGACGGTGACCCCGCCCCATCTCGCCATACTGCGTCACGTCATCGTGCACGCAGTCGGCGCCGTGCCTCCGCATCCTCTTTGGCCTTCGCAGCGACCAACTCTGTTGGCGTCACCTCTCGGCCGTCTTCGTCGCGCACTAACACCCTGGTCAGATCAAGCTGCGGCAAGTTCCTGATAAACGTTAGTGCAGCTCCAGCGCTGTCGGCACTCTGGATGAGTCCCTGTGGATGCCGTGGCCCGGTGCACTCGAGCGTGTATTTCATTCTGCTATCTCCCATGCGCGAGTCATGAGCGGACCGCTGGTGCTAGCGCAGATGATTCTTCTATGCGCGTAGAATGGCCCGCTCCATCTTGATCGCGGTCAATCTACTCCTCGTAGGTCCCACGCATCGCCGCAAGCTTGTCCCGTACCACCTCGATCATCTCGGGCAGGCTGAGCCCCGAGTCCTCCACCTCGCCGATCAGCTCGTCCAGCTCGCTGCGAAATTCGTCTTGTGTCATCGTGCGCTCCCACGCGGGACATGCCTTGACGCCCGCCCCGCGGTCATGACGCCGCTTCTGCGGACTGCCTGACCCGCACGCCGTCGCCGTCCAGGAACTCGACGCCGGCGCCCTCGAGGGCGCGCGCAATAGCGGTGAGGGTCGGCCGATTGGGCGAGGCCCTGCCCATCTCGAAGCGATTGACGGTGGCGGCAGCCACATCGGCCCGAGCAGCGAGCTCGCGGACCGTCCAACCTAGCCCCGCGCGGGCCATCCTGCTCTGAGCCGCTGTGATCATGTGCGTATTTTATGCGCAGCAACGAGTTGACACAACCTCTCGCCAGAGCGCAAATTGTGCTCACTCTAGCATGATATGCTAGAGAAGGCGGCCGAGCCAGGAGCTGGAACCTCCGGACCCGGCCTAACCCACGGCGACGGAGAGGACCCATGCCGAAGGCTGAGCACAGCCATAGCGAACCGACCGCCGGTTCGCTGAGAGAAATCTCATAATCCGACCTCGACCCGCACGGTGCCTGGTGGGCCGAGCGCGTCGCGCTCGAAGCCCAGATCGACGCCTGTCAGAACGACGCGGCGATCGACGTGCTGTCCGACGCGCAGCTCGCGCTCGAGCGCATGATCGCCACCACGCCGGCGACGACGATCCAGGGCGCGCTAGCGAAGTACCGCGTCGTGCTGCACGGGATCGAGAACGGCGAGACCGAACACGATGAGGCGGCACAGGCGAGCCTGCTGGCCACGCTCGAGCGGCTGGCCGCGGCGCAGGACCCGCACCTGGGATGGCTCGAGGAGTACCACGCTGCAGTGGCCCGTGCCGATGCGATCGACGCCGATGAGGACGAGGCCGGCAAGGACGCCGCCTACGCGGCTGCGCAGGTGATCGAAAACCGCATCCTCAACACAAAGCCCGAAACGGCGATGGGCGCCGCGGGACAGCTCATGGCGCTCGTCGACAGCTTGCACATCGGCCTCTGCTACGGGTGGGACGTGACCGGCCCTGTGCTGAGACGGGCCGCCGAGCTGCTTCCGGTGCCGAACTGGCGCAACCGCATGCCGGGGGAGGCGTGACATGCCCAGAACCAAGGACGGCGCACCCGACCAGAACGACGAGAACGCGCGACCCCTTCCTCGTCGCACGGAAGACCTGGCGCTGCCGGACCGGTTTCAGCAGGACATCGATTTGGTGAATTGCGCCGGCATGGCGGCCTCCTACCTGCAGGAGGCGGGCGCGCGATGGGACGGCCTCGCGGCGTTGAACGGGCTGCTCGATGTCATCTTTGAGCGGCTCCAAGAGCGGTCCGACGAGCTCCTGGCCGAGCGCCAGAAGGCCGCCGGGCGGAGCGCGTCGTGATGGCCAAGCCCGACATCACCATCCCCGGCCCGCAGGCCAGCGAGCTCGCCACCGGTGTCCGCATGGTCGACGAGGCCGTGAACGACCTCCAGCTCCTGGCCCAGGCCGCGGAGCTTTTGGCACGGCTGTGCCGGGACCATGAGGAGCCCGACGTCAATGTCGTCGAGACCCTTTGGGCGATGAGCAAGAACGTGCTGGCCTCGGCCGTGGCCGCGTCCGCCCTGGCAAGCGAGGCTCGGTTCTATCTCGAAAAGCTCGTCGGCCCGATCGAGGAGACGGTGTGATGGCCGAGGTCGTCCCCTTCGACTTCGAGGGTGCTGCCGTCCGGGCGCCTACCGCACATCTGCCCGGACGCAGCTGGACAGCCGGCCCGATACCGGCCATTATCTACGCTCCCTCAAGCTATCTTTCACTCGGGCACGAGGATGCCCTCCCTGCATCCTGGGCTCTGCCTGAGCTCGCGCCGCTATGGGCGTGAGAGCAACCAAGCTTTGCGGCGGCCCGCCTGCCTGCCGCAGCCGATGAGGATTAAAACAATGAAAGCGAACCCCGCCATGTCGGTGTTCCTGGTGGAACTCGACGCCATGATCGCGCGAGCGGAGGCCGCATGCGAAAAGCTCCGGCTTGCGGCGTCAAAGCCAGGGCTAACCCGGCAAAGGGCGAAAACGATCGAGCTGAAGAAGCGGAATCTGAATCAGACACTGGTACGACTTGGGCTGGCGCGGAAGAACCAGATTGCACACGACCAAGCCGTTAGACCCGCCCTGTAACTAGCGGCGATCGGGGCAGCGCATGACTGCCTCCCATTCGACTCAGGGCGCCCTTCTCTTTCCCAGCCGAGCGGCGCATGGGCGAGGAGATTGAGGCCGGCCAGGGACGCGGCGAGATCGCGACGCAAGAAGGCGGCCGCCCGGTAAGTGTTCCAGACGGGAACACTTCTCCCGCCACCCTCGAGGAGCTTGGCTTCCACGGCTCATCGGGTCGCAAGGAGGCGGCCGGCTACAAGGCCCCGATCAGCCCTCGCTCGACCCCGCCGTCTTCCGCACCCGCGGCTTGGGCTTCTTCTTCCACGTCGTGACCGTCACGCGGACCCCGAGCAGGCGGTTGCCGCCCGACGAGGTGAACTCGTCAACCTCATCCACGACCGCGGTCACGGGGCGCTCCGCGTCTAGGACCCGTGCGATGCGGTCGGCCAGATGGGCCGGGACGTAGCCCACGTCCTTGCAGGCCTCGCTCAGGGCCAGGGTAGCGTGGGCGTCGTGCGGATTGGAATGGTGCCGCACCAGGATGAGCGGCTGGCCGGTTTTGAGCTCGCGGATGTTGTCCTGCCGGTGCTCGCCGGTCAGGCTCATGTGATTGATGCCGGCGAGGTTGCAGCGGATTTCGTCGTCCTCGATGTCGTTCCCGTCTGGCTTGACGTAGCTGATGGTTACCCATCGCTTGTTGGGATCAGGCTGGTGCGCGTTCACCGTGACGCCTGTGCCAAACTGCGGCGTCACCGGCCAGCTATCGGGCGAGCCGCCCACGTAGCGAATTGGCTCTGGCGGTGGTGGCGGAACGTAGCGCGCAGGTCGCCGCGGGCCGGTGATCCGCGGCCAGAGCGCGCCGACCACGATGCTGCCGGCGACCGCCAGGCCGAGGATGACGAGGATGGGGAGCGGCGAACCGTCGCTCATCGGCTACAGCCGGTTCGCTGGCGGGGGACAGATCCTGCCCCGAAGCGGCGCTCCTGATCGTATCCCATTCGTTGCCGAAGCAATTCTAGCGTCTCGAAATCAGATGCGGAAATTCCGCTAACCCCTTGGTGCCCCTGGCCGGACTCGAACCAGCACGGTGTTGCCACCAACAGATTTTGAGTCTGCCGCGTCTACCGATTTCGCCACAGGGGCACGGGGCGCGATCCTAGACATCGGGGGAGGGTGGTCAAGCCCGGCGGGGCGGGCGCGCGGGCCTGGAAAAGTGCCGAAAAACCCTTAGCTTGCCGGACGGATTCCGCTAGGCTCCGCGCCGAGGCGCTGGCGGCTCGGGTGCTCCGGTCCTGCGCCGGACGGGCAAGCGCCTTCGGTCGTGGCAGAATGCTGCTGACGGGGTGTAGGGTCGCATCGGTGTCAGCCAGCGGGGTCGTGGTATGGGGGGGATGTGGTCGCGGCGTCGGGCTGTGGGTGCGGGCTTGTCCCTGCCTGCGGTCGGTCTCCTCGGCATCTTGCCCGCGCACGCTGAGGCGCCGGGATTCGGGCCGGCGGAGCCGTTCTCGTTCGAGCGGCTCGTCGTCCAGGCGAAGGACATGGCCCAGAACGCCTATCAGCAGCGCAGCACGACCATCCCGCCGCTGACCGACCTGTCGCCGGAGCAGTATCGCGAGATCCGCTACCGCCCGGACCGGGCGGTGCAGCTCAATGGCAGCGCGTTCTCGCTGCAGCTCTTCCATCTGGGCTCGTATCACCGCTACCCGGTCCGCATCCACCTGGTCGAGGACAGCAGCGCCCGCGAGCTGCTCTACGATCCGGCGCTGTTCGACTTCGGCTCGGTGGCCGCGCCCGAAGGCCTTCCGCCCGATGCGGGCTTCGCCGGCTTTCGGGTCCACTATGTGTTCGAGCAGGGTGGCGTCCCGCAGGAGCTCCTCACCTTTCTCGGCGCCAGCTACTTCCGCGCCGTCTCCCGGGACAGCAGGTTCGGCGTCTCCGCACGCGGCCTCGCCTTGGAGACCGGGCTCGGCAAGCCGGAGGAGTTTCCGTCCTTCACCGACTTCTGGGTGTTCCCGCCGAGCGATCCGCGCGACGCCCTGCAGATCTGCGCGCTGCTCGACAGCCCGAGCGTCGCGGGCGCCTACCGGTTCGACGTCTCGCCCCGTGACGGCACCCTGGTGGGGGTCGACGCCAGCCTGTTCTTCCGCGCCGACATTGCCCAGGTCGGCATAGCACCCTTGACCAGCATGTACTTCTTCGGCGCGAACGATCATCTCGGGATCGACGACCATCGCGGCGCGGCGCACGATTCCGAGGGTCTTTCGATCTGGCGAGCCACGGGCGAGGCGCTTTGGCGGCCGCTGGTCAATCCCGGCTCCCTGCATGTCAGCGTGTTCGCTGACGAGAACCCGCGCGGCTTCGGGCTCTTGCAGCGGAGCCGCGACTACATGACGTACGGCGATCTCGATGCGCGCTATGATCGGCGGCCGAATCTCTGGGTCGAGCCCAAGGGCGCCTGGGGGAAGGGGTCGGTCCGGCTGATCGAGATCCCGATCCAGGACGAGGGTCACGACAACATCGTGGCCTTCTGGACGCCGCAGGAGCCGGTCAACGCCGGGCACGAGCTGCGTGTCGCCTACAGCCTGCTCTGGTCGCTGCAACCACCGCTCGAGACCGGCCTGCTGTCGGTGCTGTCGACCCGGGTCGGCGGCGGGAGCACGTCCGGCGGTCGGTCGCCCGAGCTGCGTCTGGTCACGATCGAGTTCGTCTCGCTCGGGCAGCCCGTCGCCGCAGGCGCCCTGCCGCAGGCGATGGTAGAATGCCAGAATTCGGAGTGCGCGCCCGCCGTGGTCCGGGCGAACGAGGTCACGGGGGGCTTCCAGGTGTCCTTCGAGGTCCGCATGACGGGCAGTCCGGTCGAGCTGCGCTGCTCGCTCGTCGCCGAAGGGAAACCTGTCTCCGAGACCTGGCTTTATCGGTTGGACGATAGCTGAGCGCCGCATCGGGAGATCAGCCAGGGATGTCGCTACCGTCGGTCACCTCCGAGGCGCCAGCGGGACCGGTCTGGGCGGCAGCGGCGGCCAGGGTTCGGGCCTATCTCGAGGCGGCGGGCCTGAAGAGTTCGGCGGCGACGGATCTCGCCGGCGAGATCGTCGCCGGTTGCGCCGCCACGCAGACGCCGCCCAACGAGGACGAGGCGATCCTCGCCGCCCTGCGTGCGGCCCGGCGCCTGCTCACGGAGCGGCCCGGCCGCAGCGCCGAGCCGGGCGAGGGCGCGCCGCTTGCGCCGCGCGAGCAGCCGTTGAGCATCCGCCGGCGGGCGTTCAGGTCGATGATCGACTGGCGGCTCGCCACCTCGCGCCTGCGCCGTCTCCTGCCGGCGGTGGCGCCCCAGCGGGTTCGCCGTATCCCGGATCGCAACGAGACGACCTGGCAGAGGCTGACCCTGCGCGCGCGCGTCCGCCGTGCGGCGTTCACCTTTCTCATCCTGACGACCGCGGCCTGGACCATCGCGAGCTTCGTCGAGATCCTGGGCGTCGACGGCCTCAGCTACCTCGATCTGACGCAGACGGCGGTCTTCTCGATTCTCGTGCTGTGGCTGGCGCAGTCCTTCTGGACCTTGTCCGGCGGCTTCGCCGTGCTCGCCGCCAGGCTCCTGCAGCGTCGGCTTCCGCCGCCGCCGCGCGAGCATGCCGGAGAGCGGCCGCCGCGGGTCGCCATCATCGCGCCGATCTACAACGAGGAGACGGAGCGTGTGTTCGCCGGTTTCCGGGCGATGTGGGAGGACCTCAGGGCCCAGCCCGATGCCGAGCGCCTGGACCTCGTCATCCTGAGCGACACGACTGATCCCGATGTCTGGCTGGCCGAGCTCGACGCCTGGCAGCGGTTGCGCCAGGCGGTGCCGGGCTCCGACCGGATCTACTATCGGCGCCGGCTACGCAATCTGCGCCGTAAGACGGGCAACATCGAGGACTTCGTCACCCGCTGGGGCGGCGCCTATGGCTACATGATCGTCCTCGACGCCGACAGCCTGATGTCGGGCCGGGCGATGATGCGTCTCGTCGAGCGGATGGACGACAATCCGGAGGTCGGCCTGATCCAGGCGCCGCCGAAGCTGGTGCGCGGGACCACGGTGTTCGCCCGCATCCTGCAGTTCGCGGGCGAGGTCTATGGGCCGCTTTCCGCGGCCGGCATCAGCTACTGGGCCCTCGGCGAAGGCAATTACTGGGGGCACAACGCGATCATCCGCGTGCGGCCCTTCGCCGAGCTGTGCGGCCTGCCGCTGCTCTCGGGCCGGGCACCGCTCGGCGGCGAGATCATGAGCCACGATTTCGTCGAGGCGGCGCTCCTGCGCCGCGGCGGCTGGCAGGTCTGGATCGCGGACGACATCGGCGAATCCTACGAGGAGCCGCCGCCCAGCATCGCCGATTTCGCCACCCGCGACCGCCGCTGGTGCCAGGGCAACATGCAGCACATCAAGGTGCTGTATGTGCGCAACCTGCACTGGGTC
Source organism: Geminicoccaceae bacterium (assembly GCA_044224255.1). Taxonomy (GTDB): domain Bacteria; phylum Pseudomonadota; class Alphaproteobacteria; order Geminicoccales; family Geminicoccaceae; genus Benzoatithermus. Next base: position 20,603 of record JBGAKU010000036.1, read on the forward strand.
AGCCGGCTGCATCTCGCGATCGGCATCCTCTCCTACGTCACCTCGCCGCTGTGGCTGCTGTTCCTGCTGCTTTCCGCCGCGCAGGCCTGGGAGCTGACCTATGGCGAGCCGGTCTACTTCACCGCCGGCTGGCCGTTCCCGACCCTGCCGGTCTCCGTCTCGGCAGAGGCGGCGCTGCTGCTGTTCGTCACCCTGGGCCTGCTGTTCCTACCCAAGCTCATGGGCCTGGTGCTCGCCCTGGTCGACGGCCCGCGCCGGCGGGCGCTCGGCGGCACGGTGCGGCTGACGGTCAGCGTGCTGCTGGAGACGTTGCTGTCGGGGCTGATCGCGCCGGTCATGATGCTGCTGCACACCAATTTCGTCCTGACCATCCTGCTGGGCTCCGCCATCGACTGGCAGCCGCAGCGCCGGCAGGTCGGCGGGGGGCTCCTGGGCGAGAGCGTGCGCCGGTTCGGCTGGGTGACCGCCCTCGGCACCGCCGCCGCGATCGCCACCTATGCCTACACGCCTTCGCTGTTCTACTGGCTGATCCCGGTCTATGCGGGCCTGGTGTTCGCGATTCCCCTGGCCATGTGGACCAGCTCCGAGGAGGCCGGCAGGCGGCTCGCGCGGGCCGGCCTGCTCAGGGTGGTGGAGGAGGTCGAGCCACCGCGCGTCATGCGCAGGCTGGACGAGCTGCTCGCCAAGCTGCCGCCCGGGGACCGCGACCGCTTCGCGACCGTGATGCTGGACCCAGGCTTCAATGCGCTCCACATCGCCATGCTGCTCGCCGGCGAGGACTTCTCGCCCGGCTCCGCCGAGGCGTTGCGCGCGGTCGAGCGCAAGGCGGTCTATCTGGGCGCCACCGCGCTGAGCAAGCCGGAGCGGCGCGCTCTGCTCGAGAGCCCCAGCACCATGGCGCGGCTGCATCTGGCGGCGTGGTTGCACTGGCGGGGCGAGCACCGCCTCGCCTGGGAGACCGACGAGCCGCTGCCCGCACTCTCGCGGCGGCTGTCGGGGCGGCAGGGCGATCAGGTCTCCGCTGCCGCGTGAGCCAGGCGGCGGGCCGCCTCGCGGACCGCCTATGACGTTGCGGGTTCGGGCTCCGGGTCCGACTGGCACAATGGCGCGGCCACGCGCAGGCCGGTGTTGGAGAGGAGCCCGAGATAGCGGTCGACGGCCCGCTCCACGGTGAACTGCCGTCCCCGCGCCATGCGCGCCTCGCGGTCGCCCGGGCGGCCGAGCGCCTCCCCGATCGCATCGGCCATCGCGGAGAAGTCGCCGAGCGCGACGAGCCGCCCGTATCTGCCGCCCTCGAGAATCTCGCGCGGGCCGCTGGGGCAGTCCGTGCTGACGACAGGCACCCCGCAGGCGAGCGCCTGGATCAGCACGCCGGGAAGCCCCTCGTGCAACGAGGACAGGACAAAGACACTGGCCGCCGCCATGTAGCAGAACGGGTTGTGCGTAAATCCCGTCAGCGAGACATCCTCGCCGCAACCCAGCTCCGCGGCCAGTCGCAACAGGGCGTCCCTGGCTTCCGGCCGTCCTTCTCCGACGATCACCAGGCGCGCCCGCCGCCGCGCCCGGACCAGGGCGAAGGCGCGCAAGAGAGTCGGGAAATCCTTCTGTGGGGTCAGCCGGCCGACCCCGAGGATGACCGGCGGCTCGCTCGGCGCGAACCAGGGATGCGGCGCGGGCTCGCCCGCCTTGGCCAGCATCGATCGGTTCACCACCGCATTGTGGATCGTGACGATCTGGGGCCGTGCAAGGCCGGTGTGCTGCGCCAGCTCATCGGCGACGCCGTCCGAGACGGCGACGATGGCATCCGCCATCGGATATTGGCGCCGGACCAGCGCCGGCAGATAGCGGCGCTTCCACTTGCGCCCGAGCATGGTCGAGCGCGTGGTCGTGTTGCGCTCGGTGACCACGATCTTGGTGTCGACGCCCGAGAGTCGCTTCGCGGCGATCGCCAGAAGGTTCTCGAACGGGAAGGCCGAGATCAGGGCCGAGGGCCGTTCCCGCCGGAGATAGCGCGCAAGCGCGGGCAGCCTCTGCACCGAGCCCGGCGGTCGCCAGGTGAACAGCACGGTGCGCGCCAGCTCGGGGATGCCGCCCGGGTCGGTGTAGGCCATGAGGAGGCGACCCAGGATCATCGGGCTGCGCCTCAGCGGCATGACCCGGGCCGCGCTCGGTATCTCGGCGAGCAACGGGCCGCGCACGCGGCAGAGCACGAGGTCGACCGCGATGCCGCGATCGAGCAGACCCTGCGCGAGACTCACCGCCGTACGCTCGACCCCCCCGCCGGTCAGGTCCGGCAGCAGCAGCGCGATCCGCGTGGCCGCCGCCCCGGTCATTCCGCCTGGGCCTCGCCGAACAGCGCACGCAGATAGCCTTCGACCGAGCGTTCCACCGTGAAATCCTCCGCCCGGCGCACAAGCAGGGACGGATCCGGCGGCGACTGGATCGTGTCGGCCAGGGCTGCGGCCATGGCCTGGTCGTCGCCCACCGGCGTGAGCCGCCCGTACCGGCCGCCGTCGAGGATCTCCGCGGGGCCATGGGGGCAGTCCGTGCTCACCACCGGGCAGCCGCAGGCCAGGGCCTCGACGAGCACGTTGCCGAACCCCTCCCAGGCCGAGCTGAACGCGAACACCTTCGCCCGCGCCATGAAGGCGTAGGGATTCGGCCTGTAGCCGACGAGATCCATGTCGGCGGCGACGCCCAGGCTCTCGGCCAGGGCGAGGAGGTCCTGCTGCCGCGCCTCGGTCTTGTCGTCGGCGGTGGCACCGCCGAGGATGACCAGGCGGGCGTCGCAGCGCGCCCGCAGCGCGGCGAAGGCACGGACGAGGGTGGGAAAGTCCTTCTGTGCGGACAGGCGGCCCGCGCTCAGGACGACAGGCGGCGAGCCCGGGGAGAACCAGGGATGATCCACCGGCTCCGCAGCGCGCTGGGCGAGGTCAGGGCCGACGACGGGATTGTAGATGGTGATGATGCGTCGCCGGGGGATCCGAGCAATCACCGCGAGGTCGTCGCCAAGCGCCCGGGACACCGCGACGATCACGTCCGCCTGCTGATAGGTACGGTGCATCAGCCATGGTAGGAAGCGCATCCGCCAGCTGCTCGTCTTGGTCAGCATCTTCGACGGGGCGGTGCGCTCGCTGATCAGGACCTTGCTGTGGCCTCCGGCCAGCCGGTTGGCCCACACGGCGGCCAGATTGCAGTTTGGTGCCGCCGAGATCAGCGCGTCGGGCCGGTAGCGTCGCAGGAACAGGGCCAGCGACGGCAGATATTTGAGCCCCGGCGGCGGCTTGCGAGGCAAGATCACCGGCAGGAGCAGACGGGGGAAGGCGAGCGGATCCGCCCGGATCGGGGTGAGGCGTGCCGAGACACGTGACGACGCCTTGAGAGGATGGAGGTCGACCGCCGGCGGCAAGTGGGACTTGAGCACGCCACGCGCCGAGTAGAGGACGATGACCACCTTGTGCCCGCGCTCGGCGAGTGCGCCGGCGAGGGAGATCGTCATCTTCTGGACGCCCCCGCCGTTGAGGTCGGTCAGGAGCAAAGCGATACGGCGCGGCCGGACCGCGGCCGACGCGGGCGGCTCGGTTGGCATGGTGGCGGCCTCGCTCAGCTCGCCGCTGGCCGCCGCCCTGGGTCTTGCCCCGATCATTGTGCGGGATTCATGCCGCGACTGAAGGCCCCCCGGCAAGAGGGCGGGCGACACAACCGCGCCATCGCTTCAGGACCTGTCCGGTTCTAGCCCGGATTTCTCACCGCGGCGAGTTTTGGCGGGGGCATTGGTTCGTCTCGGTCTGGTTGGCGGGTACTCTCCGATCCGGTGGCATCTGGGTTGGATGGTGGACATGACGGTGCGCGGCCGCCCTTGGGCGGCGTCGCAGCATGTGATGTCGACTATGCGCTGTCCGGGTCGTGGTCAGCCCGCCGCCGTGTTGAGGGCTTGGTAGCGATGGCCCAGTCGCGTTGCCAGGGGTGGCCGGAGGCCATCCTCCGACCGCGACCCGCCGGACCGAGACCTTCACCAGCGCCCCGATCTTTGAGCAGCCTGAGGCGGATCGTGCCGGCGGTGGCCTGGGCGAGCCGGGTGGCCGGCAGGGCGATCCGGCAGCGCCCAGCAGGACATAGGCCAGCGACGCGAACCACAGCCGGAGCTGGTTGGCGCGCATGGTCCCGGTGGAGGTACGATCCGCGAACAGGTCGAGCTGGCATTCCTTGATCCGGTTCTCCATCTGGCCGCGGGCAGCAGAGTTCTTCGTAGAGCGGCTTGGGCGCCCAGGCGGCGGCCGCGAGGCTACTGCGAAGCGCGGTTGGGGCTGGCCTCGGCGTCGCCGCCCAGCAGCTGCTCGGCTTTGCCGACGACGCGCCGCTCCCGGCTCCAGCTGTCCAGCGTCTGGTAGCGTAGTCCTTGAAGCAGCGGGCGGCCTTGCTGGACTGCTCCGCCTCGGCCTTGGCCAGGGCGAGCTCGCCCTGCAATCGCGCCGACCAGGCGAGCATTGCGCTGGCCGAGCACGTAGTCCACCGCGTTGGCCTCGCACCAGCTCATCAGCTCGTCGCGCGCGCAGCCGCTGTCGGCCCGCAGGATGAGTTGCACCATGCCGACCGCGGCGCGGTCGATCCGGTCCTGCAGGGATCGAGGCCGCGGCGGCGGCCTCGAAGGGGCCATGGAGCTGCGGATGTGCGCCACGAGCCTTCGCGATCTCCGCCACCGCGCCGGCGCTGGCGTCGATGCTCGAGCGGCGCAGCTTGCTGCCAGCAGATGGTCGCCGCAGAACACGTAGAGCGGGAGATAGAGCAGCAGCCATATAGTAGCCGTGAAAGAACCGGCCCTCCTGGGCGCCATGCAGCGGGGTCGTCGCCTCCGGCCTGCTGGCCCCGGTTGCTGTGGGTAGACGGACCGCCTCTGGGCGGCCGGCGTCCAGGTCGAGCACGACTCGCGGTGGGATGCCATACGCATCGAGGAACAGCTCGACGAACAGCCGCTCGATCGCGGCGCCGTCATGGCCGATCTTGTAGCGCGTGGGCTTTCGCCGGCCGGCGCGTGCTCGAGCCGGTTGAGGTCGACTTGCCGGCTATACTACAGCCGTGCTTTCTGTGGTAGTGTCGCCATGGAGGAGAAGCCATGGCGACGATGGAAGATGGTCAGGCGTGGGCTGATGCGTGTTCTCGGTGCTGCTGGCTCGGCTTGGCCCGCGGTTTGGGCGGTCGAGCCGCGGCGGCGGGTGGCGGCCTATCTGCGCCGGGCGCCGTTGGCGCCGGTGGAACGGAAGAACGGTTGGCAGCTGGCGGAGGCGGCGGGGACCGGACGCCGGACGGGGTGCAGGAGTTTCGAGCCGGGTGCGCTGGGATGCCGATCGCGTCCGCGATGCACTTACGGACCTATGTCGGCGAGCATCTGGCCGATCTGCACGGCGCGCTGGTGCTGGACGAGACCGGTTTTCTCAAGAAGGGCGACAAGTCGGCCGGTGCAGCGGCAGCACAGCGGCACGGCGGGACGGATCGAGAACTGCCAGGTTGGCGTGTTCCTGGGCTATGCCGCCGTTGCGGCCGCGCCCTGATCGACCGGCGCTCTACCTGCCCGAAGGGCGGGCGATCGGGCGCGGCGGGTCGAAGCGGGCATCCTGGGAGAGGTCGCCTTCGCCACCAAACCGAAGCTGGGCCTGGCCATGCTCGAGCGGGCGCGCGCCGGCCGGTCTGCCGTTCGCCTCGGCTGCCGCAGGCAGCCGCTCTTGCAGACGGATCGGCCGCAGGCCGACGGGTCACCGGCGACAGCGTCTATGGGGCCGACCCGGCGCTGCGGCGTTGGCTGCAGGCACGCGGCCTCGGCTACGCGTCCCGGCCGTGACCAAGGCGCAGCGGTTGGCCTGCCCGTCGAGGACCGCGCCGCCGGGCTGCCGTCGACGGCCTGGCAGCGCCTGAGCGCCGGCGACGGTGCCAGCCCCAGGCTCTACGACTGGGCCTATCTCCCGCGGCAGCGACGCGGCGCCTGGCTGGGAGAAGGGCTCGTTGATCCGGCGCAGCTCGCCGAGCCCGGCAAGCTTCGCCTTCGACACCCACGCCGCCCACGGCATGGCGCTGGCCGATCTCGTCCAGATCGCCGTACACCCGCTGACGATCGAGGCCTGCTTCGAGGCCGCCGAAGCGGCGAGGTCGGCTCGACCAGTACGAGGTGGTCCCCGCGATCGTCTCCCGACTGTCGCACCTTGGTGGTGATGGATCGGCGCCTGCTGCGGCCGATGGACCGGCTGGCACCGCCACGTCACCCTGGCGATGCTGGCGCATGTTATCTCGCCGTCCTGCGCAAGACCGTGGTCGGGAGGAGCCCAGGCCGGACTTGGCCGCCGCGCTCTTGCCGCTGACCGTCCTCGAGTTGCGCCGCCTGCTCTGCATCTCGCCCGGCACCGGCCATCCGATCGACCTCGCCCACGCCCTCGCCTGGTCACGCTGGCGACGGTGCCATCAGCAGCGCGCACGACGCCGCCACCGGCAACGACGTACTCGACATGAAGCCCCGCTGTAGTACCAGGGCGGCGCAACTCGACCGGCGCGCCGTGAGCTTGCCCGTCACCGCGGCCAGCACCGGGTCAGGCGCAGCTGGTCGTGGTCGACCAGATCCTCGTAGCCCAGCGCCAGGGGCGAACAATTCGCTCGCCGACCAGGCAGGCTACGCCGTGCTCGACCTGATCCGCCGCGCGACGGTCGACGAAGCAGGCGGCGAACCGCCGGACCAAGCCGATGGCCCGGTCAGTCGCTCCCCAACAACAGTGTCTCCGGGCGTCGGATATGCGGTGATCGTCCCGGCCATCGAACGACGCCACCACGGCACGGCCTTCGACGCGTGCAAACTCGAAGCGGCCCGCGCTACAGTCTGTCGGCATCGGGGAATTCCTCCTGCTTGAGCCTAAGGCTTTGTTGCAGAAGAACTTTCGCTCATTCAGAGCCCCGATGCACCTCCTGCCGGTGAGAAATCCGGGCTAGATAAGTGCGAACGGCAAATCAGAGGCTCGCGAGATCCATGAAGCTGCATTCCAATCCGGCCTCGCCCTATGGCCGCAAGGTCAAGGTCGCCGCGCACGAGAAGGGTCTGATCGACCGCATCACCGTGCACATGCTCTCGACCTCGCCGCTCGGCCCGGACCTCGGGCTCGTTGCGGACAATCCGCTGGGCAAGATCCCCTGCCTCATCCTCGAGGACGGCTCGCCACTCTATGATTCGCGTGTGATCTGCGAGTATCTCGATGCTCTGAGCGATCGGCCACGGCTGATCCCCACCCAGACCGCGGAGCGTTGGGACACCTTGCGCTTGCAGGCGCTGGCGGATGGCCTGCTCGATGCCGCGCTGCTGGTCCGCTACGAGACATTCCTGCGCCCCGAGGAGTATCGCTGGCCAGCTTGGATCGATGGTCAGCTGGACAAGGTTTCCCGGGCGCTCGACCGGCTGGAGGCCATCGACGCGCCGGGCTTCGGGGGGCGGCTGGATCTCGGCACGATCTCGGTCGCCTGTGCGTTGGGCTACCTCGACTTCCGGTTCGCGCATCTCGAGTGGCGCGCCACGCGGCCGGCGTTGAGCGACTGGTTCGCCGACTTCGCCGCCCGGCCGTCCATGCTGGCGACGCGGCCGGGCTGAGCCTACCGCGCGAGCCGCAGGGTCCGCTCCAGCAGCTCCTCGTACAGGGGCCTGCCGCCCAGCGCCGCGGCGGTCAGGCTGGCCATGGCCGAGCTCAGCGTGATGGCCAGGATAGCGGGATAGGCGTCGGTCAGCTCCGCCACCAGGACGACGCCCACCAGGGGTGCTCTCACCGAGCCGGTGAACAGCGCCGCCATGGCTGCCGCCGCGGCGGCCGTCGGCTCGAGCGGCGCGCCCGGCAGCAGCATGTGCGCTGCTTCCGCGAAGGCGAGCCCGGCGACGGTCGCGAGCGCCAGAATCGGCGCGAAGATACCGCCCGGCGCGCCGGCGGCGTAGCTCGCCAGGCTCGCCCCGCAGCGCAGGACCAGAAGGAGGAGCAGGGCTCCGATCTCCGGCGGCATGGCTGCGAGGGAAGGGATAATCTGCTCGCCGCCGCCGGTCGCCTGCGGCATCGTGTAGAGTAGCGCGGTCAAACCCAGTGCCAGGGCCAGCACCAGCGAGGTCGGGGCGCGTCGCGACCAGGCGCCGAAGACGTCCAGCGAGAGCAGCACGAGCCGGTTGAAGACGGCGCCACCGGCGCCTAGCGCTACGCCGAGTGCGATGAACAGCGGATACTGCGCGAGGCTCGGCGCGTCGATCGCCAGGCGCAGCTCCGGCCCGACACCGGCGAAGGCCTGGGTGACGAAGGTGGCGGCCACGCTCGCGATGAGCACCGCATGGTAGCTGCGGAAGCTGTAGGGCGAGGCCCGGCGCAGCTCCTCGATCACGAACAAGGCCCCGGCGATGGGCGCATTGAAGGCGGCGGCGATGCCGGCGCCCGCCCCGGCGGCCACCAGCGCCCGCGTCTCGGCACGATTGCAGCCGATCCCCGCCGCAAGGCCCATGCCCGCCGCGCCGCCCATCTGGATCGTCGGGCCTTCGCGGCCGAGGACGAAGCCGGCGCCGAGGGCGAGGCCGCCCGCCACGAACTTGACCCCGAGGATGCGGCGCCAGCGCAGGGGGCGCAGCCCGAGCAGATAGCCTTCGATCTCCTGGACGCCGCTACCCGCGGTCTCGGGAGCGAAGCCGCGCACCATCAGGCGGGCCATCCCCAGCGCAGTCGCCACCAGCAGGAACAGGATCAGCAGCCGCGCCCCGGTCTCGGCCGGCAGGGGCAGGCCGGCGAGCAGGCCGGCGACCGCCTGCACGACCGGGCTTGCATCAAAGCCGCCGGCGGCGAAGGCGGCGCGCAGCGCGCCCAGCCGGTCGATCAGGGCATGGAAGCCGGCGCCGATCGCACCGACGAGCAGGCCGGTGAGCAGTGCCAGCCAGTAGAGGCGCGAGCCGAGATCGGCGCTGGAGTCGGTGGCTTCGGTCTGGACGTTCAGCGCAGCCTCTCGCGGTTCGTCGGACGGCGAGCACCGACCAAGCAAAACGGGAGCCGCCAGGGCTCCCGTTCGCTTCTAGCAGGCCAAGGACAAAGGATCAGCCCTTGATCCCCTCGGGCATGACCTTGTTTTCCTTCCACGCGCCGAGCAGCAGATCGTAATCCACCGTGACGCCCTGCGGCTTCTCGTTCTCGAGCTTGGGCTTGGGCTCGTACTCGCCGTTGTTCGACTTGGCGAACCAGTCCTCGGCACTCGTCTCCGGATTGAGCTTCGGCGCGCACTCGCCGCCGATGCCGGCGCGCTCGAGCCGGGCCAGGATCTGGTCCTGCTGCTTGGCGAGATTGTCCATCGCCGCCTGGGCCGTCTTCTCGCCGGTCACCGCCTCGGCGACGTTGGCCCACCAGAGCTGGGCCAGCTTCGGGTAGTCGGGCACGTTGATGCCGGTCGGCGTCCAGGCGACGCGGGCCGGGCTGCGGTAGAACTCGACCAGACCGCCGAGCTGCGGCGCGCGCTCGGTGAAGCTCGCGTGCCGGATGTCGGAATCGCGGATCGGGGTCAGGCCGACATGCGCCTTCTTCAGCGAGGTGGTCTTGGCAACGCAGAACTGCCCATACAGCCAGCCCGCCGAGCGCCGGTCGACGGGGGTCGACTTCATCAGGGTCCAGGAGCCGCAGTCCTGGTAGCCGAGCTTCTCGCCCTCGCGCCAGTAAGGCCCGTGCGGAGAGGGTGCCATGCGCCATTTGGGCGTGCCGTCCGCGTTGACCACGGGCAATCCGGGCTTGGCCAGGGCGGCGGTGAACGCGGTGTACCAGAAGATCTGCTGGGCGACGTTGCCCTGACCCGGGACCGGGCCAGCCTCGGAGAAGGTCATGCCCGCAGCCTCGGGTGGGGCGTAGGCCTTCAGCCAGTCGATGTACTTCTGGAGCGCGAACACCGCACCCGGGCCGTTGGTGCCGCCGCCGCGGGTGATGGAGGAGCCGACCGGGCGACAGCCCTCCATGCGGATGCCCCACTCGTCGACCGGCAGACCGTTGGGGATCCCCTTGTCGCTCATGCCCGCCATCGACAGCCAGGCGTCGGTGAAACGCCAGCCGAGCGAGGGGTCCTTCTTGCCGTAGTCCATGTGGCCATAGACGCGCACGCCGTTGATCTCCTTCACCTCGTTGGTGAAGAAGTCGGCGATGTCCTCGTAGGCCGACCAATTGACGGGCACGCCCAGGTCGTACCCTTTCGACTTCTTGAACGCCTCTTTCAGTTTCGGGTCGGTGAACCAGTCGTAGCGGAACCAGTAGAGGTTCGCGAACTGCTGGTCGGGCAGCTGCCAGAGGACATTGTTCGGGCCGGTGGTGAAGGACTTGCCCATGAAGTCGTCGACGTCGAGCGTGGGCAGCGTGACCGCCTTGCCGTCGCCGGTCATCCAGTCGCTCAGCGGCACCACCTTGTCGTAGCGGAAGTGCGTGCCGACCAGGTCGCTGTCGTTGATGTAGGCGTCGTAGATGTTCTGATCGGACTGCATCTGCGTCTGCAGCTTCTCGATCACGTCGCCTTCCTGGATCAGATCATGGGTCAGGTTGATGCCCGTGATCTCGCTGAAGGCCTTGGCCAGCGTCTGCGACTCGTAGACGTGGGTGTCGATCGTCTCCGAGACGACCTTGATGTCCATGCCCTTGAACGGTGCCGCGGCGGTCTGGAACCAGGTCAGCTCCTCGATCTGCGCGTCGCGCGACAGGGTCGAAGGCTGGAACTCGTCGATCCACTTGTTGATCGTCGCATCCGCGGCGTTCGCCCGGATGATGCCCGGCATCGCGAACCCCGCGCCTGCCGCCGCGGTCGACATGAGGAACTGGCGGCGGCCGAAATGCCATTTCGTCACTTCTTAGCACTCCCTGTCATGCCCCAAACTGCTAGACCGATGGCTGGGGCATTTCCCACCGGCTTGTCGCGGGCGTGCGGCTCAGCCGAACCGCATCACCACCAGAAACCAAGCGAGCGCGATCAGCGAGCCGATCCACAAGGCCTGCTCGGTGCCCATCAGCCAACCGAGATGGATCCAGGCGGCACCCAGGAGCCCGATGAACAGACGATCGCCGCGGGTCGTCGCCATCGGCAGGAAGCCCCGGCGCTCCGTCGTCGGCTGGGAAATCTCCCACACGGTCATGATCAGCAGCATGATCACGACGGCAGAGAAGAACATGGCCGTGGGCCAGGTCCAAGCCATCGAGGCGAACAGCTTGGCGAAGCGGTCGAAGAAGCCACCGTCCTGCATGGCGCCTCACACCCGCCCCAGGGCGAAGCCCTTGGCGATGTAGTTGCGCACGAACCAGATCACGAGCGCACCGGGAACGATTGTCAGCACGCCTGCCGCGGCCAGGGTCCCCCAATCCATTCCGGCCGCCGAGACCGTGCGGGTCATGGTGGCGGCGATCGGCTTCGCGTTCACGGTCGTCAGGGTGCGGGCCAGGAGCAGCTCGACCCAGCTGAACATGAAGCAGAAGAACGCGGTTACGCCGACGCCGGACTTGATCAGCGGCAGAAAGATCCGGGTGAAGAAGCGCGGGAACGAGTAGCCGTCGAGATAGGCGGTCTCGTCGATCTCCTTGGGCACGCCGGACATGAATCCTTCCAGGATCCAGACCGCCAGCGGCACGTTGAACAGGCAATGGGCCAGCGCCACCGCGATGTGCGTGTCGAACAGCCCGATCGTCTGGTAGAGCTGGAAGAACGGCAGCAGGAAGACCGCCGGCGGCGACATCCGGTTGGTCAAAAGCCAGAAGAACATGTGCTTGTCGCCGATGAACTTGTAGCGCGAGAACGCGTAGGCCGCGGGCAGGGCGACGCCCAGGCTCAGCACGACGTTGATCGCAACGTAGATCAGCGAGTTGATGTAGCCGGAATACCAAGCAGGATCAGTAAAGATCCGGGCATAGTTGGCGATCGTCGGCGCGGCCGGGACCAGCGTGAGACCGCTCAGGATCTCCTCGTTGGTCTTCAAGGACATGTTGACCAGCCAGTAGATCGGCAGGAGCAGGAACAGGAAGTAGATCAGGAGCCCGTAGGTGCGCACCCTCATGCCCGGTCTCCCGTGCC
>JBGAKU010000384.1:0-3867 GCA_044224255.1 Geminicoccaceae bacterium
GCGGCACGGACTGTCGCCGCCGCGAGCACGGGTTGCCCTGCTCGGAAACCGGATCGCTGCCGGCACGTGCCGGTCGGCGTTGCCGGGGAGGGCGGGGCGCCCTAAGCGTGGTACGGCGAGCGCAGCCGGAGCCCGTGCGATGACCTCCCCGACCGCCGGAAAGCCCGCGGGCGCGCGCATGCCCCGCTCCTGGCGCCGTTACTGCCTGGTCTCCCTCGGCCTCTTCGGGCTGCTCTGGCTCGCGCTCGCCATCTCGCCCAGCGACCGGGCGGATTGGGCCTTGGAGAATGTCCTGGTCCTCGGCTTCGTGCCGGCGCTGATCGCCTCGATACGCTGGTTCCCGCTCTCGCGCCTGTCCTGGACCCTGATCCTGCTGTTCCTGTCGCTGCACACGGTCGGTGCGCACTATACCTATGCCGAGGTACCCTACGACGCCTGGAGCGACTTTCTGCTCGGCGTTCGGATCAACGACCTGCTTGGGCTCGAGCGCAACCATTTCGACCGGCTGGTCCATTTCAGCTACGGCCTGCTGATGGCCTACCCGATGCGGGAGATGTTCCTGCGCATCGCGGACGCCCGTGGCTTCTGGGGCTACTTCCTGCCGCTCGATCTGACGCTGTCGACCTCGGCGATCTTCGAGCTGTTCGAGTGGGCGGCGGCCGAGCTGTTCGGCGGCGATCTCGGCATCGCCTATCTCGGCACCCAGGGCGACCAATGGGACGCGCAGAAGGACATGGCGCTTGCCGGGCTGGGTGCCCTGATCGCCATGCTCGCCACCCTCCTGATCAACCGCCGCTGGCAGCGCGACTTCAACCGCGAATGGGCCGAGAGCCTGCGGGTCAAGCGTCGGATGCCGCTGGGCGAGGTGGCGCTGGCGCGGATGGTGGACGAATGAGGGCGGAAGGCTCGCCCGTCAGCCGGACCAGCCGGCCGTCCGCAGTGCTGAGAAGAACCGTGCGGCGTGGGCCGGCTCGCGGAACGGGTAGGTCGTCTCGAAGTAGCGCCGTGAGAGGTCGGGGCCGAGCTCCCGAAGACGGTTGAACTCGACCTGCGCCTCCTCGGCACGACCGCCGGCGGCAAGGGCCACGACGAGGCGGTGGTAGGCGCGCGGGTTGCGCGGATCGGCGGCGACGGCACGCCGCCCGCAGGCGATCGCCTCTTCCGAGCGGTCCAGCAGGGTCAAGGCGAGCGCCAGATCGCCGAGGATCAGGGAAGGCGACTGGTAGCGCGGATCGAGGCTGAGCACGCTCCGCAACGGGGCGATCGCCTCGGCCGGGCGACCCGCGAACAGCAGGACGCAGCCGAGGAACTGGTGCGCGATGACCGCACTCGGGTTGAGCTCGACCGCGCGCTCAATGGCCGCCAGCGCACCATCATGGTCGCGCCGGCACCATAGGAGCGCGATGCCGTACAGGGCATGGGCCAGCCAGTTGGTGTGATCGAGGCTCACGGCCAGCTGCGCGGCGTCGAGCGTGGCGGCGAGACGGTCGGCGGGGTCCTCGTCCCAGCCGGTGAGGGCGTCGAGGAACGTCACCAGGGCCAGGAGCGAGCGGGCGTAGCTGCCGAGCGGATCGCCCGCCAGCGCCCGCTCCAGCAGCGCCCGGGCACGCTGCCGTGCTGCCGGCGTGTGCTGGTGGATCTCCCACTGCGCGCGCAGACAGCAGTCCCAGGCGTCGAGATTGTCCGGCCGCCGGCGCAGCGCGCGTCGTTCCTCGGCACGTGCGAGCTGTGGCTCGATCCCGGCAATGATCTCGCGCGTGATCTCGTCCTGCAGCGCGAACACGTCGCCCAGCGGGTGATCATAACGTTGCGCCCAGAGCTGCTGCGGGAGGGCCGCGTCGCTGAGCCGTGCCGTGATGCGCACGCGATCGCCGGCGCGGCGCACGCTGCCCTCGACGATGTAGCGCGCACGCAGCACCCGGCCGGCTTCGGACGCCCTCAGGCGCTCGTCGCCCAGCGTGGCCACCGAATTGTGCGCGATCACGGGAAACCGCCGCCAATAGCTCAGAAGCGTGATCAGATCCTCGGTGATGCCCGCAGCGAAGTAGACATCGTCGAGCGCATCGCCCTGGTGCGTGAACGGCAGCACGGCGACGGCGGGACGATCCAGGACCGAGGCGAAGCCACCCTTCGCCACGGGCGCCGCCGCTCCGCAGCCGATCTCGAACACGCGCACGGGCTCCGGCAGGTTCTTGAGTCGGTGCTCGCCGAGATCGTCAAAATCCACCGCGACGTGCCTGCGCACCTGCCGGACGACATCCTCGGAGACGCAGATCGTCCCCGGTCGGGCCAGCGTCTGTAGGCGTGCCGCGAGATTCACCCCTTCGCCGTAGATCTCGCCGTCCTCCTTGATGATGTCGCCGAAGTGGATCCCGAGGCGGAAAACGATGCGTCGCTCCGGCGGTACCTCCGCCGTTGCCCTGGCCATCGCCTCCTGGATGTCGACGCCGCACGCGACCGCGGCGACGACGCTGTCGAACTCGACCAGAGCGCCGTCGCCCATCAGCTTGACGAGGCGACCGTCGTGGCTGGCAAGGAGCGGGTCGATGACCTCCGCGCGGTGGCGCTTGAGCGTGGCCAGCGTGCCCGCCTCGTCCTCACTCATGAGGCGGCTGAAGCCCACGACGTCAGCGGCGAGGATGGCGAGCAGGCGACGCAACATGACCTCCCGGACGCAAGATCGCCCGGTGATCTGGCCCGCGGCATGGGGCCCAGTCGGTGGTCTGTGTCACACCAGAGCGACCGACAGGTCAAGCTCCCGCGGCGCGGCACGCGACGTGCTCCACAACCGCTCCACACAGCGCGGTCGGCGTGCGCCTGGACCGGTGGTCACCGGATGGTGCGGGCGGAAGGGTTCGAACCTCCGACACCGGCGGTGTAAGCGCCGTGCTCTTCCGCTGAGCTACGCCCGCGGAATACTCAGTTTATCTCGGGCCAAACTTGGGAGCAAGGCGAAGCGCCAACATCGCCTTGACTTCAGCTGCCATCGCACTCCAACTCCTGAGCAAACGCAAGGCGCTCGGATCGCCCTCGGAGGGTTGTGGCCGCCGAGCTAGTTTCGAATGGTGGTGCGATTGAATCAACCCGACCTTTCAGAAGGCGGAAGGCTTGGCCCAACGGCCGAGGCAGGCTCCATTCAGCGATGGGATGCCTTCATCTCTTATCGCCGGAAGGATGCCCGCATCCTCGCGCACTGGCTTCGGGACTGTCTTCAGCGCTACCAGTTGCCGCCGGATGTCTTGCAGTCCCTGTCAGCCGAGAAGCGCGAACTCCATCAGCGTCGGCCGCGCATCTATATTGATCAAGCTTTCGAGAAGCCGTCCGAGGATTTCCTGCTGCGCAAGCTCTTACCTGCCTTAGACAATTCAAATCGCCTCGTTGTCGTTTCGACACCTTCCTGTTTCGAGCCCATTGTTGATGATAACGGCACTGAACAGCCGAATTGGCTTGTCGTGGAGATCGACCGCTTTCTCAAGGGGAATGCGGAGCATAGACGTGTCCGTCCCATCGACATAGTTCTCGGGCCCGGCGCACCGGACACGAGATTTCCCGGCCGTCTCGCCGAGCGAGCCCATTGGGATCCGACCGATCTACGCCAATTCACATGGTGGCGGCGATGGCGTCTTGGCTCGCGCTTCGACGCTGGGATCACCAAGCTGGTGGCCGGCCTCTACGATGTCCACGAGTCGCAATTGCCAGCATTGCATCGGGAGGAAGCTGTTCGCCGCAATCGGCTGTGGACTTGGATCGCCGGCGCGGTCGCGAGTGTCGCGGTTGTGGTCACAGCATTGGCGGGTGTGGCTTGGTACCAGCGCGGACGAGCGATCGCTGAGCAGAATCGAGCGCTGACCAGCGAGAGCCTGCTCC
>JBGAKU010000037.1:0-29448 GCA_044224255.1 Geminicoccaceae bacterium
TGGCGGCGCCGATGTCGAGCGCCGCCAACCGTCCGCCGACGTCCACCTTGGCGCGGTCGAGGGTCAGATCCCCTGCCGCGAGGCCCGCGGCGGGGAGGTTCGCGCCGACTGCACCGCGGCCATGGAGGTCGTTCAGGGTCGCGGCGAGATCGGCCCGCCTCAGGCTACCGAACTCGCCGCCGACGCCGGTGGCGGCGACGCGCAGGGTCGCGTCCTGACGGTTTCCGGGTGTGGCCAGCGTGAGGTTGAGGTCGGCCGAGCCGGAGAGGCGCTGGCCGAGCCACGGCTGCAGGGCGGCGAGATCGCCGATGCCGCCGGACAGGGCGCCACGGGCGAGCGGGCTTGGCAGCGCCACGTCGAGATTGCCGGCCAGCCGCGTCGCGGGACCGTCGATCGTCAGGCCGGTCAGCGACAAGAGATCGTTCGCGAGCCGGTAGTCGGTCGCGACGGCCAGCTCCTGCTTCTGCCGCGTGGCGGCGAGCCGCGCCGTTCCGGAGGGGGCCTCGAGCGGGCCGGCGAGCCTGCCGGTCAGGGTGACGCGCTCGAGCGCCTCGGCCCCGACCAGCACGCGCTCGGCCGCGCCGTCGAGCGCGACCTCGGGCACGGGTACGGTGCCGCCCAGACCGGCGCGCAGCTCGACCGAGCCGGCGACCAGCTGGTTCAGGGCGGCCTTCAGCGGGGCGAGGTCCGGGATGCTCAGCCGCAGCTCGCCGCCCAGCTCCTGGCCCGGCAAGCCGAGCCGCGGATCGCCTTCGAGGCGCAACCCGGCACCGTTCAGCTCCAGCCGCTCGACCGTGACGGCGCTCTCGGGCTCGACGCGCGCCGTCATCGCCAGGGTCGGCTCCGCACCCACCAGCTCCTGGGCGCCCGGCGGCAGGCCGGCGAGGCCCGTGCCGTTGCCGGTCACGGCAATGTCGATGGCGCTCAGGCCCTCCAGGGCGGTGATGTCGGCGCCGAGCGTTAGTGCCCCGGAAACCGGTATCCCGGCGGCTGCGGCCAGGTCGGGGGCGTGCACGTCGAGGCGGGCGGAGCCGGCGCGTCGCGCGAGGTCGAAGCTGCCGCTGGCGGTCACTTCCGCGAGCGTAGAACGCAAGACGAGCGAGCCGAGGCGTGCCTGCCGACCCTGCGCCAGCGCACCGTCGAGCGACAGCTCGACCTTGCCGTCGCCGAGCTCGCTGCCGTTCAGGCGCAGGCCCTCGCCGGAGACCCGGGCCGTAGCCCTCAGCTCTTGCGCCGACGGTGCAGAAGGGACCAGACCGACCGTACCCGTCAGGCGTGCGAGGCTGGCCGGGCCGGCGGAGAGGTCGCCGGCGTCCAGGTCGAGGCTCAGGTCGGGGTGCGAGAGCGCGCCGGTGGCGGCGAGGCGAAGGTCGGCACGGCCGGCCAGCGGCGTGGCGGCGAGCGCGGAGAAGGGCGCGAGATCCGGGGCGGCCAGCTGCAGCGTCGCGCGCAGGGTCTCGGCGCCGAGGTCGACATCGCCCTCGCCCGAGGCGGTCAGGGCACCCGCATGCAGCCGCAGATGCTCCAGCCGCACCTGATCGGGTGCCGTCTCCTGCGCCGCGAGCGACAGCTCGGCGCGCGACCCGACGATGCTGCCGATGTCCGCGGGTAGCAGCCCGGGGGCGGCGTCGAGCGCGCCCGAAAGTGCGAGTCGCCACGCCTCTGCATGGGTGAGATCGATGTCGAGGCCGGCCCTGGCCAGACGCTGGGCGTCGAGGTCGAGGCGGCCCTGCCAGTCCGCGAGCGGCCCGTCGCCCTGCAGCGCCAGCGTCAGGTCGCCTGCATCGGGCCTGCCGGTGGCGGAGGCGAGCAGGCCGCCGGTCTCGCTGGCCGTCAGATCGAGGCGCAGCCGGGCCGAGGCGAGGTCGAGGGCGGCGTCGAGCGCGGCCTTCGCGGTCGGCTGGTCGGTCCGGGCGACCGTGAGGCCCAGCTTCGCACCGTCGCGGCCGGTGAAACCCTGGCCTGCGAGCGAGAACTCGGCGGCCTGGCCGAGCACCGGCGCGCCGAGCGCGAGATGGTCGAGGTAGAGCCGATCGATGGCGACGCTGGGCAGCGAGCTCGGCAGATGTGGCAATTGGGGCAGCGCGAACGGCTCCTCGCTCGGGGGCGAGGGCGGCAGGCGATCGAGGGCGACACGGCGGGCGCCGATCGCCTCGATCTCGACCGCGCCGTGGAGCAGCGCCGTGGCGCGCATCCGCAGGCTCGCATCCTCGACCTCGAGCCATACGCCCTGCGAGTCGCGCAGCCGCAGAAGCGCGAGGCGCATGTCGAACGGCAGGAATCCGGACAGCCCCTCGACGTCCGCCGGCTGCCCCGGCGTGCCGAGCTGGCGCGCGATCAGGGCTGCGAGCCGGTCCTGGCCGAACCGGGTCTGGGCAAGGCCGAACGCGCCGGCCACGAGGAGGAGGACCAGGCCGAGGAGGACACCGAGGGTGATCGCGAGCTTGCGCAGCATGATGCCCGTTCCGGGGAGGCTCGCTTTCTAGAACGCCTGACCGATGCTGAAGTACACCTGATATGGTGCGTCGACACCGTGGCGGGGATTCAGCGGGAAGCCGAGATCGAGGCGGAGCGGCCCGATCGGGGTGAAATAGCGGAAGCTGGGGCCGGCGCCGAACAGGACGGTCTCCTCGAAGCTCGGGAACACGCTGGTCTCGACCGTGCCGGCGTCCAGGAACGCCGCGATGCCGAAATTCTCGGCGAAGCGGGTGCGCAGCTCGACGCTGCCTTCGATCAGCGAGCGACCGCCCAGAGGCTTGTCGTCGTCGTCCAGCGGCCCGGCGAGCTCGAAGCCGATGCCGCGGATCGAGCCGCCGCCGCCGGCATAGAACCGCTCGTCGGCCGGGATGTCGTCGCGGCTCACGCCGCCCATGGCGCCGACCGAGCCGCGCATGGCCAGGACGAGCTGCGGCGCCCGGCTCAGCTCGAAGTAGCGCGTGTGGGTGATCCGCCCGCGCAGGAAGTTGCGGTGCGTGCCGAGGAGGTCGACAAAGGGGGTGAGGGTCGTCCGCAGCGTCCCGCCGCTGGTCGGATCGAAGCGGTCGTTGGCGAAGTCCCAGTCGACCACGCCCGGGAACGACAGCAGCATATAGCTCTGCTCGGGCTCCTTCAGGTCCTCGATCCGCGCATAGCGCAGCGCCGTGCCCAGCGAGACCTTGAGCAGCTTGCGGATCTCGCGCTCGACGCTGATGCCGGCGCCGAGCGAATCGCTGTCGTAGGCCTCGAGCCGCTGCCGGCTCGCCGTCGCGTCGAGCAGGAGATTCTGCCGTGGCCGGAGAAAGTCGGGCTTCGTAAGGCCGGCCGTCAGCGTCTGGATTGGTTGCGAGCCCGACGCCTCGATCCGGAAGCGCTCGCCCGCGCCCAGGATGTTGCGATGCTCCCAGTAGAGCCGCCCGCCGGGGCCGATATCGGTCTCGTAGTTGACCTCCGCGCCGATGGTGCGC
Organism: Geminicoccaceae bacterium; assembly: GCA_044224255.1. Taxonomy (GTDB): domain Bacteria; phylum Pseudomonadota; class Alphaproteobacteria; order Geminicoccales; family Geminicoccaceae; genus Benzoatithermus. The sequence continues at coordinate 3,444 of JBGAKU010000037.1, forward strand.
GGCGGGCGCTGGCGCAGATCGTAGGCGATGTCGAGCTGGCCGGCGTCGCCGAGCGACGTGGCTGGCCGCGGGACGATGGTCGAGAACAGGTTGGTGTCGAACAGGTTGGTCTGGCCCTCGGTGACCAGCGCCGGATCGTAGCGCTGGCCGGTCGCAAATGGGACGCGCCCGCGCAGGAATGCCGGATCGATCCCGTCGCCGCCGGGAAAGCTCACCTCGCCGAACACCGCCCGTCTGCCCGGCTGGAGCCGCAGGACCACGTCCATCCGCTTGCTGTCGTGATCGACGATCGCGTCGCGCTCCCCCTGGCGCGCCAGGGCGAACCCCGCTTTGCGCGCGGCGTCGAGGAGCTTGGTCTCTGCGTCCAGCACGCTCTTGGTCAGCGCGGGCTCGCCCTCGACCAGGCCGAGCTCCTTGGGCGAGGGCGGCTGCCAGCCGTCGGGGTCGTCCGACAACTCGACCCGGAGCTCGCCGAAGCGGTAGCGGGGCCCGGGGACGACGTCGAACACCAGCACCGCCTCGGGCGGCGTGGCGAGCCGTTCCAGCTCGGCCGCGATCCCTTCGGGCGGAACCTCGCTCGGCTCGCGGACGGCGGCCCTCACGCTGCCGTCGAAATAGCCCTCCGCCCGCAGCGCCTGCTCGAGCTGCGCCTGGTCCGCTCGACCGCGCTGGCGGATGGCGAGACGGCTGGTCGCGGGGGGCGCGTTCGCCGAGGCGGTGTCGACGAGCTGGCGCAGGAGCGAGGACAGCTCGGCCGGCATGTCGCCGGCGACCGTCGCCGCATAGGGGATCGGAGGCAGCTGCGGCAGCTGCTCCGACGCCTCCTCGACGAACAGGCTGCCAGGGTCGGAGCCGCCCGAGCAGGCAGTGAGCACCATGCCGACGCCGAGGGCGACGGCGCGTACCGCCAGCCGTCCGAGCATCAGCTCTCCCCGACGGCCCGACGCGGTTCGACGAGCCCACCGTCCGCCAGGATCCCTGGCTCGTTCGGCGAGAAGATCACCCGCTGCTGCGGCACCGGCAGCTCGATGCCCAACTCGTCGAAGCGGCGCTTGATTCGCCGGTTGAACTCGCGCCCCACCTTCCACTGCTCACCCGCGCGCACCTTGGTTCGGGCCTTGATGACCGGCCCCGACGGGCTGAAGGCATCAACGCCGGCAATCTCGAGCGGTTCCAGCATCAACCGGCGATAGGGCCATTCCCGGCGGAGCTGACTGTCGATCTCGCGCAGGACCTCCGTCACCCGGTCGACGTCCTCCTTGTAGGTCACGACTAGGTCGAAGACGTAGTAGGAGAAGTCCTTGGTCATGTTGGTGACGACGTCGATCGAGCTGAACGGGATCGTGTGCACGTCGCCGTTGTAGGCGCGCAGCGTGACCGTCCGCATCGAGATCGCCTCGACCACCCCGGCGCGGCCGCCGAGATCGACCACGTCCCCGACGCGCACCGTGTCGCCAAGCAGGATGAACATGCCGGTGATCAGGTCCTTGACGAGGGTCTGGGCGCCGAAGCCGATGGCGAGGCCGACCACGCCGGCGCCGGCCAGCAGCGCGTTGGCGTTGACGCCGACCACCGAGAGCACCTCGATGATCCCGACCGTGATCAGCAGCGTGACCATCAGGTTACGCGCCATGCTCACGAGGGTGCGGGTACGGTTCGAGTAGAGCAGGTTGCCGGCGCCGTCGCTGGCGACGAGGTAGCGGCCGGCGACCGCATCGACCGTCTTGCCCAGGGCCAAGACGATCGCGACCACCAGGGCCATGCGGCCGGAGATGGTGGCCACCGTCTGGCCGGCGTCGCTGGTGAGCCACCCGACGACATCCATGCCCCAGGCCTGGGCGATCACCGCGAGGCTCACGACGAGCACGCCCAGCTTGGCTGCGGTGATCGCAGCCACGGTGAGCGTCGGCGGCGGCTCCGCCTCGTTCTCGCCGGCTGCGGCGTTGTCCTCGGCGCCAAGCGGCCGGCGGACGAGCAGCCAGTCGAGCCAGACATTGATTGCCCGTCCGACGATCAGGACCAGGACCGTGACGAGCAGGCCACGCGTCAGGAAGATGGCGCCCTCGGGGGAGCCGATCGCCCACAGCACGTAGACCAGGGCCACCCAGAGGGCGAGGACATGGTGCCCGATGGCGGAGAAGTAGGCCCAGGGCAGATAGCGCGCCAAAAGTGGGCCGAAGTCGGCAGCCCAACGCTCGATGGCGGCACCGAGATGCGCGCGCAGGCGGTAGAGCGCCCAGATGGTCAGCACCGCGACCACGAAGAACAGCAGGTGCAGCAGGAAGGCGTGCACCGACCAGGGCAGCCCGAGGCGCAGGGCCGCAGCAAGGAAGAAGTAGCCGTAGACGCCGAGCCCGAACAGCAGGCAGGTCCAGCCGTGGGTCTCGATCGCGGTCGTGTCGTCCACGGCGACCAGCCGGCGCCGAGGATTTTCGGGCGCCAGGATGGCGCGACTGAGGGAGGTGATGGCTCGGCCGCAGGCGACCGCCAGCAGCAGATCGCCCGCCACCCTGCGGCCGAGCAGCGTCACCTGGGTTTGCCCGAGGACGAGATAGGTGGCCACGAGGAAGGCGAGCAGCGCCGCGAGGTTGACGGCGAGCTGGGCGAGGGATGCGACCAGGCGTCTCTTGCGCTTGGCCGCCACGGGGAGGTTGAGGCGCCGCTCGCGCCAGCCGCGCAGCAGTGCCCGCACCGCAAGGCTGGCGAGATAGCCGGCGAGCACGGCCGCGCCGACCTGGCTGCCGATCGTGTACCACATCGACCGGCTGATCGGATCGGTGATCTGGTTGCGGAACCATGTCGTCAGGATGGGGTACTGGCCCAAGGCCGCCCAAAGGCCGGTCAGCGACTGCAGCACATCATCGAGGCGCGCCGAGATCTCGGTGTTCAGGCTGTCCAGCGCGTCATCGATCAGATTGCTCTCGGGCGCCGGCGCCGCGACGACCTCGAGCGCCTTCAGGCGGCCCAACAGCTCGGCGCGCGACTTGTCGTTCTCGAGCGTGTCGATCAGCGCCTTGACGTCCGCGTCGCTGGCGGGTGGGGGCGCCGGTGCTGTGGCCGCCACCGAGGGGCCAGTCGGCTGCGCCGCGGCGGAGGTGGCGAGCAGGAATCCGAGCAGGACTGTCGCCAGCAATCGCCCTGCGGTCATGGCGATCAGAATCCGACGGCGACTCGCTGGCGCCGGTTCAGCGCCTGCTCCCAGCGCCAGGCAGTGTCGGCGATGTAGTCCAGATCGTCGTGCCGGGGCGACCAGCCCAGCAGCGCCCGCAGCCGGCGGCTGTCGGCGACCAGCTCGGCGGGATCGCCGGGGCGTCGCGGGCCGGCGGTGATCGGGAACGGCACGCCGGTGACCTGGCGGACGGTGTCGAGCACCTCTCGCACCGAGAAGCCGTGGCCGTAGCCGCAATTGGCGGTCAGCGAGGCGCCGCCGGCGGCCAGGTGCTCCAGCGCCATGACATGGGCGCGCGCGAGATCGTCGACATGGACATAGTCGCGAATGCAGGTCCCGTCCGGGGTCGGGTAGTCCGTGCCGTGGATCGCCATGCCGGGCCGCAGGCCCAACGCGGCCTCGCAGGCCAGCTTGATCAGATGCGCGTTGTCGGGCGTGGCCTCGCCGATCCGCGCCTCGGCGTCGGCGCCGGCGACGTTGAAGTAGCGCAGGATGCCGTAGCGCAGGCCGGTCGCGGCGGCGATGTCGGTGAGCACGCGCTCGCTCATCGCCTTCGAGGCGCCGTAGGGATTGATGGGTGCTGTCGGCAGGCTTTCGTCGAGCAGGCCGGCCGCCGGCTCGCCATAGACCGCCGCGGTCGAGGAGAAGACCACCGCCGGAACGCCGGCTTTGGCGCAGAGATCGAACAGGCCGATCGCGTTGCCGGTATTGTTGGCGTAGTAGCGCGCGGGCTGGCGCACCGATTCCCCGACCCAGATGTGCGCGGCGCAGTGCACGACCGCGTCGAAGCGATGCGCAGCCAGCAGCTCGGCGAGCCGCTCCCGCTCGGCGAGGTCGAGGACCACCAGCTCGGCTTCCTGCGCCGCCCAGCGGTGGCCCGAATAGAGATTGTCGACGACGGTGGGCCGATGCCCGGCATCGAGCAGGTGGCGCACGATGAAGCTGCCGATATAGCCGCAGCCACCCGTCACCAGCACGCGCAGACCACCCGTCGCCATTCCGACCTCGCTCTCGATTGACCGCGGCCGACCCTAGCGCCCGGCCGGGCCGGTTGCCAGCTAACGGCCGGTCTGCAGGAACCGGCGCTCGCGGCCGCTGAGGACCAGGCAGGTCAGCCGCCCGGTCCAGCAGGCCCCGGTGTCGATCCCGATCCGATTGACGCGCGTGACCGGCGCGTCTTCCACCGTGTGCCCGTGGACCACGATCTTGCCGTAGTTGCCCTCCCAGCTCAGGAAGGGCTCGCGGATCCACAGGAGATCCGCCTCGCTCTGCCGCTCCAGGGCCAGATCGGGCCGGATGCCGGCGTGGCAGAAGAAGTAGTCGCCGAAGCCGAAGGCGAGGTCGAGGCGATCGAGCAGCTCGGCATGGGTGGCCGGAAACCGGTCGCGCATCTGCCGCTGTGCGGCCGCGAACCGTTCCGCCTCGGGCTGGCGCAGGTCGAGCCTGACGCCGTAGCTGAGCAGCGTCGCGTCGCCGCCATAGCGCATCCAGCTCGCCACCTGCTCGGCGTCGACTTGGTCGGCGGCGACGAACTCGCGCAGCCAGAGATCGTGGTTGCCCAGGATGAGCACCTTGGGCGGGCCGATCGGCGCGGTGGCGATGAGGTGATCGAGCAGCTTGCGGCTCTCGAAGCCGCGATCGACGAGATCGCCGAGATGGATGATCACGGCGTCGTCGTGCGGGCCGTGCTCGCGCCAGTCGGCTTCGATCAGCGCCTCCATGGCCAGCAGGAGGTCGAGCCGGCCGTGGAGGTCGCCGACCGCGTAGACGCGAACCCCGCGCGGGAGCGTAGGTGCCCGCCCATCAACTGTGGGTTCTGCTTGCGAGGTAGCGCGAGGGCGCTGGAAGAGCCGCTTCAGCATACCTACGGTCGTCTTCCCTTCGGCGTGACCCGTCAGCGCCCCGCGAGGTTGCGTCCGCGCCAGCCCATGTTGCAGGCGAGCGACATATGGCGCGTAACCGCCTCGCACGCCAGCGCTGCCCCGCCGCGATCGACGGGCAAGGTTGTCACGTGCTCACCCGCTCAACTATCAGAGAGACCCTCTGAGTTAAACTGCCCCAATCAGCAAGCTGAAGCGTTGACGGCAATTCAGGTCTCCAAGCTGCGTCATCACCCGTCCGCTTCGGGGCGGCGTGCCGCGCCGTGAGCGCCGCTCCAGCCTATCTTTCGGAGGTAACATGACCAACGGGAAGCATTTGGGCGTCGCCTGCCTGGCCCTTGCCGGGATCGTGTGTGCGCCGCAGCTGGCCGGCGCACAGCAGCAGCAGAGCGACAACCCCGATCCGAACGTCACGGTCCAGCAGCGACCACGGCCGGAGCTCGATCCCCTCGGCATCCGCGCCGGCAGCTTCCTGATCTTCCCGTCGATCAGCCTCAGCGGCACCTACGACAGCAACGTGTTCGCGACGGAGAACAACGAGGACGCCGATGTCGGCGCGATCCTGGCGCCGCGGGTCGACGTCAACTCCAACTGGTCGCGCCACGCCCTGAACTTCTCCGCCGGCGCCGTCGGTGCCGCCTGGGCGGACCACAACGAGAACGACTATCTCGACGCCTTCGCCTCGACCACCGGGCGCCTCGACATCACCCGCGACGACATCGCGTCGGGCACGCTCCGCTTCGACCGGCTCCATGAGAATCGGGACGATCCGGACGACAGCGGCACGACCACGATCGGCACGAGCGACCGCGGCAACCTGACCCGGTACTATACCGGCCTGCTCGATACCCAGTACCGGCACAATTTCAACCGCATCTTCACCGTGGTCGGCGGTGGCGTGCAGCGCCTGCTCTACGACGATATCGGCGACCGCGAGAACAGCCGCCGGGATCGCTGGGAGTATGGCGGCCGGCTGCGTGTCGGCTACCAGGTGTCACCCCGCATCGGCACGTTCGTGCAGGGCAACTACAGCTGGCGCGAGTACGACGAGGACCAGTTCATCGACGGTGATCTCCAAAAGCGCGACAACCACGGTTGGCGCGCCGCAGTCGGCACCACCGTCGACATCACCAGCATCGTCTTCGGCGAGGCCTCGTTCGGCTACTCGCAGCGCTACTACGACGCGAGCGGTCTCAACAACAGCGGCGGCCCCGGTGCCAACGGCAACATCACCTGGAACGTCACGCCGCTGACCTCGGTGATCTTCTCGGCCAGCAGCGAGGTGTTGGAATCGACCGTCACCTTCGAGGGCGACACGGCCGAGGGCAATCTGCAGAACCAGGTCGGCGTCGAGGTCCAGCACGAGCTGCTGCGCAACCTGCTGCTCAACGGCACCCTGGGCTACACCCGGGACGACTTCCAGGGCACGAGCCGGAACGACAATATCTACTCTGCGGGTGCCGGCGTCAGCTACCTGGTCAACCGCAACCTGACGCTGGACGCCAACTACACCTTCACGAAGCGCGATTCGGACGACAATACGGCCGAGTTCGATCGCAACATCGTGCTGGTCGGGTTCACCGTCCGGATGTGAGGTCCGGCCCGCGAGCGCGCCGGCTTGCCCGGGCGTGGGGCCGGCACTAAGGGGAAGCCGCCGGCGGGCGTCGGACCGCTGGTGGCGCGCACGGCATGGCGGCGGAGATCGAGGATGCTCTTGGGGCGCTTGAGGAGTTGGATGGCGGCGCTGGGTCTGGCCGCGGCGCTCGCAGCCTGTGCTACCCAGTCTGGCCCGCCACCCGCGATGCCGACGCCGCCTGCGCCGGGCGCGAACGTCTCGGATCTGGTGACCAGCAGCTACCGCCTGGGCTCCGGCGACCGGGTCAAGATCACCGTGTTCCGCCATGAGGACCTGTCGGGCGAGTTCGCGCTCGACGGTGCCGGCAACTTCGCCATGCCGCTGATCGGCGAGGTGCAGGCCTACGGGCTGACCACGCGCGAGCTCGAGGCGCGGCTGCAGGACAAGCTCCAGGACGGCTACCTGGTCGATCCGCAGGTGTCGGTCGAGGTGCTGAACTATCGTCCATTCTATATCCTGGGCGAGGTCAAGTCGCCGGGCGCCTATCCCTACGTCAACGGGATGACGGTGCTCAACGCGGTGGCGCTGGCCGGCGGGTTCAGCTATCGGGCCAAGCAGAGCGACTTCCAGCTCCAGCGCGGCGGCAGCAACTCGGCCGGAACCGAGGTCCAGGGCGATACCGCGCTGCTGCCCGGCGACATCGTCACCGTCCAGGAGCGCTTCTTCTAAGCGGGAGGCGCTCTTGCTGCGGGACTGGCTGCGCGCGACCGAGGTCTATCTCGAGCCGCGCGTCGTCGTGGTCCTGCTGCTCGGCTTCGCGAGCGGGCTCCCGCTCCTGCTCACGCTCTCGACCCTGACCTTCTGGCTGGCCGAGGCGCAGGTCGACAAGGCGGCGATCGGGCTGTTCGCGCTGGCCGGCCTGCCCTACACGTGGAAGTTTGCCTGGTCGCCGGTCATCGACCGGGTGCCGCTGCCCCTGCTCACCCGGGCCCTCGGCCGCCGGCGCGGCTGGCTGCTGTTCGTGCAGATCCTGCTGGCGCTCGCGATCGTGGGGCTGGGCGCTTGTGACCCGCGGGCGGATCTCGGCCGGATGGCGTTGTTCGCGGTGCTGGTCGCCTTTCTCTCGGCGAGCCAGGACATCGTGATCGACGCCTACCGCGTGGAGCTGCTCGAGGAGCGGCAGCAGGGGGCCGGGGCGGCGATGGTCGTGATCGGCTACCGTGTCGCCATGCTGCTGGCGGGGGCCGGCGCCCTGCTCATCGCCGCGTATGCTGGCTGGTTCTGGGCCTACGCCGCGATGGCGGCCTGCCTCGGCATCGGCATGGTCACCGTCCTGCTCGCACCCGAGCCGGATGCACCGCTGCCGGCGCGCGGCGGCGGTGCGGCGGTGTGGCTGAAGCAGGCGGTGGTCGAGCCGTTTGCCGACTTCTTCCGTCGCAACGGCATGGCCACCGCCCTGCTGATCCTCCTGTTCATCATGCTCTACAAGCTGGGCGACGCGCTGCTCGGCACGATGACCAACCCGTTCTACGTCGAGCTCGGCTTCACCAAGCCCGAGGTCGCCACGATCGTGAAAGGCTACGGGCTGGTCGCGACCCTGCTCGGCGGCTTCCTGGGCGGCGCGATCGTCAACCTGCGTGGGATCGTGCCGGCCTTATGGATCTGCGGCATCGTCCAGCTGTTCTCCAACCTGGTCTTCGTCCTGCAGGCTTGGGCCGGGCGCGACCTCACCATGCTCGCCGTCACCATCTCGGTCGAGAATCTCGCCGGCGGCATGGGGACGGCGGCCTTCGTCGCCTATCTGAGCTCGCTGTGCAATCTCAGCTACACCGCGACCCAGTACGCGCTACTCTCCTCCTTCATGGCGCAGGCGCGGACCACGCTAAGCGCCGGTGGTGGCTTCCTGGCGGACAACATGAGCTGGATCGGGTTCTTCCTCACCACCACGGCGGCGGCCGTGCCGGGCCTGCTGCTGTTGCTCCTGCTGCAACGGCGGCTCGCCGGTGCCAGCCGCGCCGTTGCCGCGCCGTCGAGGCTGGAGGTGGTATGAAGCGCATCCTGTTGCCGCTCCTGCTGGTGGCGTCGCTCCTGGTGCCACTGCCGTCACGTGCGGCGACGCCCTATCCCCTGGCCATCGGCACGGGCGGCGTCACCGGCATCTACTACCAGATCGGTGCCGCGCTGTGCCGCCTGCTGCGGGACCATCCCCCGGCGGCGCCCATCGACTGCTCGAGTGAGGGTACCGCGGGGTCGGTGAGCAATGTCCAGCTGGTCGCTTCCGGCCGGCTGCCGCTCGGCCTTGCCCAGGGCGACACGCTCCACGATGCGGTGACCGGTACGGGGCAGTTCGCAGGCGCGCCGCTCGACGGCCGGCTGCGGGTGCTGTTCTCGCCGGTCGTCGAGACCTTTTTGGTCCTGACCACGGCCGCGAACTGGACGCCGCAGATCGTCGATCTCAAGGGTCAGCGGATCAATATCGGGCCACCCGCCTCGGGCAGCGAGGTCACCTTTCGCCAGATCATGCGCGCGCGGGGCTGGGCACCCTCCGATTTCCTCGAGATCTCGAACATCCGCTCGTCCCTGCAGGCGCAGGCCCTCTGCGGTGGCCGCGTCGATGCGGTGGCATTCGTGGCGGCGAACCCGGTCCCGGTGATGCAGGAGGCGACCTTCGCCTGCGCCGCCCGCCTCGTGCCGCTCGACCAGGTCTTCGCCGGACAGATGATCGAGCGCTATCCCTACTACGTTCCCGCGATCGTCCCGGGCGGGCTCTATCCGAACAATCCCGATCCCACACCCACGATCGGCGTGCGTGGCATCGTCATCGCCGGCACGGACCTGCCCGACGAGATCGCTTATGCGGTGACCAAGACGCTGTTCACCCAACTCGCGGAGTTCCGCACCTTGCATCTCGCCTTCGCCGCAGCCGACCCGAACGAGATGCTCGACCAGTGCGTGTTCGCGGAGGTTCATTCGGGTGCCGCGCGGTACTACCGTGAGGCTGGGCTCAGGATGCCGCGCCGCTGCCTGTCCTGATCGGCTAGCCTTCCCGTCCGTGCGGAGTCGCGAGACGGGAGACCGGTGCGGTGGACATCAACGAGGGCTTCGAGTGGAGCCACGAGTCGGACGCGGGCGAGTTCACCTACCCGCTGGCGGATCGTGCGGCACTGCGCGCGCACTATCTGGACCAGGGCTATGTCGTCGTCCGGGGCGCCGTCCCGCGCGAGCTCTGCGCGCGTGCCGTGGCCGCGTTCGAGCGCGAGGTGAAGCCGAGCCGGGCCTACTTCAAGCGCCACGCCTCGAGCGACTTCGAGCGGCACGTGTTCACCGACGCCGGGTTCATGAAATACCCGATCATGAACATCCAGGACCTGCCGGGCGACCGCTTCGGCGGCTTCCGCGACGGTGGGCTCGAGCTGCTGACGCACGGCTCGATCCGGGAGGTGGTGGCGGCGCTGCTCGGCGAGCCGGCCCGGATGATCCACACAATGTATTTCGACGGCAACCAGAAGACCTGGGCCCACCGCGACAGCCACTACATCGACGCGGAGGAGACGGGGCGGATGCTCGGGGTCTGGGTCGCCGCCGAGGACATCGATCCCGGCGCCGGCCGGTTCTACGTCTATGCGCGCAGCCACCTCACGCCCACCCCGCCAAGCCTCAAGCTCGACGAGATCGATCCCAACGGCCCCGAGTACAAGCAGCGCATGGCGGAGTTCGCCGGCGGATCGGCGCTGCGCCTGGTGGCGCCGGCGCTCCGGCAGGGCGACATGATCCTGTGGTCGTCCCTCGCCATCCACGGCAGCCTCGCTACGACTCGCCCGGACCGCTCGCGCCGTTCCTTCACCGCGCACTACATCCCCTGCTCGCAGATCTATCTCTGGGGCCGCCGCGCGCATGGCAGCGCGCAGGAGATCCTGGTCAACGAGGTGCCGGTCACGCTGCATGGCGACCGGCCGCTGGGAGCGGTCGGCGGTGCCCTGCGCGTCGGCGAGCGCACGCTGATTCGGCGCGCGCCGGCCCTGTTCCGGGGTATGAAGTCGATCAAGGGCGCCCTGCTCGGCAAGCGTGCCCGCCCGTGACGACGGGTCGCTGCAGCACGATGCGGAATTGACGGCGAGAAAGACCCTCGCCGCGGCGGCATCGCGACCGTATAGATCGCGGACAGGTCGTGGTGCCGGGGCAGGGATTGGCCAGATCAATTGAACTGACACCCGAGAGCGGCGGACGCACGTCCAGCGGCTGGCTCGGTCGCATGCTGGCCGAGCTCACGGGGTTCGCCGAGGACACCCAGGGGCGGGTGCGGCTGCACACGGTCTCGCTGATCCGCTGGGTCGCGGTGATCGGCCAGCTGTTCACCATCCTGTTCGTCCACTTCTCCTTGGGCATCGTGCTGCCGCTGGGCGCGCTGCTGCCGGCCGTGGCGCTCAGCGCGGCGGTCAATCTCCTGCTCTCGCTCGGCCTCAAGGCGACCACGCGCCTGCCCGAGCGCAGCGCCGCGGCTCTGTTCGCGCTCGACATCCTGCAGCTCGCCTACCTTCTCGCTCTGACCGGCGGGGTGCAGAACCCGTTCGCGGTGCTGCTGCTCGTGCCCCTGGCGCTGGCGGCCGTGACCCTCGACGTCCGCTCGACCGTCGGCGTGACGCTGCTCACGCTGATCTGCGTGGCGGCGCTCGCCATGTGGGCGGGTCCCCTGCCCTGGCGCGCGGGTGGGCTGACCCTGCCTGCCCTCTACCGGGTCGGCGGCTGGGCCGCCCTGAGCCTGGCCATCATGTTGATCGCGGTGTTCGCCTGGAGCGTCGCCGAGGAGGCACGGCAGCGGTCCGAGGCGCTGACCGCAACCCAGCTCGCCTTGTCGCGCGAGCAGGAGCTGTCCGCCCTGGGCGGGCAATCGGCGGCGGTGGCGCATCTGCTCGGCACGCCCTTGGCCACCATCAGCATCATCGCCAAGGAGATGGTCCGCGAGCTGCCGGACGGCAGCCCGCTCGCCGAGGATGCGCGCGATCTGATGGCGCAGGCGCTGCGTTGCCGCGAGCTGCTGGCCGGCCTCGGCAAGCGCGCCGACGACGACCGGCATCGCAGCTTCACGCGCGCGCCGTTCACCGGCCTGCTCGACCACCTTGCCGCCGAGCATGCGCGGCCGGGCATCGCCGTGCGCATCGACCGGCTCGCCAGCGACGGCGCCGAGGAGCCGGAGGTGACGCTGACGCCGGAGCTGCGGCATTCGCTCGCCAATCTGATCGACAACGCCATCCAGTTCGCCCGCTCGGAGGTCCTCGTCACGCTCCAGCCGGCGCGGTCGGGCGTCACGCTCACGATCGAGGACGATGGCCCGGGCTTCTCGTCCGAGGTGCTCGACTGGCTGGGCGAGCCGTTCCTGTCGACCCGGCGCAAGGAGGGCGGCCTCGGTCTGGGGATCTTCATCGCCAACACCCTGCTTGCTCGGACCGGCGCCAAAGTCCATTTCGACAACACGAGTGAGGGAGCGCGGGTGACCATCAGATGGCCGGCGCACCAGCTCGCACGGGCCTTCGGGGAGCTGAACCGCGATGCAAGACGCCACTGACGCCGCGACCGTCGCTCCGTCGCCGATTCTCGAGCGGCCGGGCGGCGAGGCGCCGATTCTGATCCTCGTCGACGACGACGCGCCGCTGCGGCGCAGCCTGCAGCGCGCGCTCGAGCGGCGTGGCTTCATGGTCTATGCGGCGGACAGCCTGAAGGCGGGCATCAATCTCGCCCACAGCGTCAAGCCCGAATACGCCGTCATCGACCTCAGGCTGGAGGACGGCAGCGGGATCGAGCTGGTGCGCCGGCTGCGCGAGCTGCACCCCAAGGTGCGGGTGGTGATCCTCACCGGCTACGGCAACATCGCCACCGCCGTGGCCGCGGTGAAGGCCGGCGCGGTCGACTACCTGGCCAAGCCCGCGGACGCGGACGACGTGATCAACGCGCTTTTGGCGACCGGCTCCACCCTGCCGCCGCCGCCGCACAATCCGATGTCGGCCGACCGGGTGCGCTGGGAGCACATCCAGCGCGTATTCGAGCAGTGCAACCGCAACGTCTCGGAGACGGCGCGGCGGCTGAACATGCACCGCCGCACCTTGCAGCGCATTCTGAACAAGCGGGCACCGCGCGAGTAGCGCGGCGGCGGTCCCGCCGCAGGCAAAAAAGGGGGCGTCCGGGTGATCAGCGAACCAGCGAATGTCGGGCCGATGCGGGCAGGTGCGCCTGGCCGCAAGGTCCTTCTCGTCGACGACGAAGCGCCGCTGCGCAAGAATCTGGTGCGCGCGCTCGAGCGCGAAGGCTTCGAGGTCGCCACCGCCGGGGGCCTCAGGGAGGCCTATGAGGCGGTCGGCGATTTCACCCCCGAGTTCGCGGTGCTCGATCTGAACCTGCAGGACGGCTACGGCATGGAGCTGGTCGCCCATCTGCAGGAGCTGCGCCCGGGCGTGCGCATCGTCATCCTGACCGGCTACGACAGCATCGCCTCCAGCCTCGTGGCGTTGAAGGCGGGCGTCGTCGGCTATTTCGCCAAGCCGGTCAAGGCGGAGCAGGTCGTGGCGTCGCTGCTCGGCCAGGGCGAGGAGGCCGAGGAGCCGGCCGAGCGCCCGATGTCGGCCGACCGGGTGCGCTGGGAGCACATCCAGCGCGTGTTCGAGCAGTGCAACCGCAACGTCTCGGAAACCGCGCGCCGGTTGAGCATGCACCGCCGCACCCTGCAGCGGATCCTGTCCAAGCGTGCGCCGCGGCCGTGACCGTCCGCCGCGTCAGTTGCGCCCGGCGAGCGTCTCGAACATGACGAGGCAGCCGCGCCGCGGGGTGCCGGCGCCACCGTTCGCGAGTGCCAGTGCCGTCGCCTGCGAGGTCCGGACCTTGCCGGGCGAGACATAGGTGGCGCTGATCGCGCCGCGCGCCAGCCTGCCGTCGCTGAGACCCGCCCACATCTCCTTCAGGTTCTGCCCGCGCAGGATCATGATGTTGTCCAGCCGCTGGCCGACCGTCGCGCGCGGATCGAGATTCAGCCAGAGCGCGAAGGAGCGGTTGAGCTGCCGGATCTGGCGGTCGGGGTCCAGGACGAGGCAGGGCAGCGGGCAGGCCTCGAGCACGTGGACGAGATCCTGCGTGTTCCCGGCCAAGGACAGACGCTCCAGCTCGCGCTGCATGGTCTGGCTGCGCAGGCGCGCATGGGAGAGCGCGAAGGTCCTCAAGGTCGAGGCGAGGTTGGTCCGCTCCGGCGTGGCCGCCGCCACCTCGTTGACGAGGGAGGAGAGGCGGATCCCGCGCTCCTCGGCCACGTCCTTGAGGTAGGACCAGAACTCCTTCTCGAGCTTGATCGAGGTGCGGACTTCGCCGATGCGCATGGTCTTGCGGATCATGCCACCGGCCTTTCCGAAAGGTTCGGCCCCATGCGCATCACGTTCGAATCTCGCCGCGAAGTTTCATGTCGCGGCAGCAATAAAACATCTAGAGGTTTCATCTTGGTTAATGGGGTCGCCGTTTCCGGCAACCTTGTCTCCGCTCGCAAGAATGCCGCTTGCCTAGCATGCCGCCACGACACGATGCGCGCCCAACCGCGAGCCTCGGGCCGCCGGGCGGCGCGCGCTCGTGACGCAGACGGGCCTTTCGGGCGCGCACGGCCGTCGCATTGCCGCCTGTTCGGGTAGGGGTTAGAGAGGGCGCCACCTTACAGATGCCCGCAGGAGGGACAGCCGGGATGGCTCGCAGCAAGATCGCCCTCATCGGCGCCGGCCAGATCGGCGGCACCCTGGCATTGCTCGCCGCGCAGAAGGAGCTGGGCGACGTCGTCCTGTTCGACATCGCCGAAGGCGTGCCCCCGGGCAAGGCGCTCGATCTCGCCCAGGCCGGCCCGGTCGAGGGCTTCAACGCCGCCCTGAGCGGCGGTAGCGACTATGCCGCGATCGAGGGTGCGGACGTGGTCATCGTCACCGCCGGCATCCCGCGCAAGCCCGGCATGAGCCGCGACGACCTGATCGCGACCAACGCGAACGTGATCAAGAGCGTCGGCGAGAACATCAAGAAATACGCGCCCGACGCCTTCGTCATCGTCATCACCAATCCGCTCGACGCGATGGTCTGGGCGATGCAGAAGGTCACCGGCCTCGATCCCAAGAAGGTCGTGGGCATGGCCGGCGTGCTCGACAGCGCCCGCTTCCGCTACTTCCTCGCCGAGGAGTTCAAGGTCTCGGTCGAGGACGTTACGGCCTTCGTGCTGGGCGGCCACGGCGACACCATGGTCCCGCTCGTGCGCTACTCGACCGTGGCCGGCATCCCGCTGCCGGACCTGGTCAAGATGGGCTGGACCACACAGGAGAAGCTTGACGCGATCGTCCAGCGCACCCGCGACGGCGGTGCGGAGATCGTGGCCCTGCTCAAGACCGGCTCGGCATTCTACGCGCCGGCCGCCTCGGCCATCCAGATGGCCGAGAGCTATCTCAAGGACCAGCGCCGGCTGCTGCCCTGCGCCGCCCACCTGACCGGCCAGTACGGGGTCGAGAACCTCTATGTCGGCGTGCCGGTGGTCATCGGCCAGGGCGGCGTGGAGAAGGTGGTCGAGATCGCCCTGACCGCCGAGGAGCAGGCGATGTTCGACAAGTCCGTCGCCGCCGTGAAGTCGCTGTGCGCAGCGGTCAAGCTCTAGAGGGGCGCCCATGAATATCCACGAATACCAGGCGAAGGCGCTGCTCAAGGAGTACGGCGTCACCGTGTTGCGCGGCCAGGTCGCCTACACGCCCGAGGAGGCCGAGCAGGCCGCCAGGGCACTCGGCGGCCCGATCTGGGTCGTCAAGGCGCAGATCCATGCCGGCGGTCGCGGCAAGGGCGGCGGCGTGAAGATCGCGAAGTCGATCGAGGAGGTGCGCCAGCGCGCCAACGACATGCTCGGCATGACGCTGGTCACGCATCAGACCGGGCCGCAGGGCCGCACGGTCAAGCGCGTCTACATCGAGGACGGCTGCAACATCGCGCGCGAGCTCTATCTGGGTGCCGTGCTCGACCGGGCCACCTCGCGCGTCACCTTCATGGCGTCGACCGAGGGCGGCGTCGAGATCGAGGAGGTGGCGGCCAAGCACCCCGAGAAGATCGTCAAGGTCGCGATCGACCCGGTGACCGGCTTCATGCCGTTCCACGGCCGCGACCTGGCCTTCGGCCTCGGCCTCAAGGGCAAGGAGGTCGGCAAGGCGGTCGCGTTCATGAAGGGGCTCTACCAGTGCGTCGTCGAGCGCGACGCCTCGCTGGTCGAGATCAACCCGCTCGTGGTCACCGGCGAAGGCGATCTGGTGGCGCTCGACGCCAAGATGAACTTCGACAGCAACGCGCTCTACCGCCAGTCCAAGGTGATGGAGCTGCGCGATCTCGACGAGGAGGATCCGCACGAGATCGAGGCCAGCCGGCACGAGCTCAACTACATCAAGCTCGACGGCAACATCGCCTGCATGGTCAACGGCGCCGGCCTCGCCATGGCGACCATGGACATCATCAAGCTGTGCGGCGGCGAGCCGGCCAACTTCCTCGACGTCGGCGGCGGCGCCACCAAGGAGCGGGTGACCGCTGCCTTCAAGCTGCTGCTTTCCGACCCCAAGGTCGAGGGCGTGCTGGTCAACATCTTCGGTGGGATCATGCGCTGCGACGTGATCGCCGAGGGCGTGGTCGCGGCGGCCCGCGAGGTGAACCTCAACGTGCCGCTCGTGGTCCGGCTCGAGGGCACCAACGTCGATCTCGGCAAGCAGATCATGCGGGATTCGGGCCTGCCGATCATCCCGGCCGACGATCTCGCCGACGCCGCCGAGAAGGTGGTTCAAGCCGTGCGGAAGGCAGCCTGATGTCCGTCCTGATCGACAGCAACACCAAGGTCATCTGCCAGGGCTTTACCGGCGCGCAGGGGACCTTCCACTCCGAGCAGGCGATCGCCTACGGCACGCGCATGGTCGGCGGCGTGACCCCGGGCAAGGGTGGCGAGAGCCATCTCGGTCTGCCCGTGTTCGACACGGTGCTGGCCGCGCGCAAGGCCACCGACTGCGACGCCTCGGTGATCTATGTCCCCGCACCCTTCGCCGCGGACGCGATCCTCGAGGCGATCGAGGCCGAGGTGCCCCTGATCGTCTGCATCACCGAGGGCATCCCGGTGATGGACATGGTCAAGGTCAAGCGGGCGCTGAGCGGCTCGAGCTCGCGTTTGGTCGGTCCGAACTGCCCGGGCGTGATCACGCCGGGCCAGTGCAAGATCGGCATCATGCCGGGCCACATCCACCTGCCGGGCAAGATCGGCGTGGTGTCGCGCTCGGGCTGAACGAGGCGGTCGCAGTCGCGTGGTGTCGCGCTCGGGTACCCTGACCTACGAGGCGGTGGCCCAGACCACGCGGCCAGGTCTCGGTCAGTCGACCTGCGTCGGCATCGGCGGCGACCCGGTCAAGGGTACCGAGTTCATCGATGCGCTCGAGATGTTCATCGCCGACCCGCAGACCGAAGGCGTGATCATGATCGGCGAGATCGGTGGCTCGGCCGAGGAGGACGCGGCGGCGTTCTGGAAGGCCTCGGGCTGCCAGAAGCCGATCGTCGGCTTCATCGCCGGGCGCACCGCCCCGCCGGGGCGGCGCATGGGCCATGCCGGTGCCATCATCTCCGGCGGCAAGGGCGGTGCCGAGGAGAAGATCGAGGCGATGCAGGCGGCGGGCATCAAGATCGCCAAGAGCCCCGCCCACATCGGCGAGGCGATGGTCGAGGCGATGGGTGCGCGCTAGATCGTTGGCGGATTGACGCGGCCGGCGACCCGACCCTTCTTTCGGCCGGGTGCCGTCGTCGGCATTGGGGGGCAGCAGGATGGCGAAGCGGCTCGAGCTTGAGCAAACCTCGTTCCTCTATGGCGGCAACAGCTCGTTCATCGAGGAGCTGTACGCCCGCTATCTGACCGATCCGACGACGGTCGATTCAAGCTGGCGGGCCTATTTCGACGAGCTCGAGCCGGAGAACCGAGCGCTGTTCCAGCGTGCCCGCGCCGCCCTGGCGCCGCGGCCGACGCATCTGCGGTTGGTCGAGGCGGCGCCGGCCGTGGCACCCGGCGAGCACAGCATCGACGACCCCGCGGTCAAGGCGCTGATCCATGATCATCTGCGGGTGATCATGCTGATCCGCGCCTACCGCGTCCGCGGCCACCTCAACGCCAAGCTCGACCCGCTGGGCCTGACCCACAACGAGCAGCACCCCGAGCTCGACTATCGCTCCTACGGCTTCACCGAAGCCGATCTCGACCGCGAGTTCTACCTCGACTACGTGCTCGGGCTGGAGAAGGCCACGCTGCGCCAGATCATGGCGGTGCTGCAGCAGACCTACAGCGGCACGGTCGGCATCGAGTTCATGCACATCCAGGACCCGGCGCAGAAGGCCTGGATCCAGTCGCGCATCGAGGGCAGCGCCGGGCTGTTCGCCTCGACCGCCGAGGAGAAGCGCGAGGTCCTCGAGCACCTGACCGAGACCGAGGGCTTCGAGCAGTTCCTGCACGTCAAGTTCCCGGGCACCAAGCGCTTCGGCCTGGACGGCGGCGAGAGCGCCATCCCCTGCCTGGAGACGATCATCCGCACCGCGGCCGAGCTGGGCGGGGAGGAGATCGTCATCGGCATGCCGCATCGCGGCCGGCTCAACGTGCTGGCCAACGTCATGGGCAAGCCCTATGCCGCGATCCTGTCCGAGTTCCAGGGCAAGGCCGTGGTCGACGAGGTGCTGGGCTCGGGCGACGTCAAGTACCATCTGGGCACCTCGATGGACCGGGTGCTGCCCGACGGCCGCACCATGCACCTCTCGCTGACCGCCAACCCCTCGCATCTGGAGGCGGTCAATCCGGTGGTGATGGGCAAGGTGCGCGCCAAGCAGACGCAGAAGGGCGACACCGAGCGCAGCCGCATCATGGCGATCCTGATGCACGGCGACGCCGCCTTCATCGGCCAGGGCGTGGTCCACGAATGCCTGCAGATGATGGATCTGAAAGGCTACAAGATCGGCGGCACCATCCACCTGATCGTCAACAACCAGATCGGCTTCACCACCAGCCCGGCCTACTCGCGCAGCTCGCCCTACCCGTCGGACGTCGCCCGCGGCGTGCAGAGCCCGGTGTTCCACGTCAACGGCGACGATCCGGTCGCGGTGACCCACGCGGCGCGGCTGGCGACCGAGTTCCGGCAGAAGTTCAAGATCGACGTGGTGATCGACCTGTGGTGCTACCGGCGCCACGGCCACAATGAGGGCGACGAGCCGGGCTTCACCCAGCCTTTGATGTACAAGAAGATCGCCCAGCACCCGACCGTGCGCCAGAGCTACGCCGCCGCGCTCGAGCGCGAGGGCGTGATCAAGCCGGGTGAGGCTCAGGCGCTCTACGACGCCTTCATCCAGCAGCTCGATGCGGCTCACGAGACCTCTCGCAGCTACAAGCCGAACAAGGTCGACTGGCTCGAGGGCGCCTGGTCGGGCCTGCGTGCGGCGCCGATGGAATATGAGCGCGGCAAGACCGCGGCCTCGGTCGAGATCCTGCGCGAGCTCGGCCTGAAGATGACCGACCTGCCGGCCAGCCTGAACGTGCACCCCAGGCTGAAGCGGGTGATCCAGCAGCGGCGCAAGTCGATCGAGGAGGGCCAGGGCATCGACTGGGCCACGGCCGAGCATCTGGCGTTCGCCTCGCTGCTGGTCGAGGGTTTCCCGGTCCGCCTGTCGGGCGAGGATTTCGGCCGTGGCACATTCAGCCAGCGCCACGCCGTCATCTACGACCAGACCAGCGAGGAGAAGTACATCCCGCTGCAGCACCTCAAGCCGAAGCAGGCGAGCATCGAGGTGATCGACAGCATCCTGTCCGAGGAAGGGGTGCTGGGCTTCGAGTACGGCTACAGTTTGGCCGACCCCAACTGCCTGACCATCTGGGAAGCGCAGTTCGGCGATTTCGCCAATGGCGCGCAGGTCTATTACGACCAGTTCATCAGCTCGGGCGAGAGCAAGTGGCTGCGCCTGTGCGGCCTGGTCAACCTGCTCCCCCACGGCTTCGAAGGTCAGGGGCCCGAGCACAGCTCCGCCCGGCTCGAGCGCTTCCTGCAGCTCTACGCCGAGGACAACATCCAGGTGGTGTGCCCGAGCACGCCGGCGAGCTACTTCCACGTCCTGCGCCGCCAGCTGCACCGCGAGTTCAGGAAGCCCTTGATCGTGATGACGCCCAAGTCGCTGCTGCGGCACAAGGCCTGCGTCAGCACGCTGGACGAGCTCTCCCTGGGCTCGAGCTTCCATCGCGTGCTGTGGGAGCAGCCGCCCTCCGGGGCCGACCAGCTCGCCGACCGCGTCGTCCTGTGCAGTGGCAAGGTCTATTACGATCTGGCGCAGGCGCGCGAGGAGCGTGGGCTGACGAGCAAGGTGGCGCTGATCCGCCTCGAGCAGCTGGCCCCCTTCCCGGAGCAGGTGCTGGAGCCGGAGCTGCGCCGCTACAGCCCGACCGCGCGCTACGTTTGGTGCCAGGAGGAGCCGCGCAACATGGGCGCTTGGTTCTTCACCGCACCCAGGATCGAGAATCTGATGGAGGCCGTGGGCATCCAGCAGCGGCGGCTGATCTATGCCGGCCGCAAGCCCGGGGCCTCACCAGCCACGGGCTCGAACGCGCAGCACCAGCGCGAGCAGGCAAAGCTGGTCGAGGACGCGCTGACCGCATGAGGACGGGCCCCGGGCGGGGACGGATGAGGAGCCGAGCATGAGCATCGAGATCCGGGTGCCGACCCTGGGCGAATCGGTCACCGAGGCCACCATCGCCAAGTGGCTCAAGAAGGCCGGCGACGCCGTCGGCGTCGACGAGCCCTTGGTCGAGCTCGAGACCGACAAGGTGAGCCTGGAGGTCCCGGCACCCTCGGCCGGGGTGCTGAGCGAGATTCTGGTCGAGGTCGGCAGCGACGTCTCGGTGGGTGCGGTGATCGGCCGGATCGAGGCCGGGGCAGGGGCTGCGGCCAAGCCTGCGGCGGCCAAGGCCGAGGCCAAGGAGCAGGCGGCGGCCGAAGGGAGTGGCCCGCCGGGTGCTGCCGGCGAGCCGGCGCGGGCGATGGCGCAGGCCGAGGGGACAGCCAAGGGCGACGGCGCCGCCCAGGCCGGTCCCGCCGCGCGCAAGCTCGCGGCCGAGAAGGGGCTCGACCTCGCCGAGGTCCCGGCCACCGGCCCCAAGGGCAACGTCACCAAGGGCGACGTGGTGACCGCGCTCGCCGACAAGGCGCTGGCCAGGGCCGAGAAGCCGGTCCCCGAGCCCGCGCCGGTCGCCCGGCCGTCCGGGCGCGAGGAGCGGGTCCGCATGACCCGGCTCAGGAAGCGCATCGCCGAGCGGCTCAAGGAGGCGCAGAACACGGCCGCCATGCTGACGACCTTCAACGAGGTCGACATGACGGCGACGATCGAGATGCGCGCCCGCTACCAGGACAGCTTTTCCAAGAAGCACGGCATCAAGCTCGGCTTCATGGGCTTCTTCGTGAGGGCCGCATGCGAGGCGCTCAAGGCCTACCCGGCGGTCAATGCCGAGATCGACGGCGACGAGGTGGTCTACAAGCACCACTACGACATTGGCGTCGCCGTCAGCACCGAGCAGGGCCTGGTGGTGCCCGTGGTGCGCGACGCCGAGCTCCTCTCGCTCGCCGCCATCGAGAAGCAGATCGCCGACCTCGGCAAGCGCGCCCGCGACGGCAAGCTCGCCATGGAGGACCTGACCGGCGGCACCTTCACCATCACCAATGGCGGCGTGTTCGGCTCGCTGCTGAGCACGCCCATCCTCAACCCGCCCCAGGTCGGCATCCTGGGGATGCACGCGACCAAGCAGCGGGCGATGGTCATGCCCGACGGCTCGATCCAGGCGCGGCCGGTGATGTACCTGGCGCTGAGCTACGACCACCGCATCATCGATGGCCGCGAGGCGGTGAGCTTTTTGGTGCGCGTCAAGGAGTGCATCGAGAGCCCAGAGCGGATGCTGCTCGACGCGTAGAAACCGCTCGGTCCTTACCGCGAGCTTCCTTTCGGTCGCTGCCTATACGACCTTGCCCATGACGGGGCACAAGACGGATGTCGCATGGCGGAAACCGTTAGCTTGGAGCTGATCGGCAAGACCGTGCTCGAGACGAGGGACACGGTGCGCAGGCTTGCCGGTCTCCCCGAGGCGATCCGGCAGCTGCAGGGCGCTGGTCCCGTATGCGTCAACGTTTTGAACGTTGGTTCCCCATCGGGTACCCAGACGGGAGCATTTCAGCTATGGCTACGGCATCCGGCCCGTTCACCGTAGAATTGACCTGTCCGGGCACAAGAGACAACTTCGCAATTATCAAGCGCGATCTAGATCTCAATCAAGGTGGTCTGAATGCTCTCTCGAACTCCGGCACTTGCGCGCTATACGTAGGTGCGATTGATTCATCGGGCAATGCCATCAATGATGTGGAGGTGGCACCTGGCGCTGTGATAAATCACTATCAACCGCCAGCAGGTGCATTGAGCATCTATGCCGTGTGTAGCAGTTCCTGCACAGGATCGGCGACTTTGAACTACGACGATCCCGACTTAGTGGCGTAGGCAAGCTTCGCGCTTGCGGCCGATTCGAATGGTAATGATTGCGTAGGTCCTAAAGCCTTTGCCGTTTCGAGGTCGGTTCTGCGGCTGGCTCAACGGCGGGCGCGCCCTTGAAGACGGCGCCGCCTGTGAGAGCCTAGAGATGCCGCATCCCGGCTCAAGGATCCGCTTGACCCTATGCCGCTGCCGGCACGGGCTGAACGGTGAGCCATCCAGTTGACCCGGCGAGCCCGCATACCGTTCCACCAACTTAATACTCACCCTTCTGGCCACCCAAACTGGCGGGAGGATATGAAGGCGACGGACTTTTTCACCCCTTGGCCGGACACGCCTCCGGCCGCCTCAGTAGGAACCTTCGGTCCGCCACTTTTGCCACGTGTGGCCAAGGGGCACATGTGCGGGGGCAGGTGCATGAACCTTTGAATCCCGGGTGAATCCCGGGGACACCCTACGCAATTAACTCCTTTTACCCCCGCGCGAATGCCGGGGACCCACCTCAATTAACTCCCTCCACGACCGGAATCCCTTCGCCATGGAGGACCTGACCGGCGGCACCTTCACCATCACCAATGGCGGCGTGTTCGGCTCGCTGCTGCGCACCCCCATCCTGAACCCGCCGCAGGTCGGAATCTAGGGGATGCACGCCACCAAGCAGCGGGCGATGGTCATGCCGGACAGCTCGATCCAGGCGCGGCGGGTGATGTACCTGGCCTTCTCCTACGACCACCGTATCATCGACGGCCGCGAGGCGGTGAGCTTTCTGGTGCGCGTCAAGGAGTGCATCGAGAGCCCAGAGCGGATGCTGCTGGACGCCTGAACTGGCGTGCCGAGCGTCGAGCGCTGGCGCAGCTACCGCTTCTATTTCTACAGCCGCGAGCCCAATGAGCCCCTGCACGTCCACGTCCACGTCCACGTCCACGTCCACGTCCACGTCCACGCCCGCGGCTGCACCGCGAAGTTCTGGCTGCGCCCGGTCGCGCTCGTGCGTAATGTCGGCTTCACGCTGAAGGAGCTTGCCGAGCTTCTGGCGCGGGTCCGGCAACGGCAGGCTGCCTTGGAGGAGGCATGGGCATTTTGGCACCTAGCGCCGACGAGCGGGTCTGCGATGTCCAGATCGGCCCAGACACGTTGACCGTGGCGCTCATGGACGGCCGCAGCATCTCCGTGCCGCTGGCTTGGTTCCCGCGCCTGCTCGACGCCACGCCCGAGCAGCGCGCTGGAGCCGGCCGGCGCCAGCTACGGCATCCATTGGCCAGACTTCGACGAGGATCTTAGGATCATGCAGTCCGATCGTAGCTTCGTGACGGACCGAATCCGGCGAGACCGGGCAACGCCGGACACCAAAGGGAAGATTGTCTCCTGGACGAAATGGGTAGCGGGCTCCAGCGAGCCTTTCGAGATCCACTATGACCGCGCGGTGTCGTTCTGCGTCATCGAGGGCCGGGCGGAGATCACTTTCACGGGCGGCACCATGCTCGACGTTCAGAAGGACGACTTCGTGACGATCACGCCAGATATCAGGGGTATCTGGACCGTGATCGAGCCCATAACCAACCTCTATATGTACCATGACGCCAGATCGACTGCTTGAAACGCTGGCCTGCTCCCGCGTTGTCTCGACCTTACAAGCTTTCCCGCTCTCGTCGGCTCTCGAGAGTGGAACCTGCCTGTCCGAAAGGGCAGGCTCTTTTGTCCCTGTCTTTCTTACAGGTCGCACCTGCCGCCAAACATCGAAAGGAGTGGCAATATGAGGCTCAGATCACAGCCGAAAGCCTCGCACTTCATTGACGGCGAATATGTGGAGGACACCGCCGGCGCGTCGTTCGACAGCGTCTATCCCGCCACCGGCGAGGTGATCGCGCACCTGCATGCCGCAACGCCGGCCATCGTGGAAATGGCGGTCGCCTCGGCCAAGCGCGCCCAGAAAGACTGGGCTGCGATGAGCCCGACGGCGCGCGGGCGTATCCTGCGACGGGCCGCCGAGATCATGCGCGAAAGGAACCGCGAGCTTTCCGAGCTGGAGACGCTCGACACCGGCAAGCCGATCCAGGAAACCATCGTGGCCGACCCGACGTCGGGCGCCGACGCCTTCGAGTTCTTCGGTGGCATCGCGGCAGCCGGGCTCAACGGCGACTATATTCCGCTTGGGGCCGATTTCGCCTTCACCAAACGCGTGCCGCTCGGGGTCTGCGTCGGCATCGGCGCGTGGAACTATCCGCAGCAGATCGCCTGCTGGAAGGGCGCTCCTGCCCTCGTCTGCGGCAATGCCATGATCTTCAAGCCCTCGGAGAACACGCCGCTCGGTGCGTTGAAGATCGCGGAAATCCTCATCGAGGCCGGGCTGCCGAAGGGGCTCTACAACGTCATTCAGGGGGACCGGACGACGGGGCCGCTGCTCGTCAACCATCAGGATGTCGCCAAGGTCTCGTTGACCGGCTCCGTGCCGACGGGCAGGAAGGTGGCGGGCGCGGCCGCCTCGGCCCTCAAGCATGTGACGATGGAGCTCGGCGGCAAGTCGCCGCTCATCGTCTTCGACGACGCTGACCTCGAAAGCGCCATCGGTGGAGCCATGCTCGGCAATTTCTATTCGACCGGCCAGGTCTGCTCGAACGGCACGCGCGTCTTCGTGCAGAAGAGCATCAAGGAACGCTTCCTGTCGCGCCTCAAGGAGCGCACGGAAAAGATCCTGATCGGCGACCCGATGGACGAGGCGACGCAGCTGGGCCCGATGGTCTCCAAGGCACAGCGCGACAAGGTTCTCGACTATATCGAAAAAGGCAAGGCGGAAGGCGCGAGGCTCGTCACTGGCGGCGGCATTCCGAACGACGTTTCGGGCAATGGCTACTACATCCGGCCGACGGTCTTTGCCGACGTCACCGACGACATGACCATCGCGAGGGAAGAGATTTTCGGTCCCGTCATGTGCGTGCTCGACTTCGATCACGAGGACGAGGTGATTGCGCGCGGCAATGCCACGGAATTTGGCCTTTCTGGCGGCGTCTTCACCACGGACATCGCCCGGGCGCACCGCGTAGTCGACCAGCTCGAAGCCGGCACGCTCTGGATCAATACCTACAATCTGGCACCTGTCGAGATTCCTTTCGGCGGCTCCAAGCAATCCGGCTTCGGTCGGGAGAACTCGCTGGCCGCGTTGGAACATTATTCTGAGCTGAAGACGATTTACGTCGCATTGGCCCCGGTTTCTGCTCCGTATTGACCATGAGGAAGAGGGTGGTCGCGGCGATCCGCACCGCCGCCCTCGGTCAGGCCCGATTATTTTGGCCCTGCGCGACGATGGGCGTCTCCGCTCTGCATTCCGCCGAGAACGCCTGCAGCCGTGGTGCACGGATTGGTCTGCTGCTTGGTGATGGGGCGCCGGGTGGCGTAGGGAAGCGCTCCGTTGCTGCCCCCGGATGCCCGCTTTGCCCTTCAAGCTGAACCAGGACCGCCGCCGCCACGTTCCAATGCAGACGCACAAGGTCACGAACTGGCCGGCGTATGACGCCAGCTTGTGGCAGCGCGGCAGCCTGACGGTCTGGTTCACCGACGAGGCGATCGAAGCCTGGGCGGCTGAACCACGCACGACCCGGGGCGGGCAGCCCTGGCACTCGACGCTCGCTATCCTGCCAGGGGAATTCTGGGACGCTTTGCTCAATTAAAGATTGCATGGGTCGAGAGGCCAATAGCGCTGGGGCTCTGATCTCCCAGCGAGCATTCGAGCTGCCGATCCTGCTCGACCGTCTGCCGTGCCGATTTCCACTACCCCTGCGGCGGATAGCGCTCGAACCCGGGCAGCGTATGGGCATCCTT
>JBGAKU010000038.1:0-29657 GCA_044224255.1 Geminicoccaceae bacterium
GGAGAAGAACAGCACCGGCGTGTGGGTGCTGGCGACGAACATGCGGGCGACGAAATCGTCGTCCTGCGTGCGCATCCCCGCCCGCCCCTTGCCGCCACGGCGCTGCGAGCGGAAGGAGGCCAGCGGCACGCGCTTGATCCACCCCTTGTGGGTGACCGTGACCACCATGTCCTCGCGCTGGATCAGCTCCTCGATGTCGATGTCGGGCTCGGCGTCGAGGTCGATGAAGCTGCGGCGCGGAGTGTCGAACAGCTCCTTCACGCGCAGGAGCTCGGCCTTCATCACCTCCAGCAGGCGCTCGCGCGAGCGCAGGATCAGGAGCAGCTCCTCGATCCGGGCGGCAATCTCCTTGAGCTCGTCGGTGAGCTTGTCGCGCTCCAGCGCGGTCAGCCGCTGCAGGCGCAGCTCCAGGATCGCCTTGGCCTGCTCCTCGGACAGGCGGTAGCCTTCCGGTGTCACCTGCCCCGAAGCCGCCTCCTCGGGCTCGATCAGCCGGATCAGCGGCAGGATGTCGGCGAGCGGCCAGGCTCGCGCCATCAGACCGGCACGCGCCTCCTGCGGGTCGGAGGCGGCACGGATCAGGGCGATGATCTCGTCGATGTTGGCGACCGCTACGACGAGGCCGACCACGATGTGGGCGCGGCGGCGTGCCTCGGCGAGATCGAAGGCGGTGCGGCGGAGGATGACCTCCTCGCGGAAGGCGATGAACGCCTCGAGCATCTCCTTGAGGCCGAGCTGCTCGGGCCGGCCGCCGCGCAGCGAGACCATGTTGATGCCGAAGCCGGTCTGCAGCGGCGTGAACTTGAACAGCTGGTTGAGGACGATGTCGGGGTCGGCCTCGCGCTTGAGCTCGATCACCACGCGCACGCCATGCCGGTCGCTCTCGTCGCGCAGGTCGGCGATGCCCTCGACCTTCTTCTCGCGATAGACCTCGGCGATCCGCTCGACCATCCGGGCCTTGTTGACCTGGTAGGGCACCTCGTCGACGATGATCGCGGTGCGGCCGCGGACCTCCTCGAAATGGGTCTTCGAGCGGATGATGATGCTGCCGCGACCGTCGCGGTAAGCCTGCAGGATGCCGTTGCGGCCGAGGATCACGGCACCGGTCGGGAAATCCGGGCCCTGCACGATGGCGGCAATGCCGGCGAGGTCGATCTCGGGATCGTCGATCAGTGCAATCGTAGCGTCGACAATCTCACCCAGATTGTGCGGCGGGATGTTGGTCGCCATGCCGACCGCGATGCCGCCCGCCCCGTTGACCAGCAGATTGGGGTACTGGGCCGGAAGGACCGAAGGCTCCTCGCGGCTCTCGTCGTAGTTCGGCCGGAAGTCGACCGTGTCCTTCTCGATGTCGGCGAGCAGCGCGTCGGCAACCTTGGCCAGCCTACTCTCGGTGTAGCGCATCGCCGCCGGCGGATCGCCGTCCATCGAGCCGAAATTGCCCTGCCCGTCGATCAGCGGCAGGCGCATGCTGAAGTCCTGCGCCATGCGGACCAGCGCGTCATAGATCGCGGAATCGCCGTGCGGGTGGTACTTGCCCATCACGTCACCGACGATCAGGGCCGATTTGCGGTGCGGCCGGCCAAAATCGTAGCCCGCGTCGCGCATGGCGTAGAGGATGCGGCGCTGCACGGGCTTGAGACCGTCGCGCACGTCGGGCAGCGCACGGCTGACGATCACGCTCATCGCGTAATCGAGGTAGCTGCGCTTCATCTCCTCCTCGATCGGGACGATCTCGAAGGCGCGCGGCGGAAGGTTGCTGGCCACGAAGGAAAATCTCGTCAGGTGAAGGACTTGCGGCGAAGGCCCGCGGGTTCTTGTGCAGTGCGGAAATTAGCAGAGCGCGCCGGGAAAGACAAGTTTGGGGCCGGCTCAGCCGGTCGGATCGGCCGCAATCATGGCTTTGGCGAAGGTGGCGAGGTCGCCCAGGCGATGCTCGATGATCGCCCGGACCTTGGCGAGGTCGAGCTCCTGGTACTCGTGCACGGCCACGTTGCGGAACCCGACCATGCGCTTCAGCGATTCGCCCAGGTCGCGGGTGATCAGGCCGGCCTGTGCCAGGATCCGGAACATCTCGGCGGTGTCGGCAGGCAGCGCTAGCCGGCGCGTCCGGCCGATCCGGAGAGCCATGTCGATCGCGAGCTGACAGGCACGCTGCAGGTTGAGCACGACGATGTCCTGCAGATCGATGTCCGTATCGAACTCGGCCTCGTGCCCGATGTATTTGCCGCGCACTCTGGCGATGCAACGCTCGAGACTCGCGGCCTTGCGGACAAGCACGGCGTCCATCAATAGACCGTCCCACGCGCCTTGATGTCCTGCATCCAGTCGCGGAGCATGAGCGACTGGTCGTAGAACTTGCTCATGCTGGCCAGCTCGAACAGGTCGCAGCGTTCGGGATCGCGCTCGCCGACACGGACGCCGCGGGCGACCACCTCATAGCGGAGCAGGTCGGAGACGGTGGAGAGATCCACCAGGTCCACCTCGCGATGCACGCCGATGGCGACGTCCTGCGCCCGCTCGATCCGTTCCCAGGCATCAATCGGGCGGTCCGGCAGGATCGCGATGTCGAGGTCGCTGTCGCGGCGGGCGTAGCCCTGCGCATAGCTGCCGTAGATCCACACTCCGAGCGCCTCAGGAAATACCTCCTCGACGACTCGGCCAACCTCGGCCGGATCGAGCGGCGCACGCGGGTCTCCCTTCGCGCGGAGGAGCGTAGGCTGGTCCTGCATGAAGCGATTTTGCCATGCGGCGATGGCAGCCGCCAGCGCAGCGCAGGCCCGCTCTACTGCCCATCCAGCGTGGCGGCACCGTAGTAGTGCCAGAGAAAGACCGCGGCTGCGCCGCGATAGGGCCGCCAGGGCTCGCTCATCACGCGCAGGGCCTTGGCATTCGGGCGGGACTCCAGGCGTTTGAGGCGCTGATAGGCGATCTGGATCGCGAGATCGTCGGCCGGGAGCACGTCGGCGCGACCCAGCGCGAACAGGAGATAGATCTCCGCACTCCAGCGGCCGAAGCCGCGCAGGCGCACCAGCGTCTCGATCGCGGCGTCCTCGTCGAGCAGGGCCAGGGCGGCAGGGTCGAGCGTGCCCTCGGTGATCGCCCGGCACAGCCCGCGGGCATACGCGGCCTTGGACGCGCTGAAACCGGCCGCCCGCAAGGCCGCGTCCTCCAGGGTCAGGAACCGTTCCGGCCCCACCTCGCCATCCAGCACCGCCTCCAACTTGCGCCAGATGGCGGCGGCGGACGCGGTCGAGACCTGTTGGGCCAGGATGATGCGGAGCAGCGTGGTGAAGCCGGGATCGCGTTGGCGCGGCGCGGGATAGCCGACCTGGGCAAGCGCCTCCGCCAGATCGGCGTCGGCCGCCGCCAGGGTGTCGAGCATCGCCCGCAGCCGCTCCGCATCGAGCGGCGGATGGGTGGGGAGGAGTGCCGTCACCGCGCCCCTCTAGCCGCGGCGGTGCCTGGCCGCCAGGGCGGCGTCAGATCTCCTTCTTGCCCATCTGATCGGCGATGTAGTCGGCCTGCCGGATGGCCAGGGTGACGATGGTCAAGGTCGGGTTCTCGGCCCCGCCGGTGGTGAACTGACTGCCATCGGAGATGAACAGGTTCCTGATGTCGTGGGTCTGGCCATGCTTGTTGACCACCCCGTCGCGCGGCTTCTCGCTCATCCGGTTGGTGCCGAGATTGTGGGTGCTCGGATAGGGCGGGGTCTCGTAGACCTCCCGCGCACCCGCCGCCCGGTAGACCGCCGTGCCCTGCCGGAAGGCGTGGCTGCGCATGGCGACATCGTTCGGGTGGTCGTCGAAGTGGACGTTCGGGATCGGCAGCCCGAACGGGTCCTTCTCGGTCGCGTGCAGGGTGACCCGGTTGCTCTCCTGCGGCATGTCCTCGCCGACCAGCCACATGCCGGCCATGTTGGGATAGGTCTCCATCTTGCGGGTGAACTCGCGACCCCAGGCGCCGGGATCGAGGAACGCCGCCATGAACGGCAGGCCGAGCGAGAGGGTCTCCATCTCGTAGCCGCCGACGAAACCGCGCTTGGGATCGTTGGGCACCTCGTCCTGGATCACGCCGGCCATGGTCGTGCCGCGGAACATGTGCACCGGCTTGTCGAAGGCGGCGTAGACCGAGCCGGTCATGTGCCGCATATAGTTCCGGCCGACCTGGCCCGAGGAGTTGG
Organism: Geminicoccaceae bacterium; assembly: GCA_044224255.1. Classification (GTDB taxonomy): domain Bacteria; phylum Pseudomonadota; class Alphaproteobacteria; order Geminicoccales; family Geminicoccaceae; genus Benzoatithermus. Next base: position 4,184 of record JBGAKU010000038.1, read on the forward strand.
CGAGGCCGTCCGGGTACTTGGACGAGGCGGAGTTGAGCAAGAGCCGCGGGCTCTCGAAGCTGTTGCCGGCGACGCAGACGATGCGCGCCTTCTGGACCTGCTGCTGGCCGCCCTTGTCGGCGTAGAGAACGCCGGTGACCTTGCCCGAAGCGTCGTGCTGGATCTGCAGCGCCGTGCATTCCGGGCGGAGCTCAAGATTGCCGGTGGCCAGCGCCGCCGGGATCTCGGTGTAGAGCGTGCTCCACTTGGCCGACGACTTGCAGCCCTGGAAGCAGAAGCCGATCTGCTGGCAGGATGGCCGATCGGCGCGTGGCTGGCTGTTGATCGCCATGTGGCCGGTGTTGACGTGCTGGTAGCCCAGTCGCTTGGCGCCGGTATAGAACACCTTGAAGTTGTTGTTGCCCGGCAGCCCGGGAATCCCGTTGGTCCGGGTCACGCCCATCTTGTCCTCGGCCTTGGCGTAGTAGGGCTCGAGGTCGGCAAGCGTGAGCGGCCAGTCCAGAAGGTTCGCCCCCTGGATGTCGCCGTAGGTGGTCTTGGCCTTGAACTCGTGCTCCTGGAAGCGGAGCGAGGCGCCGGCCCAGTGTGTGGTGGTGCCGCCGACCGTCTTGCAGATCCAGGCCGGCAGGTTCGGGAAGTCGCGCGCGACGCGCCAGGTCCCCGAGGTGGTGCGCTTATCCAGCCAGGAGATCTGCAGGAAGCTGCCCCACTCGTTGTTCTGGAAGCTGTCGATGCTCTCCTGCTTGCCGGCCTCGAGCATCACGACCTTGATGCCCTTCTGCGCCAGCTCGTTGCCGAGGGTCCCGCCGCCCGCACCGGAGCCGACGATCACCACGACCGAATCGTCGCCGAGATCGAACGTCGCCATGATCGTCCTCCCTAACCCAGGAACGGCGGTGGGCTGGCCTCGGCGTCGGGCGTGAGCGTCCAGCCGATGTCCTGGAAGCCGCGAAACAGATAGCCGCCGTCCTGCCAGGAGCTACCCTGGTAGCCGAACTCGGGCCAGACCACCTCGTTGTTGTAGAGCGCCACGACGGTGTGGCCGCGCACGGCCTGGAAGAACGCATCGCTCTCCAAGCCCTCGAGCACCTCGGTCTGGTAACCCTCCGACAGCTCGAGGAAGGGCACGCCCTTGGCCTTGTCGAGCGCCGCGACGCCGTTCTTGATCAGCTCGGCGAGCGCGGGATCGGCCTTGACCTTGGCGTCGAGCGCCTCGACCACCTCGGCATAGAACATGTCGCCGAGCCCGTCGTGCGGGTACAGCCGCCGGGTCATGGTCAACAGCACCTCGGCCTCGTTCGCCGGGATCACCTCGAGCTCCATCGCCCAGGCGTGATCGCTGGCGAGGATCAGCGTCCCGCTGCTGCCGACCGCCACCGCAGCGGTGGCGGTCGCGGCGGACTTCAGGAAGCGCCGCCGGTCGAGAATATGCTTGCTCATCCTGCCCTCCCTGTCAGCGGTAGCGGCCGTGCCGCTGCAGGACCTCGATCTTGTAGCCGTCGGGGTCCTGGATGAAGAAGAAGCGGGCCATCAGGCCGCCGTCGCGGAAGAACTCCTTGATCGGCTGCGGGCCGATGCCGGCCTCGGTCAGCCGCTGGTGCTCAGCGTCGAGATCCTCGACGCAGAAGGCGACGTGACCATAGCTCTCACCGTGCGTGTAGGGCTCGACGCGGCCCTTGTTGAGCGTCAGCTCGACCTCGAAGTCCGCCTCGGCGTTGCGCAGATAGACAAGGGTGAAGCTGTCGAAGTCGAACTGGTCGGCCACATCCAGGCCGAGTGCTGTGCGATAGAACGCGATCGACCGGCCGAGATCGAGCACACGGACCATCATGTGAATGGCCTTGGCCATGCCGCTGCCTCCCCTGTTGCCTGGGCATAGGTAACAGGGCTGCGGCGAGGGTGGGTAGTAAACTGCTACTACGGCTGCCCGACAACCCTTTGCTTCGATGAGCGCTGTCACGACGGCCTAGTTTGTTGACCGCCAACCTGTCCGGGCGCACCATAGTAGGTGCTAGAAACTGCGTCGGCCGATCGTGCGCCGAGAAAGCAGTGCCGAGGCGGGGACAAATAGATGAACAAAAATTGGGGCCACCAAACTGCAGGTTTGGAAAGGCGTAGTCTCGGGCTATTGGCAACCACTTTGGTTGCGCTCATTGCTGCTGGAGCGCAGTGCTTGGCCGCGCCCGTGATTCTGGTGAATCGGCAGAGCGGTCAGTGCGTTGCCACTCCCGGCAGCGGGGTGGCGCCGGGCGCGCAGATGGTTCAGCGTCCCTGCCAGGACACATCGAGCCTGGGTTGGACCATCCAGCCGGTTGCCGGTGGCAGTCGGATCGTGTCGCAGTTCGACGGGTTCTGCCTGGGTGTGGCCAACGGCTCCCTGGCCGACGGTGCCGCCGTTCGCGAGCAGGCGTGCAATGGCAGCACCCAGCAGACATGGTTGATCAGCGCGAGCGATGTGCATCGGCGCATCGTGGCGAGCCACAGCGGCAAGTGCCTCGCCATAGCGAACGCATCCAGGGCGAGCGGCGCCAAGCTGGTGCAATTCGGATGCAACGGCGCCAACGAGCAGAAATGGACGCTTGCCGCGTCGCCGCTGCGTTCGGCCTGGAGCCCGAAGATCGGCTTTCCGCTGGTGCCCGCAGCGGCAGCCAACATGAGCTCGGGACGAATTGTCGTCTGGTCGGCGTCTGCCGAGTTCCAGTTCCTTCCCAGCGACTATCGCAACACGTACACTGCCATTTTCGATCCGACAACACGTCAAGTGAGCGAGCGACTAGTCTCCAATCTCAAGCATGACATGTTCTGCTCGGGCACCGCGTTGCTGTCGGACGGTCGACTTCTGGTCAATGGAGGGCGCACCAGCCAGCGAACCAGTATCTTCGATCCCGCAAGCGCGACCTGGTCGAGATCGACCGACATGAACATACCGCGCGGCTACCAGGGCACCACCCTGCTCTCGACCGGCGAGGTGCTGACGCTGGGCGGTTCCTGGAGCGGCGGAACTGCCAAGAAGAATGGCGAAATTTGGGCCGCGGCCAGTGGCTGGCGCAAGCTTTCGAACCTGCTCATCGACCCGTTCCTGGGACCGGATCCGAACCCCGAGAGCATCGACAATCATCTCTGGTTGGAGGCTTGGCGCGGCGGGTGGGCCTTTCATGCTGGGCCTGCCGCGTCGATGCATTGGATCGACACCGCCGGGGAGGGTGCGATCGTCGATGCCGGCGCTCGAGCCGACGACAGCTACGCCATCAACGGGAATGCTGTCCTCTATGATGTGGGCAGGATACTGAAGACAGGCGGTGCGACCGCCTATCAGGACGGTCCGGCCAGCGATGCCGCCTACACCATTGACATTCGCGGCGGCCCGTCTGCCGCAGTTGTCGTCCGCAAGCTTGCGCCAATGATCTTCCCGCGGGCGATGCACAACAGTGTGGTGCTACCCAACGGACAAGTCGTGATCGTCGGCGGCCTCAATGTGTCGAAGACCTTTTCCGACGACAACCCGGTGCTGGTCGCAGAGCTTTGGAATCCGGCTACCATGGGGTTCGCGCGTCTGGCGGCGATGACCGTCCCGCGCAACTATCACAGCGTGGCTTTGTTGATGCTCGACGGCCGGGTATTCGTCGCCGGGGGCGGGCTGTGCGGCACCTGTCCGGTCAACCATCCGGATGCCCAGATCCTGACCCCGCCTTATCTCTTGAACGACGACGGCACCCTGGCGGCGCGGCCGACGATCCTGGCTGCGCCGACGAGCACGACCTGGGGCAGCTCGATCGTGGTCAAGACCGACGTTGCGGTAGCCTCGTTCGCGCTCGTGCGGCTGTCGGCGGTCACCCACTCGGTCAACAACGACCAACGCCGTATTCCGCTCAGCATCTCGGGCGGTGATCCGATCGCCGGCTATGCCCTGCCCGTCCCTGGCGACCCGGGTGTGGTGCTGCCCGGTAGATACATGCTGTTCGCGCTGGATGCGCGGGGCAGACCAAGCGTCGCAAAGGTGATAGGCATTCGGTGAGTGTCGGCTGCGCCCTTCGCGATCGACATGGCCTACGCATGCGGTCGCGGCCACCTCGGCGTGAGGTGGTATGCCAGATCGGCAGGGCGCGAGAGGGACACCGTTGCGGAGTTCGTTGCTCACCACGCGTCGCGCTGCCTTGGGCGGTGGCCTGGCGCTGGCCGCAGGCGATCTGCTGCTCGGCGGCAAGCGGCTTGTCGGCGCCGACTCCCCGGTGGTCGATGCTGCCGTCACCGCGCTGCCGGCGATGCTGCAGCTGGGCGGTGGGCAGGTGGAGCTCCTGACCTATGACGGCTCGTTCCCGGGGCCGGTCCTGCGGGCGAAGGCTGGGGACCTGCTGCGGCTGGAGCTCACCAACGCGCTGGATGAGCCGACCAACCTGCACTTCCACGGGCTGCACGTCTCGCCCGAGGGCACGGCCGACAACCCGTTCGTCACCGTGCCGCCCGGCGGGCGGTTTCTTTACGAGCTGCCGATTCCCACCGGCTATGGGGGGACGTTCTGGTACCATCCGCACACGCATCACCGCCTCGCCCGGCAGCTCTGGCGGGGTCTCGCCGGGCCGCTGCTGGTCGAGCGCCCGGAGGACAGGGTGCTCGCCGAGTGCGACGAGCAGGTCGTCCTGATCAAGGACCTCACCGTGGTCGACGGCCAGCCGGCACCGCACACCACCGCCGACTGGGCGCGCGGTAAGAGCGGCAGGCTGGTGCTGGCCAATGGCGCGCTCCAGCCGACCCTGACTGCACGACGCGCCCTGGTTTGGCTGAGGCTGATCAATGCCTGCAACGGGCGCACCCTGCTGCTGGCACGCGGCGACGGCCGACCGCTGACCGTGGCGGCGCTCGACGGGCATCTGCTGGAGACGCCGCGGACCGTGCCGGAGGTGCTGCTGACCGCCGCGCAGCGAGTCGAGCTGCTGCTTCCGCTTGCAGCGGGCGAGCGCGTGCCGATCGTCAGCCGGCCCTACAATCGCGGGGCTCGCCGCGAGCCGTCGCAGGTCGAGACGCTGCTCACGGTGGCAGCATTGGCCGAGCTGCCCGAGCCGCGCATGCCGGCGCGGCTGGCGGCCGTGGAGCGGCTCGACCCGGCGGCGGTCGCGCGTCGCCGCAGCTTCAAGATGGCGATGGCGTTCATGCACGCGGACAGCAGCACCGCGCAGGAGCATGTGGCGACGCAGGTGCGGCTGGGCGACCTCGAATGCTGGGAGATCGTCAACGTCGATACGCAGGACCATGTCTTCCACCTGCACACCTGGCCCTTCCAGGTCTGGCGGCGGGACGGGGTGGAGGAGGATCCGCCGGCCTGGCGCGACACGATCAACCTGCGGCCGGCCGAGCGGGTCGAGCTGCTGATCCCGTTCCGCGATGTCGCGGGCCGCAGCCTGTTCCACTGCCACATCGCCGAGCATGGCGACGCGGGCATGATGGCGATCGTCGAGGTCAGCCCCGATGCTCGGCCGAGCGACCGAACCCGTCCTCGTCCGGATCGAGTAGACCTCGCGCCCGCATGGCCGCCAGAAGCTGCTCCCGGATCGATTTGCGGTCCGGCAGCAGCTGGCGTCGAGCGAGGCTGACCTCCTCGGCCGAGTAGGGCAGAAAGGAGGTCCCGACCTGGCCGGCGCCGTAGGTCGCGAGCATCCAGTTCAGCACGGCGGCGAGACGCGCATCGTCGAGCACCGAACTCGCGACGCCCGGCACGCGCATGAGATAGTCGCGGCCGCCGGGCACCTGTGTGAACAGGCCGACGAAACCGTCGAGCCGCGGCACATGGCCGGGCGTGCCCTCGCCCGCGAAGCCGTGGCAGCCGCGGCAGCGCAAGGCGAAGTCGACCCTTGGGCCGGAGAGCGTCTCCAGGGCCGCACCGGGGACATAGTCCGCGGCCGCAGCCGTGGCGCCCCAGGCCAGTCCGAAGAGAAGAGCGATCGCGCCGCGGCTCACGCCTTGCCGATCACCACCTGGCTCGAGCAGTGATAGACCATCGTCGGCGCGCCGAAGCACCAGATGATGTCGTTGTTCAGCTCGGGCCGGTAGCTCGGCATCTCGCCCTCGGTGCCGAGGCAGACGCACTGACCGCAGGAATCCTTGCCGCAGCAGTCCTGGTAGGCGATCAGATAGGCTTGCCCGTCGTCCGGATTGACGCAGGTGCCGATCCAGCTCGTCGGCGAGGCGATCGTGCCCGGCGGGCACTCGTTGTAGGTGCCGCCGCAGCAGGAGCAGAGATAGCCGTCGGACGCGCAGTTGCGCCAATAGTTGCACTGGGTCGGGTCGGTGGTCTGCGCGGTCTTCGCGAACTCGTTGGCGTGGGCCATCTTCGCCCGGCCGCTCCGGTCGACCGGCAGCATCGGCAGGACGGCACCGCCCACGGCGGCGATGCCGATGCGGGTGAGGATGCTGCGCCGGGAGCTGCGCTGGGCGATCCGCCGCGCGCTGCTTTCCATCATGCGGTCGAACGCGTCGAGGATCATGCCGACACCCTCCGTGCTGCCTCGGTCGCCTCGCCGCCCTGGCGGGCCGACGGCGGGCGGGTGCCGAGAAGATAGTCCTGCATGGACGCGAAGCCGGTTTCCTGCGCCACCAGCAGGCTTTCCAGATGCTCGCGGCTGTTGACGATGCCCGAGGAGCGGATCGTGCCGTCGGCGTCGATCAGCACCGCGTGCGGCAGCTTGCCGATCCCGAGCGTGATGCCGACGATCGGCGCCAGGGCCAGCGGCAGATCCTGCAGCCGATGCTCGGCCACCAATGCCTCGTGCGACGGCCGATCCCCGTCGCCCATCAGCACGACGTCGACGGTGCCGTGCTCGCTGCGGGCGAAGGAGCGCGCGGTCGGCAGGAGCTTCTTGCACATCGGGCAAGTGGGCGAGACGAACAGCAGCAGCTGCCCACGCCCATCGCTGCGACGGCCGCCGACATGCAGCTTGCGGCCGGCGAGGTCGGCGACGTCGAACTCGGGCGCGCGATCGCCGATCCCGACCGTGGTGCGCGTGGTGAGCGCACCGAGCGGCGCCACGCGCTCGTGCAGGACGCCGATCTGGCGGGCGAGCCCGAGCACGATCAGGCCGAGCGCCACGACCACGATCCACAGCAATACCTGGGAGACGGCGAGGGCTTCCATGGCTCAGCGCGCTCCCGTCGGGTCAACCGGGGCAAGGCCGAACAGACGCCCCGCGGCCGCATGCAGCAGAAGAAGACTGGCCAGCGCCGCGGCGATGGACACGAAATCGAGCCACTCGAGCGCGCGCGCCACCGGCCGGCCCCAGGCCAGCAGAAGCGCCACCACGGCGAGCAGCAGATTGCGCGCCACCAGCGGCCAGCCGATGCGCTCGCGCAGACGGCCGATGGCGCAGCCGCAGTCGATGTCGCTGTGGCCGCGCAGAAGATTGACCGCCATCGCCGCCGCGAACAGGAGCAGCAGGAACGCCGCCATCAGAGCGGCCAGGGGGCGGGTCGCCGGCAGCAGGAGCCCCAGCGCGACCACGATCTCCAGGCAGGGCAGCACCAGGGCGACCGGCGTCACCAGCGGGTCCGGCAGCAGGCGATAGTTGGCCACCACCCCGGCGAACGCGTCGCGGGCCATCAGCTTGGCGGGCCCCGCCGAGCCGAAGATCGCCGCCAGCAAGAGTGCTGCGGCCAGGGCCAGGGTCGGATCGAGCGGCATGTGATAACGGGCTCCGCGTCACTCGCCCGGCGTGTAGAGGACGAAGGGCGAGATGCCGACGCCTTCCTTGGCGCCCTTGTGCTCGTAGGAGGTCGCGTCGAACACATGGACGGCGGCGGTCTCGGTCAGAGAGAACAAGAGCGGCTTGTCGTCCGTCGTCACCGCCAGCGAGAAGGACGGGTGCTCGGTCTTGATCCGCTGCAGGCGCTTGCCGGTCGATGCCGCGTAGACCCAGATCTCGGTGCCCGCCTGCTTGTGGGTCCACTGCCCGCCCTCGTGCATCTGCACGAACAGGCGGTCGGTGGGCGCATGATAGGCCGCGATCTCCCAGCCGCCCGGCCGCCAGGCGGCATCACCGTCGCCCTGCAGCTTCCAGCGCTCGCCGACCTTGGGCGCGCCATCCATCGCCACGGGATAGACCCAACCCTCGTAGGAGATGAAGAACGCCTTCTTGGCGGTCCGCGACAGGGCCGGATGCTCGAACACCGGATCGGTCTCGGAATCGAAGAATGGCTCGCTGTTCTCGATCGAGGCCTGACCAGAGGCGTCGATCGTGATGTGCGCGAACGAGCCGTCCGGACACAGCGAGGCGACGGTGTTGTTGCCGGTCGGATAGGCGAGGCTGCAGCCGCCGGTCTCGATCTCGCCGATATACTTGTTGGCCTTGATGTCGAGCAGGCTCAGGCCGAAGGCCGGGTCCATGTTGAACGAATAGAGATAGCGGCCGTCGTCGCTGAGCTGGAAGTTGTACTTCTTCGGCACGACCAGGAAGCGACCCTTGGGCAGGATCACCTCACCAGTGACCTCCAGCGTCTTGGCATCGTAGGTGGTGACCACGTCGGTGCGGTCGCCGCGCGCGCCGCGCGACCAGTAGGTCTCGCCGATGTAGTACGAACTCATGTCCTTGCCGAGCGCCAGGGTGGCGACATAGCCGGCGCTGGACATGCCCTTGTACTCAAGGGTGTCACCGTCGAGGATCCAGACCTTCGACGCGACCAGATGGGGGAAGACCGGCTCGAGGACGTAGACCCAGTGGGGGCTCGCCTGCGGCAGGACCCTGGTCGGGTGCGCTTCCTGGGTGCCGAGCGAGGCGCCTTCCGGCACCTGGGCGAGCCCAGGCACGACCGGCAACACCGCCGCAGCCATGGCAACCAAACCGCAACGCCAAAGGCTGAGCGCCGCCATGCCATTACCTCCCGGGCCCGTTATCGCGCTCGCCGCACCGCGAGGTTCGGGATCCTGCGGCCGACGCATGCCCCGCTGTTTCACTGGCTGAGCACACCGAGGCTAACAAGCCGATGGAAGGAACGCCAGAGCCTAAGAGCACCTATCAAAGCCGATCTGTGGCCGGACGGAATCCACGGATCGCGGGGCGCGACGAGCGGTTTTGATAGGTGCTCTAAATCCCGCCCGCGATGCCCCCTCTCAGGCGAACGCCTGGGCCAGGCCGGGGCTTAGCGCCGATGCCTTGGGGCGCTCGCGGTCCTCGCGTCCGAGGTAGACCGCGCAGGCAACCCGCAGCATGGAGGTGAAATTGTGGACCTCGCCGTGCAGGTCGAGGACCTCGTCGTGGAGCTTGGCAATGAAGCGCGGCGTGGTGCAGCCCTCGCCCTCCGCCATCTCGTCGAGGATCGCCCAGAAGCGGGCTTCGAGGCGGACGCTGGTCACCGCGCCGTGGACCCGGAGCGAGCGGGTGACTGGCTCGTATTCGGCGGGGTCGGTGCCCGCGTAGATCCGACACATGGCTGAGACTCCCTGGAACGGTTTTTGTCCCGGAAGCATAGATCGCGTGGCGCCGACGAAAAGAGGCGAGGTCAACGGGCCAGCCGATATCCCCCCGGCTCGGTCACCAGCAGCGTCGTCTCGCCGGGCCTCGGCTCGATCTTCTGCCGCAGCCGGTAGATGTGGGTCTCAAGCGTATGGGTGGTCACGCCCGCATTGTAGCCCCAGACCTCGTCCAGCAGCACCTCGCGCGAGACCGGCTTGTCGCCGATCCGGTAGAGGTACTTCAAGATCGCGGTCTCCTTCTCGGTCAGATGGACCTTCCGGCCGTCGCCCCGGATCAGCATCTTCGCCGCGGGCTTGAAGCTGTAGGGGCCGATCTGGAACACGGCGTCGTCGCTGAGCTCGAACTGGCGCAGCTGGGCGCGCAACCGCGCCAGGAGCACGCCGAGGCGGAACGGCTTGGCGATGTAGTCGTTGGCGCCGCTGTCGAGCCCGAGAATGGTGTCGGCATCGCCGCTGTGGGCGGTGAGCATGATCACGGGCGCCTTAAGGCCCTGCTTGCGCAGCAGACGGCAGACGTCCCGGCCGTCCATGTCGGGCAGCCCGACATCCAGCAGCACCGCGGCGAAGGGATGCTGCCGGGCGAACTCCAACGCGTCCTTGCCCGTGCCCGCCTCGCGCGCCTCGAAGCCCTCGTGCAGGGACAGCTGCTCGACGAGCTCCCGCCGCAGCGCCGCGTCGTCGTCGACGATCAGGATGAGATTGGTCGAGTTCATGATGCGCGCGATGTCCGTCCCGCAATCGGCGTGAGTGCCGAGCGCGCCACAGATCGGCGCACGGCGCAAGGGTTCAGACGCATGGCTATCGACCCGGACGCGACAACAGCCTATGGCCCTTCCCGTAAATGACCCTAAGCGCGTGCCACGACAAGCAAACCGACCCGGCCCTGCCGGACGAACCGGGCCTCTGAGCCTTGGCGTTCGCCCTGTATCTCCTCACCCTCGTGGCACTGGCGGTCCAGGCGCCGGCCTCCGTGTGGAGCCCAGGCACCGGAGCCTTCCTGTTCGTCCTGGGCTGGATCGGCATCTGGCGCTGGAGCTGGGGCGCGGTCCATCTCGTCCGGTCGATCTGGTACCGGAAGCACGTGTTCCCGCGCTGGCGCGCCCAGGCCGACCGGCTGGAGGCGGAGGAGACGGCAGCCGAGCTCGTGGTGGGCGAGGTGTTCATCATCATCACCAGCTACCGCATCCCGGCCGAGACCTCGATCGCCGCGTTCAGCGCCGCGATCGCCGAAGCAGCCCGCTATCCCAATCCGGTGACCGTGGTCGCGGCCGTCGTCGAGCTCGCGGACGAGCGGCTGGTCAAGGACCTGTTCCGCCGGCTGGCCCCGCCGCCGCGGGTGCGGCTGATCCTGGTGCGTGGCCGGGCCACCGGCAAGCGCGAGGCGCTGGCGCGGGCGCTGCGCGCGGTGAGCCGCGCAGCACCTCGCCACGATGCGGTGGTCGTCGTGCAGGATGGCGACGCGGTGCTGCCGCCGGGCTGCCTGGCCAGGACCCTGCCCTTCTTCCGGCTGCTGCCCTCGGTGGGCGCCCTGACCACCGACGAGGACTGCCTGGTTCCCGATGGCGGGCGGGCGATGCGCGCGTGGCACCGCCTGCGCTATGCCCAGCGCCACCTGCTGATGAGCTCGCTGGGCCTGTCGCGGCGGCTGATCACCCTCACCGGCCGAATGTCGGCCTATCGCGCTGCGATCGCCACCGACCCAGAGTTCGTCGACCTGATCGCCAACGACACGCTCGACCACTGGCGCTACGGCCGTCTGCCCCTGCTTACCGGGGAGGACAAGTCGGCCGCCTACTGGCTCCTCGCACGCCGCGTGCCGTCCCTCTACGTCCCCGACGTGACCGTGCTGACGATCGAGCAGCCGCCGGCGCCGGACCTGCTGCGCGCCTCGACCGCGCTGATGCTGCGGTGGTTCGGCAACATGCTGCGGGCAAGCGGGCGCTGCCTCGAGCTGGGCCCCGCCAGGGTCGGCCTGTTCGTCTGGTGGTGCCTGGTGGACCAGCGCATCTCGATGTGGACGCCGCTGGTCGGGCCGATCGCCGCCGTCCTGCTCGCGGTCACGGTGAGCCCCGCCTTCCTCTATGCCTATCTGCTCTGGGTCATGGCGACCAGGCTGCTGCAGAGCGTGCTGCTGCTGACGGTGCGCCCGGCGATCAGCGGGCTGTGGCCGCCCCTGCTCTATTACACGCAGCTCTATGGTGCGCTGGTGAAGACCTGGGTCCTGTTCCGGCTGGACCGGCAGCGTTGGACCCGGCAGCAGATCGATCTCACCCCGGCGCTCAGCCCGACCCAGGCGAGCCTGCGCGCTGCAGCCTCGCTGGGTCTACATCTGCTGGCCCTCGCCACGCTCACCGCGGCGGTGGCCCTCTCCTCCGGGCTGGCGCCGCTGCCGACCCGCGCCCTGCTCGCATGGCTGTTCTAGGAGGCGGTATGAAGCCGCAGATCGTCCACGAGGCCGAGGTCCACCGCCAGCACGTGCGGCTGCGCATCCCGATCGCGGTCGAGATCGATGGGACGCGCTACTCGGTCGACGACTGGTCGATGGGCGGCTTCGGCGTCGCGAGCCCGATCACCTCGCGCCGCGACGGCGAGCGGTTCGCCATCCGTCTGATCTTCCCGTTCGAGGACTTCGAGCTGACGCTCCGGCTCGACGCGCTGATGATCTACGTCCTGCCGGACCTGCCGCGGTTCGGCGGCAAGTTCGTCGATCTGTCCCAGGGCCAGATCAATCTGTTCCGCTACGTCGTTGATTCCTACCTGTCCGGCGAGATCGTCTCCGGCGGCGACATCCTGAGCGTTGTGGGCAGCGAGCAGGCGGCCGAGGCGAGGGTCCAGCGGCTGTTCTCGGCGCTGAACGAGGAGGACAGCCTCGGCCGGCGGGTCCGTCGCCTGGCCGGGGTCGGTCTGATGGCGGTCGCAGGGATCGGGCTCACCGGGCTGATCGTCGCCGGGCTCTATCAGCGGCTGCTCGTGGTCAGCACCGACCGGGCGTTGATCGAGGCTCCTGTCTACCGATTGACCGCGCCGGCCGCCGGCGTGGTCGAGGCCGGCAATGCCGGCCTGCTGCGGCGCGGTGATCCGGCGGCGCGGCTGATCGTTGTGGGGAATCCGCCGGTTCCGGTCCCGAGCCCCTGCGAGTGCGTGCTGGCCGAGTGGGTGATCCCACCGGGCTCGGCCGCCCAGGCCGGCCAGACGCTGGCGACGCTGGTGGCTGCCGACCAACCGCTCACGGTCCGGGCCGTGGTGCCGCTGTCGGACGCCCGGAAGCTGCGGATCGGGCAGATCGCCGAGGTGAGCGTACCGGGCCAGCCGGAGCCCGTGCGCGGCCAGATCGAGCGAATCGACTTTCGCCTGACCGGCCGCCGCCCCGGCGAGCCGCCGCAGCTGGCACCCGCCGAGCAGGTCGGCGTGCCGGTGATCGTCCGGCCCGATCGGCCGTTCGACTTCGAGACACTAGGATATGCCGTCAGCGTGACATTTTTGTGAGCGGAAGAATGGACCTCGCCGTTACCGAGCTGGGGGGCGGCCCCCCCCTGTTGTTCTTGCACGGGCTGCTGGGCAGGGCGCGCAACTGGCTGACCGTGGGCCGCGCGCTTGCGGAACGGTATTCCGTGCGCCTTGTCGACCTGCGCAATCACGGCGCCTCGCCCTGGTCGGCCGAGGCCGGCTACGCGGCGATGGCCGCCGACGTCGCAAGCCTGATCGAGGCCGCCGCGGCGGGTCCGGTGACTCTGGTCGGCCACAGCATGGGCGGCAAGGTCGCGATGACGCTCGCCCTGACCCGACCAGAGCTGCTGCAGCGGCTGATCGTCGTCGACATCGCCCCCGTCCGCTACGCCTCCGGCTATGACGGCTTCATCCGTGCCATGCTGGCGGCCGATCTTTCGCCGGGCCGACGCCGCGGCGACGTCGATGCCGAGCTGGCGGCCGCCGTTCCCGACAAGGCGATGCGGGCGTTCCTGATCCAGAACCTCGACACGAGCGAGGGACGGCTCGCCTGGCAGCCGAACCTGCGGGGGCTGCTCGCCGCGATGCCCGAGCTCATGGACTTCCCGCCCGATCTGCAAGCCGGGCGCTACCGGGGCCCGGTACGCTGCCTGCGCGGGGAGAAGTCCGACTATGTCGGGCCGGAGGGGGAAGTGGCGCTGCGGGAGCTGTTCCCCGGTGCTGAGGTCGCGACGGTGCCGGGTGCGGGTCACTGGCCGCATGCGGAGCGGCCGGCTGACTTCCTCGCGCTGCTCGAGAAGGCGCTGGCCGACTAGGCGTCCGCGGTGTCGAGCTCGGCCACGACCCGCTCGAGTTCCGGCTCGCGGATCGCCATCGTCTGGAGGTGGGCCACGGTGTTGCGGACATAGTCGGTGCAGGCTCCGGCGAGCCCATGGCCCTGGCGCACGCAGCTCAGGACCTGCCCGGGTGCCAAGCGGCCCGCATAGTGCCCGTGCTCGGGCCGGGCAACGTAGCACCAGGCGGCGACCTCGCGCTCCCCGGCGAGCAGTCGCAGCGGCAGGCGGACGCGGTCGTAGACATAGACGTCGAGCAACTCGCGCGCGTCGAGATAGGCCGTGACCTCGGCCTCGCGCTCGGGTGCCACGCCGATCGCCCGCCCGATGCAGCTGCCGCCGCGCAGGAGCCCCAGGACCAGGCCGGGTCGGGCCGCGGTGCCGCGATAGTGCGTGGAGTAGACGCACAAGGCCCGGCTCCAGCCGTCGAGCCGTGCGGGCTCGAACGCCTCGTGGGCGATGCCGGGGTTCCACATCAGGGAGCCGTAGCCGAAATACCAGACCAGCTCCCGGCCCATCGCGCGGCTCAGGCCTCGCCGTTGGTCTGGGGCCGCCGGACATAGGCTTGGCCGGCCTGGATGACGCCCCGCCGGAGCGCCCGGGTGCGCTCGAACAGGTCGAACAGCGTCTGACCCTCGCCCCAGCGGATCGCGCGCTGCAGCGCCACCAGGTCCTCGGTGAACCGCCCGAGCATCTCGAGCACCGCCTCGCGGTTGCCGAGCAGAACGTCGCGCCACATGGTCGGGTCCGACGCGGCGATGCGGGTAAAGTCGGTGAAGCCGCCGGCCGCGTACTTGAATACCTCGGTGCGCGCCTCCTCCTCGAGATCGGCCACGGTACCGACGATCGTGTAGGCGATCAGGTGCGGCAGATGCGAGGTGATCGCGAGCACCCGGTCGTGGTGCTCCGGGGTCATGACGTCCACCGAGGAGCCGGCGAGCTCCCACATCGCCCGCACGCGGTCCACCGCCACGGGGTCGGTGTCCTCGATCGGCGTCAGGACGCAGCGGCGCCGCTCGAACAGCGTCGCAAACGCGGCGTCGGGACCGGAATGCTCCGTGCCCGCGACCGGGTGGCCGGGCACGAACAGGGCCGGCGTCGGCAGATGCGGGACCACGTCGCGCACGATCTGGGCCTTGATCGAGCTGACGTCGGTGACGATCGCGTCGGCGGGCAGGCCCGGCCGCATCGCCGCCGCGACCTCGCCCACCGCCGCCGGCGGCACGCCGAGCACGACGAGGTCCGCGCCGGCCACCGCGGCGGCGGGCTCGGCCTCGGCCCGATCGCATAGGCCGAGCTCGAGCGCCCGCGCTCGGGTGCGCTCGGCGCGGGCGCAGGCGACGATCTCGCCCGCGGCACCCTGACGGCGCAGCACGGCGGCGAGCGAGCCGTTGATCAGCCCGATGCCGAGCATCGCGACGCGGCGGAAGGGCGTCATGCGGGCGCCCAACGCTCGACAAAGCCCTTGAGCGCCTCGACCAGGCGGCGGTTCTCGGCCTCGAGCCCGATGCTGATGCGCAGGCAGTCGGGCAGGCCGTAGGGGCCCATCTGGCGCGGGATGACGCCCTGCGCCTCGAGATGCGCGTTGGCGGCGGCGGCGTCGCGGCCCGCGTCCTTGGGAAACTCGACCAGGACGAAGTTGCCGAGGCTCGGATGGACCTTCAGCCCGAGCCCGGTCAGCTCGCCGGCGACCCAGGGTAGCCAGGTCCGGTTGTGCGCGCGGGCCGCCTCGGCATGCGCCTCGTCGGCGAGCGCGGCGATGCCGGCCGCCTGTGCGGGCAGCGAGACGTTGAACGGGCCGCGCACCCGGTTGAGCACGTCGACGATGCCTGCGCCTGCAGTGAGCCAGCCCAGGCGCAGCGCGGCGAGGCCATAGAGCTTGGAGAAGGTCCGGAGCATCACGGTGTTGGCCGTCGTGGCCGCGAGCTCCCGGCCGCTGTCATAGTCGTCGGCGTCGGCATACTCCGCATAGGCCGCGTCGATCACCAGGATCACGTCCTCCGGCAGGCCGTCCCGCAAGCGCCGCAGCTCCGATGCCGTGAGATAGCTACCGGTCGGGTTGTTGGGATTGGCGAGGAAGACCAGGCGCGTGCGGGAGCAGACCTTGGCCAGGAGCGCATCGATGTCGGCGCGGAGACCGGTCTCCGGCGCCGCGACGGGATGGGCCCCGGCCGCCAGCGCGGCCAGGGGATACATCAGGAAGCCATGGCGGCTGTAGAGAACCTCGTCGCCCGGGCCGGCATAGGCGCGCACCAAGAGCGCGATCAGCTCGTCGGAGCCGGCACCGCACACGATCAGGTCGGGGTCGAGATTGTGCCGGCGCGCGATGGCGTGGCGCAGCTCGGTCGAGCCACCTTCGGGGTAGCGGTGCAGCTCGACCGCGCGCTCGCGGTAGGCGGCCATGGCGTGCGGGCTAGGCCCGAGCGGGCTCTCGTTGGAGGAGAGCTTGGCGACCGGTGCCGTCCCGCCGACGGCCGACTTGCCGCCGACATAAGGCACGATCTCCAGGATACCGGGCCGCGGCCTGGGCGAAGTCATCGCTACCCCTCGATTTGCAGCGCGCCGCAGCTCAGCCGCCGGCGGCGAGGGGACGGGCATAGCCGCCGAGCCAAGCGCAACGCAAGACCGGCTCGCGGAGCTCGGCCAGCCGCGCATCGTCCACGCCGAGCATGCCGTCGACCTCGACCAGATGGAGATCGCACCCATCGCCCGTGCGCGCCGCCGCGAGGACCCGCGCCGCGAGCCCGGCCGCGCCGAGCATGGCCGGCAGCCCGTCGGGCGCGGCGCCGGCAACGGTCTCCGCCACCAGCAGCGTGAGGTCGTCGCCGGACGCGTCGGGCGGAGCGGCGCCGAGAACCAGGGCACCCCCCACACCCAGGCCTGTCACGAACGGGAGCCGGGCGACGATGCGCGGCATCTGGCCGGCGAGGCTGGCCCACCAGTCGCCGCCCGTCCCGGGCAGCGGCATGACCGCGAGGTCCACCTCGCCCTCGGCGACCAGTCGCACGGCCTCGGCGCCGTCGGTGAGGCGCCTGATCGGCGCGGTCGAGCCGAAATGATCGCGGGCGAGGTCCCAGAGCTCCGGGCGATCCGGGGGCACGCAGGCGGCGACGTTGAGCGGCGCCTGGGCGCGCGTGGTCGCGGCCAGCAGCTCGCGCCACATCCGGACCAGGGTGGCCGCGGGAAAGCGCGGGCCCGCCTGCGCCACCAGCCGGCGCAGGATCGCCGCCTCGCGGCCCGGGCGGATCGCCGGCCGGCCCGTGGCCTCGCGGTTCTTGAGCGCCGCGATCGACCGCACCACGTGCAGACGCTCGGCGAGCAGCTCGACCGCCGCCCCGTCGATACGGTCGACTTCGCGGCGCAAGCCGTCGAGCTCCGGTTCGGACGGGCTGGCCATGTCTCGGGCGGCTCTCGCAGTGACGGGAATGCCGCGCGCGACAAAGGCCAGCGGCGATCGGTTGTCAATCGGCGAGGTGGTCCACGCTCAGCGCGACGCGGTCGGCGACCCGGCTGGCACCGCACCCGCCATGCGGGGCGAGTCCGGCGCCAGATGTGCCCAGCGGGCCGTCTCGTTGACGGAATAGTAGGGCAGATAGTGCGGGAGGCTCTCCTGCGGCAGCACCTCGTCGCTGAGATTGTCCAGGATGAGGATGCGGTCGCCGAGATAGACCGCGAGCACGGCATGCGGCAGGTCCCGTGCGGCATCCTGCAGGACCACCATCCGCAACCGATCCGCCGGCATGCCGAGCAGCCGCAGCGAGCGGTACTTGGCGATGACGTAGTCCTCGCAGTCGCCGGCGCGCCGGAAGAACTCGAGCGGCGTCGCCCAGTAGTCGCTGCGGCCGTAATTGTCGGCGTCGGCACGGTAGCGCCAGCCGTTGACGAAGCGGTTGACCTCGCGCAGCTGGGTGAGCGGCGACGCGCCGTCCAGCGAGCGTAGCAGCCGCGACCAGGCACGGGTGGCGCGGGTCGGGCACTGCTCGCTCGCAGCACGGCAGCCGGCGGTCACCGCCGCCTCGGCGGCCATGCGCGCGAGCACGGACTGCCACTGCGGCAGATCCTTGAGCGACTCGGCCTCGAACTCGGTGGTTCCAACGACGGCCGAGGTGATCACTGGCGCCGATGCCGGCCGGCCGGTGGCGGCGGCGAGAATCGCGGCGTGAACGACGCTGCGCACAAGGTATCCGTCCTCGAGGCCGACCGGTGCATCCGGACCGATTCATGGCGGTGAGCCTGCGCCCGGCTGGTGAACACGAACTCGACCACGCAGCCGGACCGATGCGCGCAGCGAGCATCTCGGTACGGTCAGATCGACCAGCGACGCTCGCCGAGGCGCAGGACGTAGGAGATGATCTCCGCCACCGCCTGATAGTGGGCGGGCGGGATCAGATCGCCGGGCTCGCAGGCCGCGTGCAGGGCGCGGGCGAGCGGCGGATTCTCGATCACCGGGATACCGTTCTCGGCGGCGAGCCTGCGAATCCTGAGCGCCAGGGCGTCCAGGCCCTTGGCGAGGACCTCCGGTGCTTGCGTCTCCCCGGGCTGGTAGCGCAGCGCCACCGCGTAGTGGGTCGGATTGGTGACCACCACCGTCGCACGCGGCACGTCCGCCATCATCCGGCGCCGTGCGCGCCCCAGCCGGATCGCCCGCTGCCGCTGCTTGACGTGGGGATCGCCGTCGCTCTGCTTCAGCTCGTCGAGCAGCTCCTGGCGCGACATCCGCATCTGGCGCATGAACTCCAGCCGGCGGTGGGCGTAGTCGACCAGGGCGACGACGAGCGCCGCGACCGCGAGCAGGACCAAGCTGCGCCGGGTGAGCTCGTTGAGGAGGCCGAGAAACGGCCCGGGCTCGAGCGCGCCCGATGCGAGCAGGCGGGGCAGCTCCGGCCGGAGCAGCCATGCGATCGCGACCGTCACCAGAGCAAGCTTGCCCACGCTCTTGGCGAGCTCCAGCAACGAGCGGGGCCCGAGCAGGCGTCGTGCGCCGGCGAGCGGCGAGATCCGCTCGAGCTTCGGCTTCAAGGGTTCCGCCGACCAGACCACGGCATTCTGGGCCACCGCGGCCAGGATGGGCACGACGAGGAGCAGCAGGAGGGGCAGGAGGACAGGCGGGCCGAGCGCCGCCAGAAGCGTCCAGCCCAGCCCGGCGAGACCGGCGCCGTCCAGCGGCACGGCGTGCGCGTCGCGCAGCAGCGCCGCGCCCGTCCCGGCGAGCGAGCGGGCGGCCTGCGGCGCCCCGGTGGCGGCGAGCATCGCCGCGGCACCGAACAGCAGCATCGTCGCGACCTCGCGCGAGGTGACGAGCTGACCCTTCGCCCGCGCCTCCTCCAGCCGGCGCTGGGAGGGCGCCTCCGTCCTCTGTGTGTCGTCGCGCTCCTCGGCCAGCTCAGCCGCCCGCCTGCAGCCAGCCGAGGCCGGCGCCGAGCGAGCCGTGGAACAGCTCCAGCGCCGCCGGCAGGGAAAGCTGGAGGATGAGGAAGGCCGTGAGGAGCTGCAGTGGCAGCGCCAGGAACAGTGCGGGCAGCGAGGGAACCATGCGCCCGAGCGCGCCGAGCGCCAGATTGATCAGGAACCCGGCGAGGATCATCGGTGCCGCGATCCTGGCACCGGTCTCGAGCATGGCATCTACCAGCCGCAGCACGAGCTCGCCGGCCGGCGCCGGATCGAAGGGCGCGCCCAGGGGGAACAGCACGTAGCCCGCCGCGATGCCGCGCAGGATCAGGTGATGCAAATCGGCCGTGAACAGGATCGCCAGCGCCGCCGTCGTGAGAAAGGTGCCGGGCAGCGTGCCCGGCGTCGCCTCGTTCGGATCGAGCATGCCGGCGGCCGACAGCCCAGATTGGGTCGCGATCAGCGAGCCGCCGACATGCACGGCCGCCAACGCCAGCCGTGCCGTGAAGCCCATCAGCAGCCCGAGGCCGAGCTCGGGCACGAGCCGCCCAGCGAGCGCCAGCGGCTCGGACGGCAGGATCGCGTCCGGAGCGACCACGACGGGGGCCAGGAGCACGCTCACCAGGATCGCGAAGGCGAGCCGCAGCCGCAGCAGGACATAGCGCTCGCCGAAGCCGGGCAGGACCATCATGGCCGCCCCGACCCGGGCGAAGACGAGAAAGGCCCCGCCGAGCCCCCCGGCCACGAGCTCGGCTGGGGCCTCCACCACCGGGCTCACGACGCGCCGAGCCCGGCGATGCGGGCGAACAGCCCGCGCGTGAAGTCGCCGAGCGCGGTGATCGCGAACGGCAGGGTGAGGAGCTGCGCCACCAGGATCGCGATCAGCTTGGGCAGGAACGACAGCGTGCTCTCCTGGACCTGGGTCAGCGCCTGCAGGAGCGAGATCGCCACGCCCACGACCAGGGCCGCCAGCAGCCCGGGCGCGCCGACCAGCAGGCTGACCCACAGACCCTCGCGCGCGACCGCGAGCACGCCTTCGGGCGTCATGGCCGGCCGCCGCTCAGATCGGCATCCGCATGATCTCCTGATAGGCGGAGATCACGCGGTCACGGACGGCAGTCATCTTCTGCAGGCTCAGCTCCGCCTCGGTCACCGCCTCAACCACGTCCTGCAGGCTGGCGCGGCCGCTCAGCGCCTCGACGGCCTTGGCCTCGCTCGCCTTGATGCCCGCGCCGGTACTCTGGAGGCCCGCGCGCATCAGGGCCGCGAAGCCCCCGCCGCCCGCCGGCTCGGCGGCGACCGTCGGCGCGTCCGCGCTTCGTGCGGCGGCGCCGTAGGCCCTGAGCGCCTGACCGATTCCGACGACCGTCATGGCGACACCTCCGTCCGGCCCTACCGCAGCAGATCGAGCGTGCGGCTGATCATGCTGCGAGCGAGCTGCAACGCATTCAGATTGGCCTCGTAGGAGCGTTGCGCCTCGCGCATGTCGACCAGCTCGATCAGCGGGTTCACGTTCGGATATTTGACATAGCCGGTCGCATCGGCGGCGGGATGGCCCGGCTCGTAACGCAGCTCGAACGGCGCCATGTCCTCGCCGACGCGGCTGACGCCGACCAGATCCAGGCCGCTGGCCCGGTCCAGCCGCTCGGCGAAGCTGACGGTATGACGGCGGAACGGGTCGCCGCCTGCGACGAGCCCGGTCGAATCGGCGTTGGCGAGATTCTCCGCCGTCACCTGCAGGCGGGCGGACTGGGCCCGCATGCCGGCGGCCGCGATCGTCATGGCGCTGCTCAGATCCATGGGCGCTCCGAATCAGGCTCGGCGTGGGGAGGATCAGCCCTGGGGCATGCCGACGGCGGTGCGCAGCATCCCGACATAGCGGCGATAGAGCCCAGTCGCGAGCTGATGCTCCTGCTCGGTGGCCGCCATCTTGCGCATCTGGTCGGGCAGATCGATCCCGTTGCCGGAGGGCTTGACCTCGGCGTCGCGGTCGACCCGAGCACGGAAGCGCTCGACCGGGCCGGGCACGGACGCGAGATGGACGGCCGAGGTGCGCACGGGCTGCAGCCGACCCTGGCCCTGGCGGTCCAGAAGTGCCGCGAAGTCGGCCGGCGCCAGATCGCGCGGGCGGTAGCCCGGCGTGTCGGCATTGGCGACGTTCTGGCCGAGCACCGCCTGACGCTGGCCGAGCCAGGCGACCCGACCGGAGATCAGCTCGAACAGGGCTGCGCGTGGCTGGAGCATACGACGGGTCTCTCGGGCCGGGCCGCACATCGTCCGGCGCGGATTGCAGTATCCTGCCGGTACGGTTAACAGCGCCTTAAGACCTGCCTGCGAGAGTGGCGCCGTCGCAGCCGGAGGCAGGTCATGCTCTACCTCAGCCGACGCGAAGGCGAGGCCGTGGTCATCAACAACGCCATCGAGGTGCGGGTGGTCGCCGTGCGCGGCAAGACGGTGCGTCTGGGCCTGCGCTTCCCGCCGGAGGTTTCCGTGCTGCGCGAGGAGGTGTTCCTGCAGATCCGCGAAGGCAACGAGGCTGCGGCCAGGGCCGCGGCAAGGCTGCTCGGCGAGGACGGGACGGTATGACCAGCACCGGCGCATGCCCGCCCGTCGCGGTGGTGATGGGCAGCAACTCCGACTGGGCGACCATGCGCCACGCGGTGACGGTGCTCGACGAGCTCGGGGTCGCGAGCGAGGCGCGGATCGTCTCCGCCCACCGCACGCCGGAACGGCTCTACGCCTTCGCCCGGAGCGCGCGCGAGGCCGGCTTCAAGGTGATCGTGGCCGGCGCCGGCGGAGCCGCCCATCTGCCGGGGATGGTCGCTTCCATGACCACCCTGCCCGTCCTCGGTGTGCCGGTCGAGAGCGCCGCCCTGCGTGGCGTCGACAGCCTGTACTCGATCGTCCAGATGCCCGGCGGCGTTCCGGTCGGGACGCTGGCGATCGGCCGGCCCGGTGCCATCAACGCCGGACTGCTGGCCGCCTCGATCCTTTCGCTGGAGGATCCGGGGCTGGCGGAGCGGCTGGCCGCGTGGCGGGCCCGCCAGACCGACGCCGTGGCCGAGAGCCCGAGCGAGTCGGAGCCGTGAGCCCGATCCCCCCCGGCGCCACGATCGGCATTCTCGGTGGCGGCCAGCTCGGCCGGATGACGGCGATGGCGGCGGCCCGGCTGGGCTATCGCTGCCACATCCTGGCACCCGAGCCCGAAAGCCCCGCGGCCGACGTCGCCGCCGCCTGGACCCGCGCCGACTATGCGGACCGCGAAGCGCTGGACGCCTTCGCCGCCTCGGTCGACGTGGTCACCCTCGAGTTCGAGAACGTTCCGGTCGAGACGCTCGAGCATCTGGCACGGCAGCGCCCAGTCCGGCCCAGCGCGCGCGTCCTGCGGGTGACCCAGGACCGGCTCGCCGAGAAGGCCTGCGCAGCGGAGCTGGGCTGTCCGGTGACGGCCCATGCCAAGGTCGAGAACGCGGTCGATCTCGCCAGGGCCCTAGCCGAGATCGGCCCGGGCGTGCTCAAGACCACGCGCCTGGGCTATGACGGCAAGGGCCAGATCCGCGTGCCCACGGGCGAGCCCCTCGCGACCATGGTGGCGAGCCTCGGGCAGCCGGTGCTGATCCACGAGGCCTGGGTCGATTTCACGCTCGAGCTGTCGGTGATCACCGCCCGCAGCCCCGGCGGCGAGGTCCGCAGCTACGTCCCGGTCGAGAACCGGCACCGACACCACATCCTCGACGTGACCCGCGCCCCGGCGACCATCCCCGCCGATCTCGCCGCCGAGGCGGTGGCGATGGCGGAGCGGATGGCGGTGGCGCTGGGCCTCGAGGGCCTGCTCGCCGTCGAGATGTTCCTGACCCGCGACGGCCGGCTCCTGGTCAACGAGCTGGCGCCGCGGCCGCACAATTCCGGTCACTGGACCATCGACGCCTGTGCGGTGAGCCAGTTCGAGCAGCTCGTGCGCGCCGTCTGCGATCTGCCCCTGGGCGATCCCGAGCGTTTCGCGGACGCCGAGATGACCAACCTGATCGGGGAGGATGTGGCGCGGTGGCCCGAGCTGCTCGCCGAGCCCGGCGCGAGGCTGCATCTCTACGGCAAGAGCGAGGCGCGGCCCGGGCGCAAGATGGGCCACGTCACCCGCATCAGGCGATGATGTCGGGGATCCGCGCGCTCTCCAGGTGCGCGATCCGGTCCTTCAGCGCCAGCTTCTGCTTCTTCAGCCGCTGCAGCTCGACCTCGTCGCGCGTACCCTCGCCGGCAAGCTGCGCGATCCGCTGATCGAGCGCGCGATGCGCTGCGCGCAGCGTGTCCAGCCGGGTGTCGATTTCCGTCTTGGCCGGACCTTCGTCCATCGTGTCTTGCCATTGTCGAACGAACCCGCCCGCTATAGCACAGGGCCACGCGCCGAGGCCACTTCCCCCGAGGTAGGCTGCGGCGACCGCTGGCGAGGACACGACGATGAGCAGGCTGATCGCCGACATCGGCGGGACCAATGCGCGGTTTGCGCTTGTCGAGGCGGAAGGCGACATCCACGACGAGCGCACGCTGCTCGTGCGCGACCATCCGGACCCCGCGGCCGCGATCGAGACCTATCTGGCCGGGCGTCGGGTCGAGGATGCGGTGATCGCGGTGGCGACGCCTGTGGAGACCGAGGAGATCGGCTTCACCAACAGCCCGTGGCGGTTCTCGATCGGTGGCCTCAAGGCGCGGCTCGGCCTGCGCGAGCTGGCCGTGATCAACGACTTCGTCGCCCAGGCGCTGGCGATGCCGCATCTGGCGGCGGAAGAGCGCGCGCTCATGGGTGGTGGGGCGGCAGCACCCGGCCGCGCGGTCGGGGTGCTGGGTGCCGGCACCGGCCTCGGCGTGTCGGCGCTGGTACCCGGCAAGGCAGGCTGGACCGCGCTGCCCACCGAGGGCGGGCATGTCTCCTTTGCGCCCGGCAATGCGCGCGAGGATCGGGTGCTGGAGGTGCTGCGGGCGCGCCTGGGGCATGTCTCCAACGAGCGGCTGCTCTCCGGTCAGGGGCTGCTCAACCTTGCCCAGTCGCTGGCCACGATCGACGGCCGGATCACCGATGCCGGCTCGGCCGAGGAGGTGACCGAAGCGGCGCGCCGCGGGAGCTGTCCCGCCTGCGTCGAGGCGGTGACCCTGTTCAGCACGCTGCTCGGGTCCGCAGCCGGTGATCTCGCGCTGACGGTCGGCGCGCGCGGCGGCGTCTACGTCGCGGGCGGGGTGTGCCTGCGGCTGGGTGCCCTGTTCGATCGTGCCGCATTCCGGCGCCGCTTCGTCGACAAGGGCCGGATGCGGACCTTTCTCGAGCCGATCCCGACCTGGCTGGTCCTGCGCGGCGACACGGGCCTGATCGGCGCGGCGCACTACCGCCTCGAGGGATGAGCGGAACCGACACGGGCGCGTTCTGGCGGTTCTCGCTCGCCCGCTACGCAGCACCCGGCGTGGCCGCGGCATGCCTCCAGCTTCAGGATCGGGAAGGTGCGGACGTCAATCTGCTGCTGCTGGCGCTTTGGCTCGGCGAGCTCGGGCACCGCTTGGACCAGGAGGGAGGCACCCGCCTCGCGGATCTCGCCGCGGACTGGCAGGACCCGATCGTCTCCCCGTTGCGGATGGTGCGGCGGCGGCTCAAGGAGCGACAGGATGCGCCCTGGGCCGAGACGGTCGCCACCTGGCGCCGACGGATCGCCGAGGCCGAGCTGGCGATGGAGGAGCTGGAGCAGCGTGTTCTCGAGCAGGCCGTCGGGCGGCTGGAGGTGGCGGCACCCGACCCGGAGGCGGCGAACGCCAATCTGGCTGCCCTCGGTCTCGGGCGGCTGCTCGAGATGGAAGCCTGGCGTCACCTGCTGTGCACGGTCGGTGACGGTGGGGTGGCGGTTCCTTGATGGATCGATCACCAATTTGAGGTGGAAATGCCCTACACTTGTCACTACGTTGCCTAAGTCGGTCGGATTGCCTTGGAGGGTTCCTACTCAATGTCCGTTCAGGAGCACGTCGACAGCCTGCGCAACAAACATGCTCATCTCGAGCATCTCATCGACGAAGAGTTGCACAGGCCGATGCCCGACCAATCGACGGTCGTGCGCATGAAGAAGGAAAAGCTGAGGATCAAGGAGGAAATCGAGCGTCTGCGGCAAGCGCCTGAAGCCCGAGGCTTGATCCCCGCTCACGCGTGAGCGCAAGTTTCGAACGGGGCCGGTAGGCCCCGTTCCTCTCAGCGGCCTAGAGCAGACCGCGGGCGGCGAGATTGCGCATCAATGCCCCGGTGCCGAAGTCCCAGCGCGGAAGCCTGGTACAGTCCTCCACCCTGTTGACCAGGGTGCCGAGCCGGGATGTCGCGATC
>JBGAKU010000385.1:0-3774 GCA_044224255.1 Geminicoccaceae bacterium
CACAGCGTGACGCCGATCTGCATGCCGGCGATGAGGTCGGGCGGCGCCGTGTCCGTGCCGAGGCCGAGCCTGAGCCCGAGCGACCGGTAGCGGGCGAAGCTCGCCAGCGCCTCGCCGAACCTGCCGGCGACGAGCGGGCAGTGGACCACCACCGACCCGTGATCCCGGATCAGTGCCAGATCGTCGCCCGGTCCCGGGCTGTGGCGGGAGGGGGTGACGTGCGTGCCGTGCGGCAACAGCGTGCGGTCGGTCAGAAACGCGAGATCGGCCAGCCATTCGATCGGCGAACGGCCGTGCAGCCGCCGCACGGTCTCGAGCTCGAAGGCGCCCTGGCAGCAGTGCAGCCGCACCGGCACGCCGAGCTCGCGCCCGGCCCGCGCCGTCTCCCGCAGCAGTGCCGGGGTGCAGGTCTCGATCCGGTCGGGGGCCAGCATGGTGCGGATCAGCCCGCCGGCCCGGCCCTCGTGGGTGCGGCAGAAATGGATCGCCTCCTCGAGGCCGGCTAGCCCGCGCGCCTCGTCGAAGTACAGCTCGATGCCGCCGTCGCCGGTGACGTACGGGTTGCCGGTACGGTAGGCCGGGCCGAGATAGACGCGCAGACCCAGATCCTCGGCGGCGTCGGCGGCGGCCGCGAACTCGGTCACGGTCTCGCCCCAGGCCCGGTAGTACAAGGATGCGATCGGCAGGGCCGTGGTGATGCCGTTGCGCAGCAGGGCCTGGAACGCGTAGCGCTTCTGGAAGGCGAGCTCGTCCTCCGAGTACATCTCGTAAGGGCCGCGCTCCATGTAGGTCTGCGGCCAGACCCGCCCGCTCTGCCAGGCCGGATGGTTGTCGAAGGCGAGGATGGTCGTGTCGAGATCGGACAGGGCATCCAGGTCGATCAGCCCGGGGGTCAGGATCGCGTTGCCGAAATCGTGCGCCTCGGCCACCTCGCCGGTGAAGCCATGACCGACGAACACGATCCGGCCGCGATCGAACACGACCTCGCCGTCGGGCAGCAGGCAGTGGCGGCCACCTTCGTGGCCGAGCACCCAGCGGGCGCGCAGCCGCACCGGTCCGGCGGGCGCGCGGGCGGTCACCGGCCGGCCCCTTCGAGCTGCCGCGCCGGCCGCCGCGTCGCCGGCCGGCCGCTGCGCCATTGCTCGACCGACATCGTCTGCAGATCGAAGGTCTCGTTGCTGCGCACGTAGCCGTGGCCGCCCATGCGGCCGATCGCATCGAGCAGGCCGGGGTCGACGTGCAGCCGCTCGTTGATCAGATCGGCGCGGACATGGGCCGCCACCACGCGGCCGAGCACGATCTCGCGCGAGCGGCCGATCTGCAGGCCGATGTAGCGACGGCATTCGAGCGCCGCCGGCGCCTCGGCGATCCATGGGCTGCCGACGCGCTGGCCGGGCATGGTGGTGAGGCCGGCCTCGACCAGCTCGTCGACGTCCGGCGCGAACGGGACGGCACAGACGTTCATCGCCTCGAGGATCGCGTTGCTCACGATGTTGACCGTGAACTCCTCGGTCCGCGCGATGTTGGCGATCGTGTCCTTGGGCGTGTCGTCGTCGTGGTTCTCGATGCCCAGCGCCACGATCGCAGGATCGGCCGACAGGCAGTTGAAGAAGCTGAACGGCGCCGCGTTGGCGCTGCCGTCGGCACCCAGCGTGGTCACCAGGGCGATCGGCCGTGGCACCACGGTGCCGATCAGGATCTTGTAGCGCTCGCGCTCGGACAGCGCCTCGAAGTCGAAGCTCGTGACGCCGCTCATAGGCGTACCCTCCCGCGCTCGGCCTTGAGCGGGACGACCTTGGTGTCCAGGGGCGGCTCCGCCGCGGGTCGGGCATAAGGCATGAGCAGGTCGGCAAGATCGAGGTCGCGCGCCGCGCGATGCTCCAGCAGGGCACGACTGGCGACGCTGGCCAGATGCTCGTCCATCAGCTGCATGGCGCGTTCGGTGTCGCCGGCGACGAGGGCGGCGATGAGCTCCTTGTGCTCGTTGACGGCACAGTCCGACGAGTGGGGGCGGCCGTAGATGGCCAGCACCAGCGAGCCGCGCGAGACCACCTCGTTGATGTAGCGCGCCAGGATCTCATTGCCGGTCATGTCGGCGAGCAGGGTGTGGAACTCCCCGGCGAGCCGGATCGAGGCCGGCCCGTCGCGGCCGTGCACCGCACTCTCGGCGTCGACATGGTCGATCAGCCGGGTCACCTGGTCCTTGGTCAGCCGGCCCGACAGGATCTCGACCGCCGTCCGCTCGAGGCCGCGCCGGACCCGGAACAGGTCGCGCGCATCCTCCAGGGTCGGTGCGGCGACGGCGGCGCGGCGGTTGACCTGCTGGGTCACCAGCCCTTCGCTCGCGAGCCGGGCCAGCACGCCGCGCACGATGGTCCGGCTGACGCCGAAGCTCTCGCCGACCGCGTCCTCGGGCAGCTTGGTGCCGGGCCGCAGCCCTGCTTCGATGATCGCGCGCCGCAGGCCCTGATAGACGTCTTCGCCCCGCGACTTGCCTTTGTTCCCGCCCTGACCGCTCGACGTCGTCATCACCCGCTCCGTCCAAATATGCCCGCTGCCGCGTTCCTATCGC
This sequence comes from Geminicoccaceae bacterium, assembly GCA_044224255.1. GTDB lineage: Bacteria > Pseudomonadota > Alphaproteobacteria > Geminicoccales > Geminicoccaceae > Benzoatithermus. The sequence goes on from JBGAKU010000385.1 coordinate 2,573, forward strand.
ACGCTTGCGGCCGCAGGAAGCTCTTGCACACGCTTAGTGTATACAGTATAAATCCTCTTATGGATACAGCAAGCACGAAAAAAGTGCACCTTGCCTGTATTCTGTGCACGGCGGCGCGCGCGGCACCAACGGACCAATCAAGGGGAACGCCATGCCTTCGGTCAAACGACTGCTCGCTGGAGCATGTCTCGCCACGTTCCTGGCCTGGGGTGCCAGCACGTCGGCGCAGGCGGAGAACGTGCTACGCTGGGGCGCGCACAAGGACATCGTCTCGCTCGACCCGTACTCGTACGGCGACACGTTCACGATCTCCGTGCTGGCCCATGCCTACGAAGGCCTGGTGCGCTACAATGAGAAGCTCGAGATCGAGCCGTCGCTCGCGACCTCGTGGGAGGTGCTGTCACCGTCGGTGTGGCGCTTCCACCTGCGCGAGGGGGTGAAGTTCCACAATGGCGACCCGTTCACGGCCGAGGACGTGCTGGCCTCGTTCACGCGCGTCAGCGACCCGGCATCGCCACTGCGCGGCAACCTGCCCGCCTACAAGTCGGCCAAGATCATCGACGACCACACGATCGACGTCGAGATCACCGACAACTACCCGCTGCTGCTCAACGACCTGACCAACATCGTCATCTTCGACAAGGAGTGGCTGGTCGCCAACAATGCGGAGAAGCCGACCGATTTCGGCAAGGGCGTCGAGGGCTACGCCACCAACCATGCCAACGGCACCGGGCCGTTCGAGATCACCGAGCGCAAGCCCGACGCCCAGACGGTGTTCGTGAAGAATCCGAACTGGTGGGACAAGCCGCGGCACAACATCGACAAGATCATCTTCACCCCGATCACCTCGCCGGCGACGCGCGTCGCGGCCATGCTCTCGGGTGAGATCGACTTCACCAACAACGCGCCTCTGCAGGATCTGCCGCGGCTGCAGGCCAGCCCCGACCTCAAGGTGCTGGCCAGCAGCGAGCTGCGCACGCTGTTCTACCTGTTCAACTGGGGCGACAAGCTCCAGGAGGACGGTGCCGGCGGCAAGAATCCGTTCCAGGACAAGCGGGTGCGCGAGGCGCTCTACCGCGCCATCGACATCGACAGCATCCAGAAGAAGGTCATGCGCGGCCTGTCGCGCAACACGGGCTCGATGGTGGCGCCGGCGATCCCTGGCTACGTGCCGTCGCTCGACGAGCGGCTGGCCTACGATC
>JBGAKU010000039.1:0-29147 GCA_044224255.1 Geminicoccaceae bacterium
TGGCCCGCGACCTGCCCAGGCACGGCTGGCGGGCCACGCTCTCCGCCGCGTTGACGGGCCGCTGAGCGATGGCCGCGGGCTCCGCCTTCGCTACCGAGGGACTGGCCAAGCGGTTCGGCGGCGTGGTCGCGACCGACCGCGTGAGCCTGGACGTGCCGGCCGGCCAGCTCCACTGCATCATCGGACCCAATGGTGCGGGCAAGTCGACGCTGTTCTCGCTGCTGTGCGGTATCGTCCGGCCGGACGAGGGCCGCATCCTGCTGGACGGCCAGGAGATCACGACCCTGCCCCCGTTCCGCCGGGTGCGTCTCGGCCTCGGCCTCACCTTCCAGACCAACCGTGCCTTCCACGCCCTGGCCGTGCGGCAGAACCTCGCCGCCGCCCGGCACGGCCGCGCGATGAATGGGTTGGCCGCCGAGCGCTTCGCCTACGCCGTCGACCGGTTCGGGCTCGATCCGGACAGCGAGGCGCCGGCACGGGAATTGCCACACCACCAGCTCCAGTGGCTGGAGATCGCCATGGTGCTGGCGGCCGGGCCCTCGATCCTGCTGCTGGACGAACCGACCGCCGGCCTGTCGCCCGACGAGACCATGCAGACGGCACGCGTGCTCCAGCATCTCAACGCCACCGGGCTGACCATCGTCGTGGTCGAGCACGACGTGGCGTTCGTGCGCGAGGTGGCGCAGCGCGTCACCGTGCTGCACCAGGGGCGCGTGTTCGCCGAAGGGCCGATGGACGAGATCACCGCCGACCAAGAGGTGCGGCGCATCTATCTGGGGAGGGCCTGAGCCGTGGCCGAGCCCATGCTCGCCGCCGAGGGGCTGCGCGCCGGCTACGCCACCGGCGACGTTCTGCAAGGCGTCGGGGTGGAGGTTGGCGCCGGCGAGATCGTGGGTGTGCTGGGTCGCAACGGGGTCGGCAAGAGCACGCTGATCCGCACGCTGATCGGTCTGTTGCGCGCCCGGGCAGGCCGTATCCGCTTCAAGGGCCAGGACATCACGGCCGAGAGCGCCGATCTGCGCGCACGGCGCGGGATCGGCTACGTTCCCCAGGGGCGCGAGATCTTCCCGCACATGTCGGTCATGGACAATCTGCGCATGGGCGGCTTCGTCAATGCCGGCAAGGGCGAGTTCGCGCTCGACGAGGTGCTGGGCTGGTTCCCGTTCCTGCGCGAGCGGCTGCGCCAGCGCGGCGGCACGCTGTCCGGCGGCCAGCAGGAGATGCTGGCAATCGCCCGTGCCCTGGTCAATGGTCCCGATCTCATGCTGCTCGACGAGCCGAGCGACGGCGTGCAGCCCTCGATCGTGCAGGAGATCGGCGACTTCCTGGCGGCACTCGTGGCCCGCAAGCCGATCGGCGTGCTGCTGGTCGAGCAGAACATCGATCTGGTCCAGACCACCGCGCATCGCGCCTACGTCATGGACAAGGGCCGCGTGGTGGCCGCGATCACCCGCGACGAGCTCCTCGACACGGAGCGGGTCGCCGAGTTCCTGGCAGTGTAAGGGGGGATCAAAATGAGCGACTGGCTGGCGACGAGCTACATGGCCCGCAAGGGCGTGGCCAAGGGCAAGGCCGGGACGGCGCACGAGCTGACCGAGGCCAAGCAGGGCAAGTATCACTATGTCTACGGCCCCTATGCCGACCCGGTGCTGCGCATCAAGCCCGGCGACATCGTGGTCGCCGAGACCAAGGACGCATTCGAAGGGGCGATCACCTCGGTCGACGACAAGCCGACCGAGAAGCTGAACGTGCCGTTCCTCAACCCGCAATGCGGCCCGATCGCGGTCGAGGGGGCGGAGAAGGGCGACGTGCTCGCCGTCCACATCCACTCGATCAAGCCGCGCGGCGCGCAGCCCATTGGCACCTCGGCCCTGATCCCCGAGTTCGGCGGCTTGGTCAGCACGACCAACACGGCGCTGCTCAATCAGCCGCTGCCCGAGCGGGTGATCAAGATGGACGTCACCGAGCAGGGCATCAAGTTCAACAGCAAGATCACCCTGCCCTACGAGCCGTTCATCGGCACGCTCGGCGTCTCGCCCGAGATCGAGGCGATCACCTCGCTGCAGCCCGACTATTACGGCGGCAACATGGACCTGCCGGACGTGGGGCCGGGTGCGATCGTCTACTTCCCCGTCCACCACAAGGATGCCTATCTCTTCCTCGGCGACTGCCACGGCACCCAGGGCGACGGCGAGCTGTGCGGCGTCGCGGTCGAGATCGCGTCCACCACCACGGTCCAGGTCGACCTGATCAAGGGCTGGAGCATCGCCTGGCCCCGGCTCGAGAACGAGAGGTTCATCATGACCATCGGCAGCACGCGCCCGATGGAGGACGCCGCCCGCATCGCCTATCGCGAGCTGATCCGCTGGCTGGTCGCCGACTATGGCTGGGACGAGATCGAGGCCTACTTCTTCCTGACCCAGGCCGGCCGGGTCCGCCTCGGCAACATGGTCGACCCGAAATACACCCTGGGCGCCTCGGTGCTGAAGAGCTACCTGGGCTGAGCCCCCATAGACCCCAACAATCGCGAGCGGCGTGGACCTCCATCCTTGACAGCGGCGTAGCCTGAAAGCTACACTCGTGGCATGATCCCGGCTGTCGAGACCGAGCCCTTTCGTACGTGGATGAAGGGCCTGCGGGATCGACAGGCGGTTGCTCGGATCAGTACCCGGATCATCCGGCTCCGCTTGGGCAATCCGGGCGATGTCGCCCCGGTCGGCGACGGCGTCAGCGAGCTGAGGCTGACGTTCGGCCCAGGCTATCGCGTGTACTTCGCGACGAAGGGTGAGGCGCTGATCGTCTTGCTGGCAGGCGGCGACAAGAGCACGCAGGCGCACGATATTCGACGGGCAAGAGCGCTGTGGCGGGAGTGGCAGGAGCAGAGCGATGGCTAGGGTCGAGACCCGTGTCCACGACACGGCGGACTATATCGAGACCGCCGAGGACGCCGTCCTCCATCTGGAAGCGGCGTTCGAGGACGGCGAACCACGCGTGATCGCGGAAATGCTCGGCGCCGTCGCCCGCTCCAAGGGCATGAGCCAGGTCGCCGAGGCGACGGGGCTTTCCCGCGAGAGCCTCTACCGGGCATTGAGCGCCAAGGGCAACCCGACCTTGAGCACCACCTTGCGCGTGCTGAAGGCGCTCGGGTTGCGCCTCACGGTGGTCGAACCAAGAAGCGTCGCATGAGGCGGTATTGGTCGTCACGCCGGCATTGCAACCGCTGGCCGCAGCCAGGGACCATGAGCTACGTCGGCGAGCCGATCTCAGTACTGAGATCCGACCCTGTCTAGCGGGTTGATCGTCGCCAGGACGAAAAAGGTGCCTGACCCCGTAGCCTCCCTGACCCCGTAGCCTCCTCGAAAAAGGTGCCTGACCCCGTAGCCTCCTGACCCCGTAGCCTCCCTCGACTATGGCTGGGACGAGATCGAGGCCTACTTCTTCCTGACCCAGGCCGGCCGGGTCCGGCTCGGCAACATGGTCGACCTGAAATACACCCTGGGCGCCTCGGTGCTGAAGAGCTACCTGGGTTGAGGTAAGGGCGAACCGCAGCTCTTGGGACCGTTACGAGCTGCGGTCCGCTCTACCAGTGGGTTGCTGGCCTCGTCGACCCGCGCATCCTCGTCCACCGCGGCCGGTGCCGGCGATCCCTCTGGCCGGCTATGTCCCTCGGCCAGCGACTTGTTCGGGGGACCGCGGTTTCTGGGTTGTCGACCAAACCCGACGATTGACGTCTGTCCAGCCCCGGCGCAACATCTTCCGATACTGAGGTCGGGAACGCCTCATTGAGCTTCGTCGGCGAGCCATTCCTGCACGACGTCTTCGTCAGCTACGCGCTTGCCGAGCGCGAGACGGATAGCTCACTGATCCGCAATCGGAGCCGGCGTCTCGCCGAGAAGCTACGCGACATGCTGGCAAGCTCGCTGAACCCGACCGTCGACGACGGTTCACGGTTCGAGATGTTCCTCGACGATCGCTCACTGGCCGTCGGTGATGCGCTGACGGCCACTCTGCGTGAGCGGGCCGAGCGGTCCGCCATCCTGCTGGTCCTCATGAGCCCGCTCTACCCAAGGAAGAGCTTTTGCGTCAACGAGCTAGGCTGGTTCCTCGATCAAGCCGGCAGGGACGGCCGCGGACGCGCACATTGCGTCCCCATGCGCATCCAACCCATGCCCGACGGGGATTGGCCCGAGCGTCTTAGGGACGAGCGCGGCTCACCGCCCGTCTACCTCGACCTCGCCGATACGGAGACGGGGCTGCCGTTGGACGCGCCCGCCGCTCGAGGCGTCGTGCGCAAAGCTCAGGTGCAGATCAAGATCCGGCTCGAGGAGCTGCGCAACCGCCTGCAAGCCCGCCGGGCGAAGGATCGACCGCCCTCTTTCGACCGCCAGATCGTCTACCTGCATGCGCACCCTAGCGACCGCCAAGCCTGGAATACGGCAGCGAATTTGCTCGAGGAGGCGGCAATCGTTGTGCCCGACGAGCTGCCAATCCATTCCAGCGACGACGCCCTCTTGCAGCGTCAGCGCGAGGCGCGCCTCAAGGAGCTGCGCGAGTGCGCCGCCCTGCTGCTGCTTCGTGCGAGCGAGCGCGAGGCCTTTCGCTTCGAGCTGATGGCCCTCTACACCGACCTGCAGCGACTTTATCAAGACACGAAAAAGAAAATGACTTGGGCGATCGTCGATCGCGTCGGCGGTCCGCTGCCTCTGGCCGACCGCTTCCGTATCGAACGCCTGACCGGAGACGATTGGCCCAAACGCGTTCCGGAGCTGCTCCGTCCTGCCGCTGGATCATGAGCGACCAGATCGCCGCCGCCGCGGCCGACATCACGGCCGACCTGCCCGCCGAGCCCTACCCCGGTTTGCGTCCCTTCAACCCCGACGAATGGGCGATCTTCTTTGGCCGCGAGCCGATGATCGACGAGGTGATCCGACTCCTGGCTAGCCAGCACCTGGTCGTGGTCCACGGTGCCTCCGGCTGGGGCAAGTCCTCCCTGGTCCGCGCTGGCGTCCTGCCGTGGCTGGCACTCGACCACGCCGCGAGCGGCGTGCCATGGCGGACGGCGATCACGCGCCCGGCTGGCGGTCCATTGGGCAACTTCGCGGCCGAGCTCGCCAGGACGCTCGGGCCGCCGCCCTCCACCATGGGCAACGCGGCCGAGGCTTGGCACGATCGCCTTGCCCTCGGCCGTGTTGCCCTGCCCGACATCCAGACCACCCTCGACACCACCGGCGCTTCGCTCTGCCTGCTCGTTGACCAGTTCGAGGAGCTGTTCCGCTGGGCACAAGGGGACCGCGAGGAGGCGCAGCTCATCACCGAGCTCCTCCAGCTGATCGCCGAGGGCGCGGTGCCACGCCTGTTCGTCATCCTCACCATGCGCTCGGACTATCTTGGCGCCTGTGCCGGCTACGGAGGCTTCGCCGAGACTGTCAACCGCTGCCAATATCTCTTGCCGCGCATGGACGATTTCGCACTCTTGCGCGCAATCCACGATCCGGCATTGCGCTATTGCGGCATGGTTGCCGCCGAAGTCGGCGACCGGCTCCTGTTTGAGGCGCGGCGGGAGCAGGACTCTCTACCCGTACTTCAGCACACGCTCATGCGCGCTTGCCGCCATGCACGCGAACGACACGGGTCCGGCGACGGTTGGCTCGTCACTTCCGCCGACGTCGCGGCGGTGGAAGGACCCGATGGTGCCCTCGCAACCCATGCAGAGGAGGTACTGGCGGCGGTAACCAAAGATCGTCCCGAGAGGATGAAAGCTGCTGAATGGGTGTTCCGCACCATCTCCGACCTCGATGTCGAGGGTCGCCTGGTTCGCCGTCCCCGAAAGCTCGGGGAGCTGGTCAAAGTTGCGCGCGATCGTGGGCCAGTCCAGGTTGTGGTCGAAGCCTTTCTCGCGCCTCGATGCAGCTTTCTGACCAGCCAGCCCCCAGGGCCGCTTTCTGACGCAAGCGAAATCGACATCAGCCACGAGGCCCTGATCCGCCGATGGCCACGGCTGGCGAGCGATAGGCGAGACCCGGATACACAGGAGCCTATCGGCTGGGCTTGGCGGGAGTTCGAGGATGGCCTGAGGTGGCGCGCACTCGCCGTGCAGGCCGCGGCGTACGAGGAAAATCGCAAAGCCACCCTGAGTCCTGCGACTACTGAATCCTATCTGGCATGGTGGCCAATGCATGGTTCCGCTTGGGCCGCCCGTTACGCCCGCGAGCAAAAGCAGAGCCAACCGGAATACCTGAAAATTGTGACACTTTGGCACGCGAGCCAAGAAGCTCTTGTCATGGACCGCGCACGCGTTGCCGAGGAGCGTCTCCTTGCTGAAAAAGAGCGCCACCTTCGCCTTCGCGCCCAGCGCTTCGCACATGTCGCCGGCGCCCTGACCGCCATCTGTTTTATGACTCTCCTGGCCGTGGGCTGGTTCTGGTGGTCGGCGACGATTGCCAGGAATGATGCGATCATTCTCCGAAATCGTGCTGTTGCGGCCGAGGAAAGAGCGCTGAGCGACACGAATCGCGCGCGCGATGCCGAGAACCAGGCACAATACCAGACTGATCGAGCGCTCACTGCCCAAAACCAAGTGCTCGATGCCCAAAACCAAGTGCTCGATGCCAAACATCGGGCTGTTGTAGCCGCGAAGAGAGCGCAGGAAGTTAGTAGTCGTGCGCTCTCTGTAAAAAACCAAGCACTTGAGAGAGAATCCCGCCTGCTCGCCCGAATCGCTTTGGCAGCCATTGATAAGGAGGGCCCTATCACCGCCGGCCTGGTTGCGTTGCGCGGTCTGCCGATCCGTTTCGACCCGCCCGACCGGCCAATTGTTCCCGACACTGCCGCTGCTCTTGAATCAGCACTGCTCACCCAAGCGGAACGTCGGGTGCTCCAGCATAGTGATGCGGTCCTCTCGGCGGCGTTCTCGCCCGACGACGTGCACGTGCTCACCGCGTCCCTGGACCAGACCGCCCGGCTCTGGGATGCCGCCACCGGCCAGGAGCTCCAGGTCCTGCGCGGCCATGAGGGTGCATTGCGCTCAGCGGTGTTCTCGCCCGATGGCGCACGTGTGCTCACCGCGTCCTCAGATAAGACCGCCCGGCTCTGGGACATCGCTACCGGCCAGGAGCTCCAGGTCTTGCGCGGCCACGAAGGTGCGTTGCGCTCAGCGGTGTTCTCGCCCGATGGCGAGCGCATTCTCATCGCGTCCGATGACAGGACCGCCCGGCTCTGGGATGCCGCCACCGGCCAGGAGCTCCAGGTCTTGCGCGGCCACGAGGGTGCGTTGCGCTCAGCGGTGTTCTCGCCCGATGGCACGCGCGTGCTCACCGCGTCCGATGACCAGACCGCCCGGCTCTGGGACATCGCCACCGGCCAGGAGCTCCAGGTCTTGCGCGGCCACAAGGGTGCGTTGCGCTCAGCGGTGTTCTCGCCCGATGGCGCACGCGTGCTCACCGCGTCCGATGACAGGACCGCCCGGCTGTGGGACACCGCCTCCGGAAGGGAGCTTGTGGCTCTGCGCGGCCATGAGGGTGGGGTCAACTCGGCCGTGTTCTCGTCCGACGGTGCGCGCGTACTCACCGCCTCCTCAGACAAGACCGCCCGACTCTGGGAGACTTGGCCAACAGTGAAGGCCCTGGTCGAGGAGGCGCGGCGGAGGATGCCGCGCCAGCTCACCCCTGACGAGGAACGGCACTTCGGCCTGCGGAGCACCTCGGGGAGTAACTGAGCATCTCGGCCGTGGCGCTGGCGAACGGCTACGCCGGTACGGGCGAGCGGCAGTACAAAGGATACTGGCCCCCTCATTCAAGTCCGGATCGATCAGGCCCAACAACGCGGTCGACCCGAAATAAGCCCTGGGCGCAAGGGTTCCGAAGAGCTACCTGGGCTGAAGCAAAAACGGGGAGGATGACATGGATCTCGGCCTGAAGGGCAAGCGCGCGCTGATCACGGGCGGCAGCAAGGGTATCGGCCGGCGCTGTGCCGACATCCTCGCCGAGGAAGGTGCGAGCGTCTCGATCTGCGCCCGCAACCAGGCCGAGATCGACGCCACGCTGGCGGGGCTGCGCGGCCAGGGCGTGACGGCGCACGGCATGGCGGTCGACGTCGCCGACAAGGCGGCGCTCGAGGCCTGGGTCGGGTCCGCGGCGGCGGCCCTGGGCGGCGTCGACATCGTGGTCGCCAATGTCAGCGCGCTCGACATGGGCGACACCGAGGAGGCGTGGCGGCACGAGTTCGAGATCGACCTGATGCACACCGTGCGCACGGTCAATGCCGCCATGCCCTGGCTGGAACAATCCGAGGCACCCGCGATCGTGGTGATCTCCAGCGTCTCGGGGCGCGAGATCGACTTCACCAGCCCGGCCTACGGCGCCACCAAGGCGGCCCTGATCCACTACGCCCAGGGCCTCGCCTACAAGCTCGCCGGCAAGATGATCCGGGTGAACTCGGTCTCGCCCGGGAACACCTACTTCGACGGCGGCATCTGGCAGTGGATCGAGAACAACAATCCCGAGCTGTTCAAGCAGGCCCTGGCCCTGAACCCGACGGGCCGCATGGCCAACGCCGAGGAGATCGCCCGCGGCGTGGTCTTCCTCGCGAGCCCGGCCTCCAGCTTCACCACTGGCACCAATTTGGTCATCGACGGGGCGCTGACCAAAGGGGTGCAGTTCTAGCGGGTCGCGACACCCTACTCCGGTGTGATGACGAAGCGGGTCGGCGGCACCCGGGTCGTGCAGCTCGTATCGACCTTGGTCAGGACGTTGAAGAACGACCGGACGATTTTCTGGGCGCAGGCATTGGCGGCCGGCGAGGGGCTCGCGAAGGCCACGTGGGCGACGTTGGGGATGGTGACGGCGACCGAGTTGGGCAGGGTCCGCGCGACGTAGCGGCCGAAGGATGCCGCGGTCTGGCCGTCATACTGGGCCGACATGATCAGCGTCGGGATGTTGCTGCGTGTGAGCACCCGGATCGAGGCCGGGCCGCTCGGCACGCCCCAGGCGTGGCAGTTCTGGCGCATGAACGGCAGGTTGGGCGCGTTACGCAGGATCGAATCGGGGAAGGTCGGGAAGGCGCGCCGCCCGCTCGCGACAACGCTCGCCTCGGTCTCGAAGGGCACCCACTCGCGGCAGGAGACGCCGTAGAACAGCCCCTGGCCGAGGATGCCGATCCCGGCCGGGTCGAGCCTCGGGCGGGCCCAAGTGCTGGCGATCGGCTCCGGATCGCCGTGGGCGAGCGCGTCGAAGGCGGCAGGTAGCTGCGCCGCGAGGTGCGTGCCCGGCGACACCGCCCACTGCACCAGCATCCCGCCGCTGATCGTGACCCGCACGCGCCGCTCGACGCCAGGCACGTCGACGCTGACGGTCAGCGGGGACCGCTCATAGTGCTGGACCAGGCGTCGGAAGGTGGCGCCGATGTCCGGGTAGCGCTCGCGGCAGCGGCGCTGGGCCTCGCAGGCCTCGAACACGGCATTGATGCCCTCGCCGGCGCTCGTCCAGGCGGCAACGCCACCAGCGAGGCTCGGCGGGAAGATCCCGTCGATCCCGACTGCCCTGATGCCCCCCGGATGCCGGCGCATGTAGGTGAGCGCGTGGTCGGTGCCGTAGGAGATCCCGAACACGTTCCACTGGTCGAGGCGGAGCGCGCGGCGCAGGTCTTCCAGGTCGTCGCTGCTCTCGATCGTATTATAGGCGCTCAGGTCGACGCCCCGGGCCTCGAGCTGGCGACGGCACTTCCTGCTGGCCTCGACAGCCGCGCGCCCGGTGGCGGCGGCGTCGTAGGGCATGGCGAGCGTGTCGGCGGCCCAGCGGTCGACCACCGGGCAGGTCAGCCGTGGTCGCGCGGTGTAGGTCCCGCGCTGGGACATGAAGATCACGTCGCGGTCGCGGTTGAGGTCCCCGGCGAGCGCCATGGGGATCTCGAGGATGGAGTCGTCGCCCGGCCCGCCGGCGAGCCAGATGATCGGATCGGGCCGGGGGTCGGACGACTGGGCCGGGACGATCGCGACCGACAGCCTGATCGTGCGCCCGTTGGGCCGGCGCCGGTTCTCGGGCACGAACAGGTGGCCGCAGCGCGCGGTCTCGAGCGCTGGGATCGGCGTGGGCGTCTTCGGGCAGGCCGCCCACACGAACCGGGGCGCCGTCGCGACGGCCGGGGCGTCCGACGCGCCCGCGGACTGCGCGGCGGGTGCCGCCATGACGAGGGCGGCGCACAAAGTGCCCGCCGCCACCACGGGTCGCCACGCCCGTGGCCTGTGGGACCACGGCCGGCCATTGCTGTCAGCGCCCATCGTCGAGCCTCCCTTTCTCGGCGTTTCCGGAGCGGCTGCCGGTCAGCCCGGTCCGATGTTGAACGGTGCTGGACGCGTCTCGCGGGCGCACGCGATCTCCGGTGCGCGGGGCGCGTTCAGGAACGAGTTGAAGATGCGCTGCGCGCAGGGCGACTGGACGATCACCCAATGGCCGACGCCGTTGATCCTGACATAGGTCGAGCTCGAGAGTGTCTCGGCCGCGTACCTCCCCCACCGGGCGCCGGTCTTCGCGTCGAAGGTGCCGGACACCACCAGGGTCGGGACGTCACTGCGCACCCTCCGGCGCTGGGACGCAGGCCCCTTCGGCACGTCCCATGCACGACAGAGCTGATGCTCGAACGGCAGCTGCGGCGCCTGTGCCAGCACCGACGCCGGGAGGGTCGGGAAGGCCCACTGGCCCGCCCGCAGGATGTCGGCCGGTGTCCCGTACGGCGCCCACTCGCGGCAGACGAAGCTCTGGGTCATGCCCTGGGCCTGCTCGATCAGCTCGGGCACGACGCTGGCCGCCGCACGGGCCTCGAGGAACCGTGCCGGCTGCCCCTGCGCCAGCTCGTGCAGGGCGCGGGGGACGTCCGGCGGCCGGATGACGTTGCCGACCAGCATGTTCACGATCGTGCCGCCGTCGAGGACCACCTTCACCGGCGCCCCGCCCTGCGGCGGGCGCACCTGTGCCACCAGCGGAGCGGCCTCGAGCTTCCTGACGAGGCGCGTGAAGGTCTGCAGCAGGTGCGGGTAGTGGCGCGCGCAGCGGGGCTCGGCCGCACAGGCGTCGAAGACGGTGGTGATCCCCTCCCGCGCGCTGCTCCAGGTCCAGGGCAGGCTCACGATGTCGGGGGGGACCACCGAGTCGACGGTGACGGTGCGGATGCCCTCCGGGTGGTCGCGCAGGAACGAGAGCGCGAGATCGCTGCCGTAGGAATAGCCGTAGACGTTCCACTGCCTGATGCCGAGCACGCGCCGCAGGTCGGCGAAATCGGCCGCGTTCTCGGTCGTGTTGTAGGCGCTAAGGTCGATGCCGCGGCCGACGAGCCGGTCGTGGCACCGGCGTGCCGCCTCGGCCTGGATGCGCCCGGTGGCGGGAGCGTCGAAGACCAGGCTCACCTGGCGGGCGTAGTAGCGGTCGAGCTCCGGGCAGCTTAGTGTGGGCTGTGAGTACAGGGTCCCGCGCTGGGCCATGATGATGAGGTCCCGGTCGCGGTTCACGTTGGCCGCGACAAGGAACGGCGTGTCGAGGATTGCTGCGGCGCCGGGGCCGCCGGTCATGAAGACGACCGGGTCCGGCTTGGGCGCTGCGGACTGCGCGCGCACGATCGCCACGGCCAGGCGAATCTTGCGGCCATCGGGGTTCGCGCGCGTCTCGGGCACGACCAGGAACCCGCAGCGCGCCGTCTGCAACGCAGGAATGGGCTCGGGCGTCTGCGGGCAGGGCGCGGACTCGAACCGGGGCGTTGCCATCGCAGGCGAGGCGGTCGGGATGCCGGTCGATGCCACGACCACGGCCGCCATGAGAAGCGCCGGGGAAGGCCATCCTCCTCGAAGCTTTTCCGGCAGCAGCCGTGCGCGCCAACGTGGCAGGACGACATGGCGGCCGACGGTGGAGAACATGCCGAGAGTTTTGACCACGCAGCATGGACGCATGGCAGAGCATTCCTCGCATTGAGGTGGGTCTGCTCGCTGCGTGTGAGCCGAAATGCTCTATGCTTGCGCGCTTATCCCCGATCCCTAGAAGCGATACCAGAGAGCGATATGTTAGCCAATTGGATACTGCTGAAAAGGTGTCCTGGCGAGCCGCCGACCTCCGCGCCCGTTGCGTCAACTCTGCAGATGCGCGCCCGCCGGCACCTCCTGCGCGCGTCGGAACTCGTCGGCCTGCCCGGGCCACTGCGCGACACCCCATTCCTCCTGGCGGCTTCCGCGGTATCGTCGATCTCGCGATCGAGGAGATCGACGACCGCAGCCACCTCCACTTCCACGACCGCAACCAACTAACCGCCCTGGACGTGGCTGGCCTGACCAACGACGACTTCCTATTCGCCTGAGCGCGCTGATCACCCAGCCGCATCGCGGCTGGCCCCCTCGCCCGGCTAGCCGTAGGCGGCGACCCATTGCTTGAAGGCGCGGGCGCCGCAGCGGTTGTTGTCGCCCGGAGGTGTCCGGGCGCACGCGGTCGCGTCGTCGATTCCCGGCCAGGTCTTGATGAGGTGGGCCGGGAGCTGCAGGGATGCGGTGTTGTCGCTGTTGAAGTAGGACACGTAGGCGATGTCGGCGGTGTTGGCCCGGCAGAAGTCGAGGAACTTGGTGATGAACACCGGGTTGTCCCAGCCCTCGTAGGCCGCCCGCTTCCCGTCGACCATGGTCTTGCTCATCAGGCCCCACTCGGCGATCGCCAGCGCCTTTCCGACCGAGTTCGCCCAGCTCTGCCAGGTCTGGAAGCCGATCGGCCAGCCCTGCGGGCTGCGCCGCGTCAGCTCCTGGTCCCACGCTGCGGTGGTCAGCAGCGCCGGCCAGAAATTGTAGAAGTCGAACCCGACCAGCCTGGCGTTGTCGGGGCAGGTCAGGCGCACATCCTGCGGGCCCTTGTGGCTGCGCGACACGTTCCAGTGCGGCCAGAGCTGCCAGTCGGCATAGGCGTAGTCGCTGGTGATATCGGGCTGGATATTGCCGAACACGTCCAGGAAGACGGCGAAGTAGCGGCGCAGCGCCTCGTTTACCAGCAGATAGTCGTCGATGGTCTGGAGCAGCATCATCCCGTAGGAGCGGCGGTAGCCGGTATTGCCCCAGGTCGTACTGGTGTTCAACTCATGGCATGCCCGCAGCGCGATGCGGATACCCCTCAGGTTGCGGCGGATGAAGTAGTCGCGCTTGTAGAGCTTCATCTTCTCGCGCCAGACCGGCTCCAGCCAGCCGTCGGCCGCGATCTGCCAGACCCGCCGCTGCTTCGCCACGCGCTCGCTCTGGCTCTCCGTGCCGGTGTAGGTCGGCGGCCGGGAGCAGTTGAGGTGATAGTCCTTGGTCACCTGGCTCGCTTGGCTTGGCCAGGCATCCGGCACCACCATGGTCGAGCCGCTGCAGAAGGGTGAGCTGTTCCATTGCACCGCCGCACCGGCCGCGAGGTATTGGTGCGGCTTCTGGTTGTGCCAGCCGGTCGTGTTGCGGACGGCCACGTCCATATACGGCCCTTCGGTCTCCCACTGGTTGGCCAGGTCGATGGAGCGGCCGGACGGCAGCAGCGCAACCAGGCTGTCATACTCGCCGTTGCTGCAGCCGAGCCAGAACGGCAGCCCGGATCGCGGACCGGTGCCCCAGCCGCCGGCCGCCCTGGCGGGCGTGCTGGGAAGAGCGCTCAAGAGGCCGAGCGCCGGCGCCGCCGACAGCCCACAGATCGCGCCACGGCGCGTGATGCCGTTCTGCATGTTGTTTCCTCCCCACCGTCTTGCCGAAACGTCGCCGTTGCTGGCGGCCGGCAAGGATTCACTTACGGTTACTTTTGCCCGCGAGTGACCTCGTGGCCGGCGCCACGGGCGCGTGGCCGAGGCCCTGCTCTACGACTTATAACCGTAAATTGTCCTTATGTTTCGTTTTGCACACTGTCAAGTTGAATCTATCAACCTGCGCGCGGCGCAGTTGGGACTGCCATCACGCCCGGGTGAGCGGTGTCCGTCGTCGCTGCCCGATCGACTCCGGTCAGCTCGCGAGGCTAGATGGCGCCGCCGACAGGGAGGGGCAGATGACGCTCGGGGCGGATGCGGCGGGAACGGTGCGGATCGGTGGCGAGCTGGCGGTTGCGCGGCTGGGCTACGGCGCCATGCGGCTCACCGGGCAGCCGGGCAACTGGGGACCCTACCCGGACCCGACCGGCGGAACCGCCGTGCTGCGCGGCGCGGTCGAGCTGGGCGTGACGCTGATCGACACCGCCCACGCCTACGGCCCGGGGTTCAACGAGGCGCTGATCGCCGAGGCGCTGCACCCCTACCCCGAGGGTCTGGTCATCACGACCAAGTGTGGGATCGCCAAGGTGGGCCCCGGGATCAACTACCGCGACGGCCGACCCAAGGCGATCCGGACCATCTGCGAGGCCAGCCTGAGGCAGCTCAGGCTGGAGACCATCGACCTTTTGCAGCTCCACTGGGTCGACGAGGATACGCCGATCGAGGAGTCGGTGGGGGCGATGCTCGATCTGGTCCGGCAGGGCAAGGTGCGTCATGTCGGCGTCTCCAACGTGACGCTCGACGAGTTCGAGCGCGCCCGGGCCACCGGGCCGATCGCCTCGGTCCAGAACCGCTTCAGCCTCGCCCGGCAGGAGCATGGCGAGATCGTCGACCGCTGTGCCACGGCCGGGATCCTGTTCTTCCCCTATGGCCCGCTGAACGCCGAGGCCTTCGCCCACGGCGCACCCCTGGCCGCGGCCGATGGACCCTTGGCTGCGGCTGCCGCGGCGCGCGGCTGCACGCCCGCCCAGCTCGCGCTGGCCTGGCTCCTCGCCCGCAGCCCGACCATGGTCCCGATCCCCGGCACGCGCTCAGCGGCGCATCTGGAGGAGAATGTCGGCGCGGCCGCGATCCGTCTGTCGGCGGAGGAGGCTCGCAACCTGTCGGCGATGTAGGATCAGCCGCCCGCGAGCTGCGCCTCGATGGCGGCCTTGTCGATCACCGACCAGACCTGCGCGATCTTACCGGCCCGGAACTCGTAGAAGACGTTCTCGGCAAAGCGCACTCTCCTGCCGTTGACGGGTAGGCCCAGGAACGCGCTGCTCGGCGTGCAGTCGAAGCCCAGCCGGGCCGCGATGCGGGGCGGCTCGACGATCAGCAGCTGGATGTCGAAGCGAAGATCCGGGATCTCGCCAACGTCCCGTTCCAGCATCGCGCGATAGCCCGAGACCCCGAGCGGCCGGCCGTTGTGGGCGGCATCGTCGTGGACGTAGCGGGCCAGGTCCGCCCAGTCGCGCCGGTTCAGGCAGTCATCCGGGATCTCGCGGACGTCCCGTTCCAGCATCGCGCGGTAGCCCGAGACCCCGAGCGGCCGACCGTTGTGGACCGCGTCGTCGTGGACGTAGCGGGCCAGGTTCGCCCAGTCGCGTCGGTTCAGGCAGTCGATATAGGCCCGGTAGACGGCAGCGAGGTCCGGCCCGGCGGATCGCGTCATGGCCAGCTCCAGTCGTTGCGCGCGGCGGTCAAACCGCGCGTCGGGCCAGCGCAGCCTCGCCGGTGCCCGAGGGTGCGCCGGCCGCGGCGAGATCGGCCAGATAGCGCTCCATCTCGGGCGATTCGCCGAAACGGCGTAGGCGCCGCTCGGCAGCCAAGGTGAAGCCGGGCTCGATCCGCAGCAGCCGAGTCATCGCGGAGCGGGCATCGACGAAACGCTCCAGGCCGGCCAGCGACGCGGCATGCATGCGCAGGCAGGTGGGCTCGGCGGGTGCCTTGAGCAGGCAGTCGGTCAGCACCGTCTCCGCCTCGTCCAGCCGGCCGACGGCGTAGAGCGCCTGCGCGTGGACATAGGGATAGTAGTCCGGGGCGAGCGGATGCAGGCGGCGCGCCAGGGCGGCATTGTCGACCGCCGCGCCGTGGCTGCCGAAGCGGAGCTGTGCCTTGGCCAGCGACATCAGGCTGTCGGGATCGTTCGGGTTCAGCTCGACGGCCCGCTCGGCGGCGCGCATTCCGCCCGCATGGTCGCCGCCCTGGGAGAGACCGTAGCTCAGCACCTGATAGGCCAGAGGCAGATCGGGCTGCAGCCGGACCGCCTCGCGGACCTCCGCCAGGCCCCGTTCGAGCTCCGGGCGCACCACGCCCTCGCCCTCTCTGTTCACCGCCGCCATGATGTAGGTCATGCCGAGATTGGCGCGCGCCGCGGCATAGGCGGGATCCAGCTCGACCGCGCGCTCGAACATGGCGCGCGCCTGCCCCGCGGCTGCAAGGTCGCGCGTCTTCTCCTGGAATCGCTCGCGCCCCTGCAGCACCAGCTCGTAGGCGCGCAGCGATTCGGTCGGCCGCTCGGCGAGCTGGGCCGATTCGGTCTCGCGCACGTACGACACGAGCGAGGCGACGATCTGCCGGGTGACGTCGGTCTGGACCGCGAAGACGTCCTCGACGCCCCGATCGTAGCTGCGCGACCAGAGATGCGCCCCGCTCTCGGCGTCGATCAGCTGGGCCACGATCCGGAGCTGGTCGCCGGCCCGGCGGCTGCTGCCCTCGACGACGTAGCGCGCGCCAAGACGGCGGCCGACCTCGCGGATGTCGGTCGGCTGATCCTTGAAGGCGAAGGTCGAGTTGCGGGCGATCACCAGGAGATCGGGGTTGCGGGCCAGCTCGGTGATGATGTCCTCGGTCAGGCCATCGCTGAACCAGTCCTGACTCGCATCGCCGCCCAGATTGTCGAACGGCAGGACCGCGACGGCCGGGCGGCTGTCGACGACCCCCGCCACCGCGGCCACCGTGTGCGGCAGCATGGGGACCAGCGCGGCGCGCAGCGGCTCGGCATAGTGCCAGCCCAGCCCTAGGACGGCGAAGAGCGGAACGGCCGCGGCGACCTTGGTCAGATTGCGCAGCGGCCATGCGCGGCGGGCACCCGCCCGCTCCACCAGAAAGACCTCCATCGGCTCGGGCAGGTTCTTGCCCCGGCGCCGGCCCAGCCGGACGAAGCGCAGATCGGCGCGGCTGCCCGCCCCGCGCACGACGGCGGCGCTGGCATAGATCGTGCCGGGCTCCGCCATGCTCTCGAGCCGCGAGGCGACGTTGACCCCGTCGCCGAACAGGTCGCCATCCTCCTGGATCACGTCGCCCAGATTGACCCCGAGACGCAGGTCGAGGGGCCGGCTGGCGAAGCCGTCCTGGATCGCCGCGGCGGCGCTCAGCGCCTCGCCGGCGCTGGCGAAGACGGCCAGAAAGCCGTCGCCCGTGGTCTTGAACACTCGCCCGCCGTGACCCTCGACGGTGGGCAGGACGACCTCGGTCACCCCGGCGCGCAGCCGGTCGTAGGTGCCCGCCTCGTCCTCGGCCATGAGGCGGCTGTAGCCGACCACATCCCCGGCCAGGATCACCGCGAGCCTGCGCTCCATGCCGTCACCTCGGGCCTGTTGCTGAAGTTGAGACTTTGTCCGCGCCAGCACCAAGCGCCAGAGGTGCTGAGATCAGTTCTGCGCGAGCTGGTCGGGGCCGTGGAGCTGCGCCACCCGGCCCATGACTGCTGCTATCTGGAGTTGGCGCTGACCCGGCGAACCACGGTCGTCACCGCGGACCGCCGATTCAGGTCGCTGGCCGACAGGATGAGCGCGGCCGAGATCCGCGCAGCCCATCCGCACCTCGCCGCCGACTATTTGCGGCGCGAGGAGATCATCTTCGGCGAGCCCGGCATCGCAGCGTGAAGTATATTGCCTAGGCGCATTTGACCCTGTGCCGCTGGGCGAGGTCGTCAACGTCGGTCGACACGGCCGACTCCTATCGCGATGCATCCTCGAGCATCGCGCGGACCGCCTTCTCCAGCGGCTCCAGCTCCTGCTCGACGACGGCCCAGATGCGATGATCTGCGATCTGATCGTAGCCGTGCCGCAGAACGTTGCCGATGTCCGCCACGCTGCGCCATGGAATTTCCGGATGCGCCGCCTGCAGGTCGGTCGGGATATGGCGCGACGCCTCGGAGATGATTTCCAGCGAGCGCTCGACGGCGCGGCGAAGCATACGATCGCGACGATGGTCATCGAGGCTTCTCCCTGCCACGAACGAGCGCACGAGCTCGATCTCGGCAAGGATATGCCGGAGTCGGTCCTTGGCAGGAACCCGAGCCATCAGTAAATCGTGACGAGATCCGCCGTGATCCGGGCAGTGAACTCCGGCGAAGCGTCCTCGTCGATCATCACTGATGCCTCTCGCCCCAAATGCTCCGATACGAACAGACGAACGCTGCTCATGTCGAGCAGAGAGAACCGTCTGCCTGGCGCCGGGGTCAACAAAAGGTCGACATCACTGGCCAGCGTCGCCTCGCCGCGAGCCGAGGAGCCGAAGAGCCTTAGCCCGACTACTCCGCGCCGGCGTAGCTCGGGCTCGATCGACCGCAGAACGGCGATCGTCCGCGCACGAAGGTCGGAGAAAGCCGATTCATCACCCAATATCTGGCCGGCCATGCGTCGAACTCGGAACAGTCTCGCAATACGGCAAGGTAGCCAACTGGCCGATGCGCGGCAACACAGACCCGTCGCCTAAAACCGCGGCAGGTCGGGGAACTTCAGCTCGCCCCTATGCACATGCATCCTTCCCAGCTCCGCGCAGCGGTGCAGCTTGGGGAAGACCTTGCCGGGATTCAGGATCTGGGTCGGGTCGAAGGCGCATTTGACGCGCTGCTGCTGGGCGAGGTCGTCCTCGTCGAACATGGTCTCCATCAGATCGCGCTTCTCGACGCCGACGCCGTGCTCGCCCGTGAGCACGCCGCCGACCTCGACGCAGAGCCTGAGGATGTCGGCGCCGAACGCCTCGGCGGCCTCGAGCTCACCCGGGACGTTCGCGTCGTAGAGGATGAGCGGGTGCAGGTTGCCGTCGCCGGCGTGGAAGACGTTGGCGACGCGCAAACCGTGACGAGCGGACATCTCCTGCATGCGGTCGAGCACGTAGGACAGCTTCTTGCGCGGGATCGTGCCGTCCATGCACAGATAGTCGGGCGAGAGGCGGCCGGCGGCGGGGAACGCGTTCTTGCGCCCGGCCCAGAAGGCGAGCCGCTCGGCCTCGCTCTCCGATACCTTGCTGTAGGTGCAGCCATGCTGCCGGGCGATGGAGCCGACCACGCCGATCAGATGGTCGACCTCGGCGGCCGGGCCGTCCAGCTCGCAGATGATCAGGGACTGGGCGTCGCGCGGATAGCCGGCGCCGCAGAAATCCTCCGCGGCGTTGATCGCCGGGTGGTCCATCATCTCGAGCCCGCCCGGGATGATGCCGGCGGCGATGATCGAGGCGACGCAGTCCCCACCCTGGTCGACGGTAGGGAAGCCGATCAGCACCGCGCGCGCGGTCTCGGGCTTTTGCAGGATGCGCACGGTGACCTCGGTGACCACGCCCAGAAGCCCCTCCGAGCCGGTCATCAGGCCCAGCAGGTCGTAGCCGTCCGCATCGAGATGCTTGCCGCCCAGCCGGACCACGTCGCCGTTGGGCAGGACCAGCTCCAGCCCGAGCACGTTGTTGGTGGTGAGGCCGTATTTCAGGCAGTGCACCCCGCCGGAGTTCTCGGCGATGTTGCCGCCGATCGTGCAGGCGATCTGCGAGGAGGGGTCGGGGGCGTAGTAGAAGCCCTTGTGCTCGACCGCCCGGGTGATGCCGAGATTGGTCACGCCCGGCTGGGCGGTGACGGTGCGGTTCTCATAGTCGATGTCGAGAATCTGGTTGAACTTGCCCATTCCGAGCACGATGCCGTCGGTGAGCGGCAAGGCCCCGCCCGACAGCCCGGTTCCGGCACCGCGCGGCACCACCTTGACCTTCTCGGCATCGCAGAAGCGCAGGATCGCCGCGACCTGCCCGGTCGAGGTCGGCAGGACCACGGCCATCGGCAGCGCCCGATAGGCCATCAGCCCGTCGCACTCGTAGGCGCGCAGCTCAGCCTCGGTCGCGATCACCCCCTCGCCGGGCACGATCCCGCGCAGCGCCGCGATCACGCGCTCGCGCTTGGCCAGCACCTCGGCGTCGGGCTCGGGCATCTGCATGGCGGGGCTCCTTGACGGACGGCTCCGAGCATGGGTTGCGGGCCGGGCGCGGTCAACGGAGCGATGTGATCGCCGCGAGCCCAGGAATGGTCGCTATCGGCCTCACCGGCCGGGTGGCCCCTATTCCGGACCAACAGCACCGGCGCGTGGGCGACGGCGGCTCACTCTGCTATCCTCGCCAGAGCGAGGTCCGGGGAGGACAGCATGCGCGCGTTCATTGTTCGCCCGTTCGGCACCAAGAACGACAAGCAGGGCCAGCCGGTCGATTTCAACGCGGTCGAGCGCGACCTGATCGGCCCGGCGCTGACGGCGCTCGAGATCGACGGGCGCACCACGCTCGAGATCGCGGCGGCCGGCAACATCCGCGAGGACATGTTCCGGATGCTGATCGCGTCCGACCTCGTGATCGCCGACATCTCGGTCCACAATGCCAACGTGTTCTACGAGCTCGGCATCCGCCACGCGCTGCGCCCCTGGCGGACCTACATGATCCGCTGCCGGGCCGACGACACGGTCTTCGACCTGTCGACCGACCGTTATCTGGAGTATGAGCGCGACCGCCCGGGCGACACCCTGGCCGCGCTGGTCAACGGGCTGCGCCAGACCCTGGCCGAGGAGCGCAAGGACAGCCCGATCTATCTCCTGCTGCCGCAGCTGAAAGCCCAGCCGGCCTCGGTGCTGGTGCCGGTGCCGCAAGGCTTCGGCGAGGCGGTGGAGGCGGCCAAGCGCGAGAGGCGACCGGGGGACCTCGAGCTTCTGGCCGAGGAGGCGCGCGGCTTCGAATGGGAGACCGTCGGCCTGCGCGCGGTCGGCCGGGCGCAGTTCGACATGGGGGCGCACGATGGTGCCCGCATCACCTGGGAGGCGGTGCGCGACCTCGACGGCGACAACGACCTCGAAGCGAACACCCTGCTCGCAACGATCTATCAGAAGCTCGGCGACCTGGTCGCATCGGATCTCGCGGTCGAGCGGGCGCTCACCGCCGCGGAGGCCGGCGGGCGCGAGCGCGCCGAATTGCTGGCCCTCGGCGGCCGCAATGCCAAGGCGCGCTGGCAGGGTGACTGGTCCGCAGCCGGCGACGGCCGACGCGCTGCAGCCTTGCGCTCGGCCTGGCTCGACAAATCCGCGGATGCCTATGAGCAGGGCTTCGGCGAGGATCGGAATCACTTCTACTCGGGCCTGAACGCACTGGCGCTGCGTGCGGCCGAGGCCGAGCTCGCCGACGCAATGCCGGAGGTCTGGGGCGAGCGGTTCGATGACGACGCGACCATGGCGAGAGAGCTCGAGGCGCGAAAATCGGCGATGGCCAAGCTCGCAACCGGCGTGGAGCTGTCGCTGGCGTCGGCACGGGCAAAACTGGAGCGAGCCAATCGTGTCGATGTGTGGACCGATTTGAGCGAGGCCGATCTGCGCCTTTTGACCTCCGCGCGGCCGCCGGCTGTCGCCAACGGCTATCGCAGGGCGCTCGCCGGCGCCCCGGACTTCGCGGTAGCCTCCGGCCGCCAGCAGCTGGAGATGTACCGCGACATCGGGGTGCGCTCCGCCAATGTCGAGGCGGCGCTGGCCGTATTTCCCCCTGCCGTTCCGCCCGCGCCGTCCGGCCCGCGGCCGCGCGTGATCCTGTTCACCGGCCACATGATCGACTCGCCCGACCGCAAGGAGCCGCGCTTCCCACCGCAGCAGGAAGGGACCGCGCGCGACGCGATCCGGGCGGCCATCCAGACCGAGCTGGGGATGCCGGGCGGGGTGTCGCGGGCGATCGCGGGCGGCGCCAGCGGCGGCGACCTGCTGTTCCAGGAAGTCTGCGGCGAGCTGGGCATCGCCAGCGACCTCTATCTCGCGCTGCCGCCCGCCGACTTCATCGCGGCGTCGGTAGCACCCGGTGGTCCTCAATGGGTGGACCGGTTCCGCGCGGTCTGCGAGCGTCTCCCCAAGCGGCAGCTGGCCGACTCCGAGGATCTGCCCGGCTGGCTCCAGGGCAAGGCCAACTACGACATCTGGCAGCGCAACAATCTTTGGATGCTGCACAACGCTCTGGCGCTTGGGCGGGACAAGGTCACGCTCATCGCGCTCTGGGACGGCAAGAAGGGCGACGGGCCGGGCGGCACCGAGCACATGGTCGAGAAGGCGCAGGCGCGCGGCGCCAAGGTGGTGATCCTCGAGACCAAGACGCTGTTCGGGCTCGGCTGATCAGACCCGAAGCGCGACCAGCACGGCACCCGCGCCGATCAGCAGCACGCCCAGCCAGTTCAGGAACGAAAGGCTCTCGCCCAGGAACAGCACGCCGAACAAGGCCACCAGGACCACGCTCAGCTTGTCGACCGGGGCCACACGGGCCGCGTCGCCAAGTTGCAGGGCGCGGAAGTAGCAGAGCCAGGAGCCGCCGGTGGCGAGGCCCGACAGGGTAAGGAACAGCCAGGTGCGGCCGGCGATCGAGCCCGGGGGCTGCCACTGGCCGGTCGTGATCAGGATGACCGCGAGCAGGGCCACGATCACCAGCGTACGGATGAAGGTGGCGAGGTCGGGATGGACGTTCGCCACCCCGAGCTTGGCGAAGATGGCGGTGAGCGCGGCGAAGCCGGCCGAAAGGACCGCCCACAACTGCCATGATTGAGCGAGTGCCTTCACGGCCGCTGCGGTTCGCGCTCGGGCTGGGCGACAACCAGGGTCGGGGCACCCTTGGGCGGAGGCTCGCGCAGCGCCTGCAGGCGGGCGTCGAGACGAGCCAGCGCCGCCTCCGCCTGGGTGGCACCGTCGAGCCACTGCTTGTGCTCGGTCTCGAGCTGGGCCGTGATCTCGTCGACGAAGGCGCGCATGGCGTCGGTACGCCCCGCCTCGGTGTTGGCCACGACCTCGTCGAGGCGGCCCGCGAGCTGGTCGAGCGCCACAGCGGACTTCTCGTAGCGGTCGGCATTGGCACGGTCGCGGCGGAGGCCCTCACGGCCGAGGGCATAGGCAGCGATCGCGGCGCCGATCACGCCGGCCACGGTGATCCAGCTCTGCCCGGGCTCGAAGCTCGCAATCACCGCACCGCTGCCGCCGACGAAGGCCAGCGCGCTCGCGATGCCACCCCAGAGATTGGTGCGCTCCGAGGACAGCCGATGCCGCGCGGCGCGGGAGACCATCCACTGCCGCTGGTCCTCGAACAGATGGCGCCAGACCAACGCCAGCGCCGCGGCGGCCGTATCGGCGCCAGCCGCAGCGCTGGACGCCACCAGCGCGCGGAAGGTGGCGAGCCGCGCCAGCTCGGCCTGGCTGCGGGTCGTGTACCAGCGGCGCAGACGATCACTCTCGCGGGCCCGGTAGCTGAATATCGCCGCCAACGCGCCCAGCGCCAGCGTGGCCACACCGAGGATCAAGGTCACGCGCCGGGTGAGTACGTCACCGAGCAGCGCCGTCGCATTGGGCCCGACGAGCACGAGGCCGCTGAGCACGCCGGCACCGAGCAGGCAGAGATTGGCCAACGTCGCCTCCCGCATCAGCAGCGACTGCTGGCGGGCCGCCTCCTCCGAGTAGCGCGGGTAGGCGTCAGCGTAGGAGCGGACCGCGGACGAGGCCATGATGTCGGCCAGCCCGGGAGCGACCGGGCGGACCAGCTCCGCCGCTCGGGGCAAGGCCCGCATGCCGGTGCCCGGCTCGGCTGCCAGACTTGCGGCGGCGCGGGCGAACACGCCCGCCTTCTGGGTCTGCTCCGCTGCCATCGCCCGCCTCCCCACCTGCGCCGTCGCCAGCCTTCTACCACGGGGATGGGTCGAGGCGGTGATGGACCTCACAATCGGCAGGACGTAAGCCACCGCCATGGCCGACGTGTTCATCAGCTACGCACGCGACGACC
Organism: Geminicoccaceae bacterium; assembly: GCA_044224255.1. Classification (GTDB taxonomy): domain Bacteria; phylum Pseudomonadota; class Alphaproteobacteria; order Geminicoccales; family Geminicoccaceae; genus Benzoatithermus. Next base: position 23,806 of record JBGAKU010000039.1, read on the forward strand.
GGCCGCTCGCGGCCCTACTGGAGTTCGGGACAGTGCCGGGAAGCCGTAACGCGACGCGCTTCATCCATCCTCAAAGCGCACAGTACCCCAGAGCGAAGTGGGCATATGGCGCCGTGTCACCCCACATCGTCTCTACCCAACCACCAGCAGCGGTCCACGCGCCGAGACAACACGCAACTGCTTCTCTCCGAGTTCACTCAGCTGTTCATCGAGTTCAGCAAGCACAGATTCCGCCTGCTGAGTGCCATCCAGCCATTGAACATGCTCGGATCGTAGAAGCTTTGCCATGCAATCTACAAACACCACAATTGAGGACGTCTGACCAACCGATATTCGCTCTGCAACTGCATCGATGCGTTTGGCGATCTCGTCCAGTGCCGCGGCGGCCTTCTCATATCGGTCTGCGTTAGCTTCATCTCGCCTGAGCGCTTCCCGATTCAGGCCGTATGCCGCAATCGCCGCACCAACAACACCCGAAAGGGCGAGCCAGCCGTACTCTGGCGAAAAGCCACCGACGAGCGCCCCACTACCGCCCACGAGCATGAATGCAACGGCGACGCCATTCCAACGATTAGTTACATCCAGTGAAAATCGGTGCCGTGCCGCCCTCGCAACCAACCAGTCACGCTGATCGTCAAGCAGGTGCCGGCAAACGATGGCAAGCCCACAACCAGCGGCCGATGGCCCAGATGCAGCCGTACCACTCGCAATGGCGCGGAAGATCTGCAGCCTCGCAACTTCAGCCATACCCCGCGTCGTCAGCCATCGCCGCAAACGGTCGCCCCCACGCATACGAAACGTAAACATGGCGGACATCGCTCCGAGGGCAAGTATAGCCGCACCAAGCGAAAGACCAACAATCCCCCCGATGCGATCTCCCAGATTCCCGCTGATAAGATATACCAACCTCGAGTTAAAATTTGACCCGAGTAGTGCAAGGCCGCTCAGTACGCCTGCACTCATTAGACAAATGTTGGCACTCGTTGACTCTCGCAGTAACTGAACCTGTTGGTGGACTGACTCTCGATCATATCTATGGAACATATCGATCATTTGTCTAACGGAAGACGACCATATAACCGACTTCAGCTCCGGAGAAATCTGCGACAGATTTTCTGCCGAGGTTGACAGTGCGTCGATACCTTTTCTTTCTTCGCCCGCGAGCAACTCAAGCGCCATATTGAACGCGGGTACTTCAAATTCAGGTACACTATCTCTTGTAACTTGAACCGCTAGCGCGGTCTCCTCCTCGATTCCTCCGAGTTCCGACAGCACTTGGCGTCGAGCACTCTCAGATATTTGGAGCGCAGATAACGGAATCCTCTGGCCAGTTATCCACGAGATAATTCGAACATATGCGGAGAGCGTAGACTTCGGATCCGAAACATTATCTTTAAATATCGCCAAGATTTCATCGTACGCATAGAATGGAACATAGGGAACCTCCACCTCATACCAATACGACATCGCCTGCAATCGAACGTGCTTCGGAAGTACAGCATCAAATGCCCGCGCTGCCACCTCGCGTTTGCGTTCGAGTCGATTTTTCTCGGATTGATCAACTCTCGTAGGCACGGCAAAGATCGTCACATCACCCCTGCCCCTCGCAATCAACTCGGCCTGAATAGACTCAGCAACAGCCGCCGCCCCATCGATACTTTGATTATTTAAGGTAAAACAGACAATCACGATATCTGGAAGCTGAACGGTACAGATTCCGGAGGTATCGCTAACCCCGGTACGACTGTCTATCAGCACGTAGTCGTATCCATCATGAAGGAGTTGGCTCTTCACACTTTCTATGAAGTTCCACCCACCAAGGCGATCGTAGAAATTCTGCCAGCTAAAAGAATTTACGCGTGTAGCGTACGCCGGACCCTGCCGGCCGGATGGAATCAGATCCAGGGAGCCACCGTTCGGAAACTCCCACTCAAGCGCAATTGCGTATCGCGATAAATCGCTTAGGCGTCTATACCAATCGGATTGACGCTGCTCACTCTCCGGATGAAGCGCTCCCAACACCTCTGGCGTCATCTCCTCGAAGGACACGGCCTCAGAGGCATATTCAACGATCGCATCCATTAGACCATCTGAAGCCCTAAGCGTCCTGTCTAACAGAAATGGAGCAAAGTACTTATGTAGACCTGGAGCCTCCAAGTCCCAATCTATTGCGGCGACGCGATTTCCGGCACAAGCGAGTGCCCAGGCCACGTTCGCGAGAGCCATTGAGCGTCCAGACCCGCCTTTATAAGAGTAGAACGAGATTACTTTGCCAAGTGCCATCTTGTAAATCCCAACAGCTTAGACCGGACCATGAATCATAGGTTGAGCGGGTCCGGTCGGCACCTGCCGAATCACAGGCGCCCGCTCAAGCAGGTGGCAGCGAAGGCGCCCCAATACTTCCCGGATCACAGCCTTTAGTTGCTCTTCCGAGGTTATCAGACTTCGGAAGTATAGTGTGTTTGGGAATGCAGTTCGATGAGGCAGATAGCTGGATAATTTATTTCCAACATTGATCTGATATTCATTTGACTCAGCACCAGCATTATAGCAAGGAACCAATATGCAGCAATTAAAATAATTCTGTCGATCAAGATCAAGTATCGCATCTGCATATTTACTTATAGATAGCGACCAAGGGTCAAGAAAGATTAATACAATTCTACCCTTCTGCTCCGCAACACGTACAGCGTCCGTAAGTCGTTCGGTAAATGCCATTGGCGAGCTAAGAAAACTGAGCCCATTTTCACCCGCGACGTTCTGAGCGAGGGCACCTATCGGCTGCGTGCATGCCGGAAAGTAAGGTTTCCAATCTGGGCCGCCCTCCTCCAAGTAAGCTTCCAGCTTCAGCACGTTACCGTGGTTGAGCTCTGAAGGACTAGCCGCAACGAAGTAGAAATCAACATACTTTGGCCCTGAGCGCTCGGTATTCTGTAAGCTGTTGCCTAAGGAGATAGAGTCATCGCTTCCACCAAATGATGCAGTAGTGCTTTGCAATGATGGGCGATAGGGAAGTGGCGGGAGTGGATACCGGTCGGCGGAACTAACGATGTCACCCGCCAAAGTCTCTATGAAACCACGATAGCGATCTCTATGTTTGCCTATGTGTCGAAGTTGACGAATACCTATAACATTTTGCGGTGCATCAATCGGTCCAATTGAGTATTGAATGTGTTGCATTGAAGATGGGGCAGATATGTATTTTCTTTCTTCCCATAGGATCGGCTTTATGACTGGTAGAGTTGCTTCTTTGGCTTCTGCGGCTTGCAGCTTTATATGTAACTTTACTCTTTCAAGAAAGACTGATACCTCCTTGCCACAATACTCGCTGCGAAAATATGTTGGCGAGTAGGCACAAATCAGAGTTCGGCTAGTCTGGAGGGCTGATGAAATTGACTCACCCCAGTCCGCGCCAAGCTCGATGCGCGACTGGTCGAAGAAACCACAGGACTCATTTCCCCTTTTTCCACGCCTGGCTCGAACGGCTTCATTTAGTTCCGAGAAGAATTTTCTCATGTAGCCGCTATCGTCATCTCGGGCATAGCTGAGAAAGAAATCGTATGCTGCTTCAATTGTGGTCATGATTTAATCCTTCCGGTTCGCTGCTGAGACCGAGTGGAACACTGCAGCACCTAGACTATGTCGAGCCGCAAGAGACGAGCCGAAGCAACGCCAAGTGTCATACATGTGCTTGGTTCAGCGGAACCGCCGTGGCAGAGCTTTGTCATGTCTCTTACTGTCGATCCATGGTAGCCCCTACTCTCTCTTTTGGGGGTAGTTGGATCGTAGTTCACGCGGAGCGCGCTGCGCAAGGGTCGAAAGTGTCCTTGGTCCAGCAGTCTTGGGTGGTGGGCTGGACGCGGTCAGCTGGCTTGTATACGCGAGACGTATGGCCGACGTGTTCATCAGCTACGCGCGCGAGGACCGGCCGTTCGCGGCCCGGCTCGCGCACGCGCTCGAGGCCGGCGGGCGCACCGTGTGGTGGGACCGGGAGGTCCTGCCCGGCAAGGACTTCGCGCAGCTGATCTCGGCCGAGCTGGATCAGGCGAAGGCGGTGGTGGTGATCTGGTCGCCCGCCTCGACCCCGTCGGGCTGGGTCCGCGACGAGGCGCAGGAGGGGCTCGAGCGCGGCGTGCTGGTGCCGGTGCTGGCCGGGGTCGCAGAGCCGCCGCTGGGCTACCGCTCGATCCACGCGGTCGACCTCACCGGCTGGGACGGCGGCGCGCATCCAGGCCTCACCGATCTGGAGCTGGCCATCGATGCCCTGCGCACCGGTCGGCCCGTACCCGACCGCGCCGAGCCCGAGCCGGAGCCGGTCGTGACGAGCCGCGGAGGCCGCCGGGGGTGGCGTTGGGTGGCCGTCGCCGCGATCGTCCTGGTGGCCGCGGGTGCCCTGGCCGCGCTGCTGCCGTCCCTGGTGCAATGGCGGGCCAACCCGGACCGCCCGCCTGTCCCGAACGGCGACCAAACCGCATCGCCACCGTTCCGCGACTGCCTGGAGTGCCCGCAGCTCGTCCGGGTGCCGGCCGGCAGCTTCACCATGGGCTCGTCCTGGTTCGACCGCGAGTCGCAGTCCGACGAGCGACCACGCGTGGAGGTCAGCGTGCCGAAGCCGTTCGCGATCGGGCGGACCGAGGTCACGTTCGACCAGTGGGAGGTCTGCGTCCGGGCCGGCGGCTGCCCGCAGCGGCAGCCGGACGATGCCGGCTTCGGTCGGGGCTTCCGGCCGGTGATCGATGTCGACTGGCACGATGCGCAAGCATTCGCGGCGTGGCTGCGACAGAGCACCGGCAAGCCCTACCGCCTGCCGACCGAGGCCGAGTGGGAATATGCCTGCCACGCCGGCACGACCACCGCCTACCCGTTCGGCGAGGAGATCTCGCCGGCGCTGGCCAACTATGGTCGCGCCCAGCCGGGGACACGCGAGGTAGGCAGCTACCCGCCCAATGCGTGGGGCCTCTACGACATGAGCGGCAATGTCTGGGAATGGGTCGAGGATGTCTGGAACGACGGGCATTCCGGCCGGCCCGAGGATGCCTCGGCGCGGACGACGGGATCGGACGCGCAGGAGCATGTGGTCAAGGGTGGCTCCTGGGACGACCGCGACCGCCGCGCCCGCTGCACCAGCCGCAACGGCATGGACGACACCCACCGCGAGAACGAGATCGGCTTCCGGGTGGCCCTGACGTTGGACGAGCAGGACTAGCCCGGATTTCTCACCGCGGCGAGTTTTGGCGGGGGCATTGGTTCGTCTCGGTCTGGTTGGCGGGTACTCTCCGATCCGGTGGCATCTGGGTTGGATGGTGGACATGACGGTGCGCGGCCGCCCTTGGGCGGCGTCG
>JBGAKU010000386.1:0-3713 GCA_044224255.1 Geminicoccaceae bacterium
GACGCGGCGCCTGGCTGGGAGAAGGGCCTGCTGATCCGGCGCAGCCTCGCCGAGCCCGGCAAGCTCGCCTTCTATCTCACCCACGCCGCCCACGGCACGGCGCTGGCCGATCTCGTCCAGATCGCCGGCACCCGCTGGACGATCGAGGCCTGCTTCGAGGCCGCCAAGGGCGAGGTCGGGCTCGACCAGTACGAGGTGCGGTCCCCGCGACGGTCTCCTGACCGTCGCACCTGCGGTGATGGATCGGCCGCCTGCTGCGGCCGATGGACCGGCTGGCACCGCCACGTCACCCTGGCGATGCTGGCGCACGCCTATCTCGCCGTCTTGCGCAAGACCGTGGTCGGGGGAGGAGCCCAGGCCGGACCTGGCCGCCGCGCTCCTGCCGCTCACCGTCCCCGAGCTGCGCCGCCTGCTCTGGCACCTCGTCTGGCCTCGCTCGCCCGACCACGCCGCCGCCCTCGCCTGGTCTCTTTGGCGCCGCCGCCATCAGCAGCGCGCACGACGCTGCCACTGGCAACGACGTACTCGACATGAAGCCCAGCTGTAGTACTAGGGCCGATCCGTTCGGACCCCGCTCACACCATCACTGTGAGGGCAGCCAGCAGACCGAAAACGCTCGGCCGCAGATGCAGCCCCATTACGGCATCTCAAGCTCTGCGGTGCTGGCGAGTGGCGGGCCGAGAAGCACGGCACGCGCAAGCGCCATTCCTGGCGCAAGCTCCACCTCGGCGTGGATGCCGCCACGGGCCGGATCGTGGCCTCGGCACTGATCGGCCGCGAGGTGGACGACGGCGCCCAGGCCGGCCCCTTGCTCGACCGGATTCGTGGGCCCGGTTGCCTCCTTCACCGCCGACGGCGCGTTCGATCGGGACGATGTCTATGGCGAGGTCGCCGCACGGCATCCCGACGCGGCAGTCATCGTGCCACCGCGCTCCGACGGGGTGTCGAGCACCACGGCCGAGACGGCGCCGACACGCGCGACCGTCATCTCCAGCTCATCGCCGCACACGGCCGGATGGGCTGGCAGAAGATGTCCGGATACACGAAGCGAGCCCGGGTTGAGGCCGCCATCGCGAGGCGCACATCCTGGCGCTCGCCGCCGGGGATTCCTGGGGCTTGAGAAGGGTGCCAACATCCTGGTCTTCGGCCCGCCTGGGGTCGGCAAGTCGCACATCGCCTCGGCCCTCGGCCTTGCCCTGGTCGACAACGGCTACCGCGTCCTGTTCAGCCGAACGGTCGACCTCGTCCAGCGGCTGCAGGTCGCCCGCCGCGAGCTCGCGCTTCCCGCCACTCTGGCCAAGCTCGACAAGCTCGACCTCTTGATCTTCGACAACCTCAGCTGCGCCCGCAAAGACCAGACCGAGACCAGCATGCTCTTCGAGCTGATCGCCGGGCGCTATGAGCGGCGCAGCCTGCTGATCACCGCCAATCAGCCCTTCTCGGCCCCGGACAGCGTCTTTCATGACCCCGCCATGACCGTCGCCGCCCTGCTGGACAGGCTGCTGCACCATGCCGTCGTCGTGCACATCGAGGGAGCGAGTTACCGCCTGCGGCGCCACGTCGATCTCATCCAAGGCAGCACCCGGGTCAGGCCGAGCAATCCCGTCCTCACGACCCCTCGACGCAGGGGGCGACCATCAAAGCAACCACCGGTTGAACTCGCCATGACTGCCTGATCCCACAGTCAGGTGAGGAAGTTTCGTCCATCAGTTTTGCGGAGATTTCGATCAGCTTTGACAATCGTCATTCCCGGCCCGAGCATGGTCGAGCGCCTGGTCGCCCCCGCCATGGCGGGTGCTGTGCGCCACGTCGCGGTTCGGGCTGACCCGCGATCTGACACCGACGCAGATGGACGCGATCGAGGCGCTGCTGATTCCGACGTGCAGGCACGTGATCGCTGTCCACCGTGCCGCCGGTCAGGCCCGCCAGGAGGTCCGGTGCGGCTTGGAAGGCGTAGAGGTTGCGATCCTCGAGGTCGCGCAGCCGTGGCAACAGCCGCCGTGCGGCCGTTCGGGCGCTCACTTCGCTGACGGGGATCGGGGGTCGATCTGGACGGTGGCGGTCATCCCGGCGACGAGTGTCACGCCATCGGGTACCTGGTCGATTTCGATGCGCACCGGGACGCGCTGGGCGAGGCGTACCCAGGTGTAGGTCGGATTGACCGTGGCGAGGCCTTGCTGGTCCGGCATCGCGTTGGTCATGTTGATGCCGCGCGAGATGCTGCCGACATGGCCGCGCACGAGGTCGCTGTAGCCCATCAGCTTGATCCTGGCCGGGTCGCCTTCGCGGATCGCGTGAAGCTGGGTCTCGCGAAAATACCCGTCGACCCAGAAGGAATCGGCATCGACCACGGAGATCACCCTTTCTCCGACATCGGCGTAGTCACCGAGGCGTATCACAAGGTTGGTGACCCAGCCATTCACCGGGGAGTGGATCTCGGTGCGCTCGAGATTCACCCGTGCCTGCTCCAGGTTGGCCTGGGCCTGCTGGTATCTGGCTTGGGCAGCCACGGCCGATGCCGCATAGCTCTGCCGTTCCTCCACCGAGACCGCGCCCGTGGCTATGTGCTCCCGGCGAGTTGCCTCGCTCGCCGTGTTCTGCGCGTCGGCCTGCGCCTGCTGCACCGCCGCCTCGGCGAGGCTGACGGCGATCCGGTAGTTGGTCGGGTCGATCACCACCAACAGATCGCCCTTGCGCACGAGCTGGTTGTCGAGCACCGGGAGCTCGACGATGCGCCCTTCGACCTCTGGCGCCATCGTGACGACATAAGCGCGCACCGAGCCGTCGCGCGTCCAGGGAGCACCCAAATAGGCGTCCCACATCGCCCAACCTAGCAATGCGGCGAGCCCTACCGCCCCGAGGGTGACCAGAACCGGAAGGATCGGAAAGCGGGGCGGCTCGGGCGTGCTGGGGGGCGTCGGCTCGGGAACGGGGGCAATGGCGGGATCGCCTGCCGCGCTCCCGCGCCGCAATTCCACCTCAGTTGCGGCCATCGAAGCCTCCATGCGCGGCCAGGAGCACGATCGAGGAGAGCACGATCATATAGATGGCAAACACGAACAGCGCCGGATGCCAGACATAGCGAAGCAGGCCGAAGCGGATCGCCATCCGGCGCAGTACGATCGTGACGATCCAGGCCGCGACCATCATCACGGAGATCGGCGAGACATAGACACCGACCAGGTCGATTTCGACGAAACTCACCGGGGTGCTCCGGCATCGAAATAGGAGGCGTGGTGGGCAAGCGCTTCCGACATGACGAGAATACTGCTGCGTGCCCGGAGAGCAACTTGGGTTCCAAGTGCGGCCTCTGGGCACTTGGCGAGGAAGTGGTCGAGGTAGGCAAGGCGTGCGATTGCAGTTCCGCTGTTGCCGGACGCCAGGGCCTCGAGCGCGGCGTCGAGGTCCGGACCTAGCCCTAGTTGGGCGCCGACGCGGCGCAGCTGGATGATCTCCCGACCTACCGGTAGCGTCGCCAGAAGCTGCGCGCGCTGCAGCGGCTCGGCCTCGTCCGGCATCACCACGAGCCGCGCGCGAACATGGTCTTCCCAATCCTCGACCGTTTGGCGGATCGGATCGCGCGCGAGGCAGCGCAGATCGCGCAAGGTCAGCGCAAGGAGCCGGCGGGTCCGGAACGCCGGTGACAAGGGTGGCAGCAGACGAAACGAAATCGCCGCAGCGCTGCAGCCCACGAGGATCGCCATCGCCGTATT
>JBGAKU010000040.1:0-29765 GCA_044224255.1 Geminicoccaceae bacterium
TCGCCGCCGGCAAAGCCAAGAAGCTCGCGCTGACCGCCGCCATGCGCAAGCTCCTGGTCATCCTCAACGCCATGCTCAGGGACGGCACGCCATGGCAACCAGAGCACTCGGCTTGACAGACCAAGACAGTCGCTGACCCCGAACGCCCCCAGATCGAAATGAGTCCTGACCCCGAACGCCCCGCAAGCGATTGGGCATGGCACCCAGACGATTTGCGCGGGTTCGAGATGGGGTAGAGGGCCGCGATCCCGAGAACTGACCGGCGGAAATCCAGGCGCCAGTGATCGGCACAAGCATCGAAAACGCGAAGGAGCCGCCCTATCGCTCTAAAAGAGCAGCAGCATCATACACGACCATCCCTAGCGAGCAGCGACCGCCTGAATCTCCACCAGGAGGTTCGGCTCCGCCAAGCCCGCGACGATGACCATCGTTGTCGCAGCTGCATGGCCGGCAAAGCGGCGCTCGCGTTCCTGGCGATATAGGGGCACAAGATCCGGCCGCGTGATGAAGCCGTCGACCTTGACCAGATCGGCCACGCCCATCCCCGCATCGGCCAGCACCGTCAGGAGATTGTCCCAGGCCAGTTCGATCTGCTTCTCTGGATCGGCCGGAACGATGCCGTCAGGCGTGACGCCGACCTGACCGGAAACATGGAGCCAGCGTGCGTTCGCCGGCGCCGAAGCGCCATGGCTATAACAGGAGAATGGCAGGGCAATACTGGTCGGGTTGTGCAGCTTGATCGTCATAATCGTCTCCTTCGAGACTGGGTTCTGTGCGAGATAACCTCCACCGCAGGGCGGCTGGCCCGGGCTATGGGCGACTACGCTTCCGGGGCCGTTGGCGAGATCACGCCGTCGATCTCAGCCGCCGTGAATCCGTATCTGGCCATGCCCGCACGATGATCCGGGGTGCCGAGATAATGGCGGAGCTGCATGTTCACCGCGTGCAGCAGATCGGGATTGCTCTTGCTGAACGAGAACGCGCCGATCAGCCCGGCTTCCGATTTGCCCCCATCGACGTCCACCGCTTCCACCGCAGGATTGGTTCTGGCGGTGGCGCGGTTGCCGATTGCTGTGGCGGCAAAGGCATCGACCTTGCCTGCCATCATCGCGGCCACGGCCTCCGGTTGATCCTTGAACAATAGGATCTGATCGTCGCTCACGCCCGCCGCCTTCGCGGCCGCAACCTGCACCTGGCCCGGAATGAGTCCCAGCCGCGCGTCGCTGCGCGCCGCCACGGCCGCATAGCTCGTCAACGCCTTCGGATTGCCTGACCGGACAAGGAACCCGTCGCCGATCGACCAGACCGGCACGCTGAAGGCAACTTGCTGCGCGCGTTCCACCGTCACGAAGATCGGCACATTCATATCCCAGCGGCCTTCCTGCACACCGGGCAGGAGTTCCGCGAACGACGTCAGGTGATACTCGATGGGGGATATGCCGATCGCGCGCAGCACGGCTTCTGCCAGTTCGATGTCAGCGCCGGTCGCACGACCATCGTCGCCGGTCCAGTAGAAGGGCGGTTCCTCGATATAGGCAATTCTGACTGTCATCGCTTTACTCGCTACCGAGTGTTGAATACTTTGGACCGCGGTCACGCTGTGGCGGCGTCGAGGGCTGACGAAAGTGCGACCAGAGCCGGGCCGAGGCGCTCCGGCGGCAGATAGCCGAACCCCAGCCGGAACACGCGCTCGCTTTCGCCGAACCAGGTTCCGCAGGCGAGTTGCAGGTCATGGCGAGGCAGCAGCCGCCAGAAGCGCTCGACCGCGGCATCGTCGAACGCATCGGCGCGAAGGCGCAGGCAGCACAATGCGCCGGCATCGGGCCGCACCCAGTCGATGCGATCGCGCTCGGTCTCGCACCAACTCGCCAGCTCCGCGATGGCGCCCGCCAGCAACCGGCGTCTCGGCGCGAGCACCTGTTCCCGGTGACGGAGCAGCGCGGCCGCCAGCGTCTCGTCCAATATCGAACCCGAGATCACGATGTTCATTCTAGCGATGGTCAGGCGCGAGCGAAGATCGGCGTCCGCTACCGTGAGCCATCCCGTGCGCAGGCCGGGCGCGCCGAGCGCCTTCGAAATGGAAGCGCCGATGACGATGCGCGGATCGAACCCCGCGAAGCTTTCGACCGCCGGCGAGTCGCCATAGGTCGCTTCCCGGTAGGTCTCGTCGACGAACAGCAAGGCTTGCGGCGAACGCTTTGCCATCAGCGCCAGCAGGGCTTCGATGGTGGCGCGAGGAGTCTGCACACCGCTCGGATTCTGCGGCGATGCGATGCTGACCAATTTGGTCTTGGACGACAGACACGCTGCGATCCGGTCGAGATCAAGGCGATAGCCGTCCGAAAACGACAAGGCGACTTCGTGGATCGTGGCGCCCGCGCCGGCAAGGCTGTCGCGGCTTGGCGGAAAACAGGGTGTCACAAGGACTGCTTCATCACCGGCGCGGCAGAGTTCAAACGTAAGGAGGAAGATGCCGAGCGCCGTGCCTTGCGTCGTGATGATATGCTCGGCTGGAACTTGGCAGGCGCTGGCGATGGCTTCGCGCAGGTCGAGCGCGCCGGTGGATTTGCCATAGCCGAGCTTCAGATCTCGGATGCTGCCGGACCCGGCAAGATCGAGGACTTCGCCGACCGTCAGGTCCTGCGAAGTGCTCTCCGCCAGGTTGTGCGGGCGGTTCACGTCCAGCAGCGTGATGATGTCGTTATAGGGAAAGCGCCCGCGCCATTCAGCGGGGGCTTCTTCCCCAAGGCCGGATGTTCTCGGTTCGGTGGAGTCGTTACGGAGCGCGTTCATGCGCCCATCATACGGCTTGTGCCTTGACCATAACAGGCACAGTCACTCGCATATTATACCATAACAGTTTATTGGAGAAACGGGCCGGTGGAGTTATGGTGTTCGAACCTCATCCGCGAGATTCCATGGATACCTCCACGTCATACAGATACGAGCAACTGGCCGACCTTATCACCGGCATGGTCGACAATGGCACGCTCGCGCCGGGCGTCCGTGTTCCCTCGGTGCGGGCGCTGAGCGAGCAGCACGGCGTCAGCATATCGACCGCATTGCAGACCTATCGGACGCTGGAGGATCGCGGCGTCCTTGTCGCGCGACCGCAATCGGGTTTCTACGTCGCGGCGGGGCGGCACAGCGCCTTCGCGCTGCCGTCGACCTCGCGTCGTCGCGCGAAGGCCTCGACCGTCTCGATCAGTGGCGCCGTCGCGGCCTTGCTCGAGCATTCATCGAACCGTGCGTTTATGCCGTTCGGCTGCGCCGTGCCCGACAGCGAATTGCTGGAATCCAAGCGCCTCGATCTCGCGCTTGCGCGCGCAGCGCGTCGGCACGGCGCGCGATACAATGTCTATGGACCACCGCAGGGAGAACTGAGCCTGCGCGGCGAGATCGCCAAGCGGGCGATGCGCGTCGGTCACATGCTGTCACCCGACGACGTGGTGTTGACCAGTGGCTGCACCGAGGCGCTGACGCTTGCGCTCATGGCGGTCGCCAAGCCTGGCGACACGATCGCGGTGGAGTCGCCGACCTATATGGGGCTGCTGCACACGCTCGAAATGCTCGGCCTGAAGGCGTTCGAGCTGCCGGTCGATCCTGCTCGTGGCATCGACATCGAGGCATTGGCGCATCTGTTGGCGACGGAGCGGGTGGCGGCCTGCGCGCTGTCGTCCTGCTTCAACAATCCGCTTGGTTCGGTGATGGCCGTAGCGGACAAGAGGGCGCTGCTTGCGGTGCTAAGGCAGTACGGCGTGCCGCTCATCGAAGATGATGTCTACGGCGACCTCTATTTCGGGCGCGAGCGGCCGAAGCCGTTCGTCGCGTTGGATGGCGACGCCGACACGATCTATTGCAGTTCCTTTTCGAAGAGTCTGGCGCCCGGCTACCGTGTTGGCTGGATCGCGGCCGGCAGCCGCACGCGACAGGTGATCGAACGCAAGCTCGCTTTCAGCCTCTGCGGCGCGGTTCTGCCCCAGGTCGCGCTTGCCGAGTTCCTGGCCAGCGGCGCCTATGACGCCCATCTGCGGAGCGTCCGCCGGCTGTTTCAGGAGAATCTCGCCCACATGGCGCGTGCGGTCGAGGCGAGCTTTCCGCCCGAGACGAAAATGAGCCGGCCGACCGGCGGCTTCGTGCTCTGGCTCGAATTGCCGAAACGCTTCGATTCCCGCACGCTCTTCGACGAGGCCCTCAAGCACAACATCTGCTTCGCGCCCGGCGACGTCTTCTCTGCCAGCCGACGCTTTCGCAACTGCCTGCGTCTGAGCGCCGGGCATGGCTGGAACGACCACATCGAAGACGGCGTGCGCCATTTGGGCCGGCTCGCGCAGGAGCTTCTGGCGCGCTGATCGGTGCTTTGTCGCCGCCTGTCGTGGTGGTACGAGACGCAAAGCAGGGAACACGGAAATCGTCTCCTGCATTATTGCTGCGGGCCGTTGGCTGATCGAGCAACGTCTTGGCCTTGCCCTCCAGTTCGCGCCGCGCATCTTGGTTTCGCATAGGCAGTAGCGAAAGCGGTAGCCGAAGGCGGAAAGGGGTGGATGGCTGCGGCTTCAGGCGGCTCTATCGTAGTGCAAATGGCGACACATGTTCGTTATGTTTATCCTGCCCGGTGCACCAGTCCAATAGTTCTGGCGTCACTCGGCCGGCTCGCGCGCGAGGGGCAGCAGGCGGGCCAGGTCCAGGCAGCGCTCGAGATGCGCGGCAAGCGCGTCCAGGGCAGCATCGACCGACGCCTCGTAGGCCACCAACGCAGTCGCGCGGGACCGAATTCGGCTGAGGAGCGCAGCACGGTAACCGTCGGCAGCCAGCAGCCCGTGCAGATAGCAGCCCATCACCCGGTCGTCGGCGCTGATCGCACCGTCGTCGCCGTCGCCGCCGCGCAGGAGGGGACGCGCGAGCCCGGGGCCGGTGGTGCGGCCCATGTGGATCTCGTAGCCGCGGGCAGGCTCGCCGGAGAGCGCGCAGCGGCGCTCGCGCCGGGCCAGCACCTTGGCCGGCTCCAGCACCGTGTCGAGCTCGAGCAGACCCAAGCCACGGGCCTCGCCGGGCGGGCCTTCCAGCCCGTGCGGGTCGGCGATCTTGCGGCCGAGCATCTGATAGCCGCCGCACAGGCCCAGCACCCGGCCGCCGCGGCGGACATGCGCCAGGATGTCGATGTCCCAGCCCGCGGCGCGCAGGGCGGCGAGATCGCCCAGGGTGCCCTTGCTGCCGGGAAGCACGACGAGATCGGTGTCGCCGGGCAGGGCCTCGCCCGGCTCCAGGATGCGCAGGTCGACCTCGGGCTCGGCCGCGAGCGGGTCGAGATCGTCGAAATTGGCGAGCCGGGGCAGATGCGGCACCGCGACCCTGATCGCGGCACCCTGCCGCCGGCCGCCGGCAGCGAGCTCGGCGATACCGAGGATGTCCTCCTTGGGCAGGTCGCGCGCGCGATCCAGCCAAGTGACGACACCGAGCGACGGCAGGCCGGTATGCGCGGCGATGATCGGGTGGGCGCTGTCGAACAGGGCCGGGTCGCCGCGGAACTTGTTGACGAGGTAGCCCGCGAGCAAAGCGCGCTCCTCCGGCTCGAGCAGCATCACCGTGCCGACCAGCTGCGCGATCACCCCGCCGCGCTCGATGTCGCCGGCCAGCACGACCGGCACGCCGGCCGCGCGCGCGAAGCCCATGTTGGCGATGTCGCCCGCGCGCAGGTTCACCTCGGCCGGGCTGCCCGCACCCTCGACCAAGAGGAGGTCGGCGTCCCTGCCGAGGCGGGCGAAGCTCGCCAGCACCGCCGGCATCAGGGTGGGCTTGAGCGCGTGGTAGTCGCGCGCGCCGCAGCTCCCGTGCACCCTGCCCTGCACCACCACCTGCGCCCCGGTCTCGCTCTGCGGCTTGAGCAGCACCGGATTCATGTCGGTCAGCGGCTCGATCCCGCAGGCGCGCGCCTGCAGCGCCTGGGCGCGGCCGATCTCGCCGCCGTCGGCAGTCACGGCCGCGTTGTTGCTCATGTTCTGCGGCTTGAACGGCCGCACGCGCAGCCCCCGCCGCGTGTAGGCGCGGCACAAGCCCGCCACGAGCAGCGACTTGCCGGCGTTCGAGCAGGTGCCCTGGATCATCAGCGCCTTGGCCATGCGGCGGTGATGCCCGTGCGGCGCCGGGGCGGCAAGCGCGTCCGGCACCGATGCGCTATGCTGCTGCCATGCTCGCCATGGTCCTCGACGCTCCGGGCCGTCCGCTCCGCCCGGCCACCCTGCCCGATCCCGTGCCCGGCGCCGGCCAGGTCCTGGTCCGCGTGCGCGCCTGCGCAGTGTGCCGGACCGACCTGCACGTGGTCGACGGCGAGCTGCCGCATCCCAAGCTGCCGCTGATCCCCGGCCACGAGATCGTCGGCGAGGTGCTGGCCTGCGGCCCGGGGCCGGCCCCGTTCGCGCCCGGCACGCGCGTCGGCATCCCCTGGCTCGGCCACACCTGCGGGGTCTGCCCCTACTGCCGCGACGGCCGCGAGAACCTGTGCGACGCGCCGGGCTTCACCGGCTACACGCAGGACGGTGGCTATGCCGAGCTGACCGTGGCCGACGCCGCCTACTGCTTCCCGCTGCCCGCAGGCTATGGCGACCTGAAGGCGGCGCCGCTGCTGTGTGCCGGCCTGATCGGCTTTCGCACCCTGCGCATGGCCGGCGATCCGCGCCGTCTCGGCATCTGGGGCTTCGGCGCCGCGGCGCACATCGTCGCGCAGGTGGCGCGCCACGAGGGTCGCGAGCTCTATGCCTTCACCCGCCCGGGCGACCGCGCGGCGCAGGACTTCGCTCGAAGCATGGGTGCCCTCTGGGCGGGCGATGCGGACGCGACGCCGCCGGCCGAGCTGGATGCCGCCCTGATCTTCGCGCCCGTGGGCGGGCTCGTGCCGCTGGCCCTGGCCGCCGTGCGCAAGGGCGGCGTCGTGGTCTCGGGCGGCATCCACATGAGCGACATCCCGAGCTTCCCCTACCGCCTGCTGTGGGAGGAGCGCGTGGTCCGCTCGGTCGCCAACCTGACCCGGCAGGACGCGGTCGACTTCCTGGCGCTGGCGGGCAGGACGCCGATCCGCACCGAGGTCACGCCCTACCCGCTCGCCCGTGCCAACGAGGCCCTGGCCGATCTGCGCGAGGGGCGTCTGCAGGGCGCCGCCGTGCTGGTGCCCTGAACGGTCGCGCGACGCCCCGCGACATGCGGCTGATGCCGTCGACTACTTCTCCAGCACGTAGGTTCCCGGCGCATCGCCGAGCGGCGGGTGCTTCCTGCTGCCCGTTCTGGGCGGCTTCACCTTCTCGCCCGACCGCGCGGCGAGCCATGCGACCCAGTCGATCCACCAACTGCCTTCGCGCTTGGCCGCGGCGTCGAGCCACGCCTCGGGCGAGGTGGCAGGCTCCTCGTTGATCCAGTATGCGCCCTTCTTCGGCCCGGGGTGATTGATGATGCCGGCGATGTGCCCGCTGGATGCGCGGACGAAGCGCACCCGGCCACCAGCGAGCTGCGTGATCCGCCACGCCGCATACCAGGGCACGATGTGGTCGACCTCCGCGCCCACGGCGTAGATGTCCTGCTCGATCCGGCCGAGGTCGATCGGCACGCCCAGCACCTTGACCTTGCCGGGCTTGATCAGGTTGTTCTCGACATAGGTGTTGCGCAGGTACCAGCTATGCGCGGCACGCGCCATACGGGTACCGTCGCTGTTCCAGTAGAGGAGGTCGAAGGCCGGCGGCGGATTGCCCAGGAGATAGTTGTTGACCACGTTGGCCCAGATCAGATCGTTCGAGCGCAGGAGATTAAACATCGCGGACATCTCCCGACTGTCGAGATAGCCGCGCTCGAGCATCTGCTGCTCGATGAAGTCGATCGAGGACTCGCCCATGAACAGCGAGGTCTCGCCGACCGTCTCGAAGTCCTGCATCGAGACCATGAATGTAGCGGACCCGAAGGGCTCCTTGCGGCCGTTCGCGGCGAGCCACGCCAGCGTCACCGCCAGCAGCGTGCCGCCGATGCAGTAGCCGACGGCATTGACCGTCTTGCTGCCGGTGATCTCCTCGATCGCCGCGGCGGCCGCGAGCGGGCCGTCCTGCATGTAGTCCTCGAAGGTGATGTGCTCCATCGAGGCGTCGGGGTTCTTCCAGCTGATCATGAATACGGTGAAGCCCTGCTCGACCAGCCAGCGCACGAAGCTGTTCTTCGGTTGCATGTCGAGAATGTAGAACTTGTTGATCCAGGGCGGGATGAACAGCAGCGGCACCTCTTGGACCGTCTCGGTCTGCGGCGCGTACTGGATCAGCTCGATCAGGCGGTTGCGGAACACGACCTTCCCCGGCGTGACCGCAAGGTTGCGCCCTGGCGCGAAGGCGTCCGGGTCGACCATGGTCAGCCGGCCCTGCTCGAGGTCACGCATCAGGTTGCGCACCCCGTCGGCGACGCTGGCACCGCCCGTCTCCATCGCCCGGCGCAGGGCCGCCGGGTTGGACAGAAGCAGCAGCGTCGGGCTGGTCGCGTTGATGAACTGCTGCAGGTGGAAGCGCAGCCGGTCGCGCTGGGCGGGGTCCAGATCCTCGGCGTCGCTCTCTTCCAGCAGGAAGTCGGAGGCGAGCAGGTAGAGGTCCTTCAGCGTCCGATAAACCGGGTTGGTGTGCCATTCCGGCGCCTCGAACCGCTTGTCCGGTGCGCTGCGCCCGGGCTTCGCGCCGCTGCCGCCCAGGCCCCACCAGCGGACCGCGGCGTCATTCCAGGCCTCGACGGCCGACCTCACCATCTGTCCACTCAGCTCGGCCATGGCCGGCAGCGCGCGGGCCGGGTCGGCCATGCGGCGCAGCCAGACGGTCCGCAACGCACGCATCACCTCCGCCCAGTCGACCGGGATCACCTCCTTGAGCGGATTGGCATTCCAGGCCCGATCGATCGAGCCCAGCAAAGGGTCTCGGTCGAGGAGCTCCCGCAGTTGCTCGACAGCCGCCGCCGGATTGCCCGGCATGCCTGCATTCCCCGGCAAGCTCCAGGCCGAGGCAGCGTCGCCCATCCCTGCCTGGCCCATCGAATGGTCCTTCAGCCAGGACAGCCACAATCCCAGCGCCGCGTCGGGTGCCATCTCGCCGCCGCTGCCCGCCGTGCGCCCGTGATCCGGCTTCCCGGCCATGTCGCCCCTCCCTAACGTGCCCCCAACTCGGGTCGGCGCGAACATACCGCGTTGCAGGTTCGTTCGCCTGCGTCGGATTGGCCTTCCGAGAGCTACGGGCAGCAGCGCGGCTAGTTCGTGGCGCCACCCACGGTGCCGGTGACCAAGTCGATCAGCCACTCCAGCCCATTCTCCGGCTTCTTCGCCGGGGCCGGCGGCGGGCCTTTGGGCTTGGGGGTGGCGAGCATGGCGTCGTGCCAGATCCGGGCCGGCAGGCCGCCACCACCGACGCCCTTCATCGGGCGGTTGTCGTCGTTGCCGAGCCAGACGCCGGCGACCCAGCTGCCAGCATAGCCGACGAACCAGGCATCGCGGCCGTCCTGGCTGGTGCCGGTCTTGCCGGCGGCGACGCGGTCGGGCAGGCGGGCGGCGCGGCCGGTGCCGTCGGCGACCACGGCCGCCATGAGCTGCTGCATGCCCGCCGCGGCCTCCGGCGCCACGACCCGGACCTCGGTCGGCATGTGCCGGTAGAGCACCTCGCCGCGGTCGTCCTCGACGCTGGTGACGCCGTAGACCGGCCGCCGGATACCACCCGTGGCGAACGGCAGATAGGCGGCGGTCAGCTCGAGCAGGCCGACCTCGGAGGTGCCCAGCGCGATCGAGGGCACAGGCTGCACGGCCGAGACCACGCCCATCTCGCGCGCCTTGGCGGCGACGCGCGCCGGGCCGACGGTCTGCGCCAGCCGGACCGCGGCAGTGTTGACCGAGTCGGCGAACGCCTCGGTCAGCGTGATCTGGCCTCGGTAGCGCCGGTCCATGTTCTCCGGCCGCCAGCCGGCGAGCTGGACCGGGCGGTCGTCGATGGTGTTGCCGGGCCGCCAGCCCGCCTCGAGCGCCGTGACATAGACGAACGGCTTGAACGCCGAGCCGGGCTGCCGGCGCGCGGCCACGGCGCGATTGAACGGACCCTCGGCGTGGTCGCGCCCGCCGACCATCGCGCGCACGGCACCATTGGTGTCGAGCATCACCACCGCGGCCTCGCCGACCCGGTTCTTGGCCGCCGCTTCGGCCAGCGTGCGCTCGACCGCCGCTTCCGCCGCGCGCTGGACGCGGCGGTCGAGCGTGGTGCGCACGGTCAGGTCGCGCTCGGGCTTGCCGAGATGATCGGTGAGGCCGTCGAGTACCCAGTCGACGAACCAGGCGCCGACCGGCTCGGTCTCGGGTGCGAGCTTGGCCGGCTTGGCCCGCGCCGCCTGCGCCTGGGCCGGGGTGATGAAGCCCTCGGCCTGCATGCGCCCCAGCACGACGGCGGCACGCTGGCGCGCGCCGGCGAGATTGTCGGTCGGCGCCAGGGCCGAGGGTGCTTTGAGCAGGCCCGCCAGCATGGCCGCCTCGGCCAGGGTGAGATCGGCGGCCGCCTTGCCGAAATAGCGCCGCGACGCCGCCTCGGCACCGTAGGCGCCCGCACCGAGATAGGCCCGGTTCAGATAGAGGGTGAGGATCTCCTTCTTGCTCAGCCGCACCTCGAGCCACAAAGCGAGGGTCAGCTCCTGCAGCTTGCGGGTGAGCGAGCGTTCCGGGGTCAGATAGAGGTTCTTGGCGAGCTGCTGGGTGATGGTGCTGCCGCCGGCGACGACCGCACCGGCGCGCAGATTGTCGAGCATCGCGCGTCCCAGGCCGACCGGGTCGATCCCGACATGGTCGAAGAAGCGCCGGTCCTCGGTCGCGACCACGGCGTCGACCAGCCAGGGCGAGATCTCCGACAGCGGCACGAAGCTGCCGCGCCCACCCCGCACCGCGATCGGCACGCCGTCGGACGCGAGCACGGTGACCCTGGCCTCGGCGCTGTCGGCGAACAGCTCGGCCGTGTCCGGCAGCGTCGGCGACATGGCCACGAACAGCACGACCCAGGCCGCGAGCGCCACCAGGAGCAGCGCCGGCAGGCGGCCGAGCAGCCTCCGGGCGAGGCTGCGCCGCGGCGGCGGTGGTATGGGCCGGCGGACCTTGGCGGGCAAGACGGTCCGGTTCCTGCTCCTGGGCCGTGGCACCTTGCGCACGGGTGTCGACAGCCTACGTCAGCCCCGCGACACAGCGCGAAGGAAATGGGCGGTCGTGCGCCAGTCCCTGCTGCTCCCTGACCCGGACGACCCCCGCCTGACCCAGCTCGTCAGCGGGACCGACGAGGCCGGCCGCGCGGTCGAGGCGGCGATCGTGCACGAGCGGCCGCTGACCCTGTTCCTGAACGGGCAGGAGATCGTCACCATGATGACGATCGGCGACCATCCCGACTATCTGGCGCTGGGCTACCTCTTGAACCAGAACATGCTGCGGCCCGACGACATGGTGACCGCGATCGAGCATGACGAGGAGCTCGAGGTCGTCGTCGTGCGCACCGAGCGGCCGACCGATTTCGAGGCCAAGCTGCAGAAGAAGGTGCGGACCTCGGGCTGCGCCCAGGGCACCGCGTTCGGCGATCTGATGGAGAGGTTCGACCAGGTTCAGCTACCCGAAAAGGCTGTGATCCGAACCTCTTGGCTATACGCTTTGATGCGACAGATCAACACGATCCCCTCCCTCTACCTCAAAGCCGGCGCCATCCATGGCTGCGCGCTGTGCGAGGAGGACCGGGTGCTGGTCTATCTGGAGGACGTCGGCCGTCACAACGCGGTCGACAAGATCGCGGGCTACATGTTCCGTCACGGCCTGGAGCCCGAAGGCTGCAGCTTCTACACCACGGGCCGGCTGACCTCGGAGATGGTGATCAAGACCGTGCAGATGGGCATCCCGATCCTGGTCTCGCGCTCCGGCTTCACCGCCTGGGGGGTCGAGCTCGCGCGCAAGGCCGGGCTGACCCTGATCGGCCGGGCGCGCGGCCGGCGCTTCCTGGCGCTGTCCGGTGCCGAGCGGATCGTCTTCGACGCCGATCCCCGCCACGTGCCGGAGGAGGAGCGCCGCTTCGCCCGCAAGGGTGCGGGAGAGCAGGACTGACCGGGATCACGGGCCTCCTCCTCGCCGGCGGCCAGGCCCGCCGCATGGGCGGCGGCGACAAGTGCCTGCGCCCGCTCGGCGGCCGCCCGCTGCTCGCGCACGTGATCGAGCGCGCGCGGCCGCAGGTGGCGGCACTCGTCCTCAACGCCAATGGCGACCCGGAGCGGTTCGCGACTATGGCCTGCCGGTGATCGCCGATTCGGTGCCCGACTTCGCCGGTCCCCTGGCCGGCATCCTGGCCGGGCTCGACTGGGCGGCACGGCATCGCCCGGCCGACTCCTGGGTGCTGAGCATCGCGACCGACACGCCGTTCTTTCCCGACGACCTGGCGACGAGGCTGCTCGACGCCGCCACGGCCCAGGGCGCCCGTCTCGCCTGCGCGGCGAGTGGCGGGCGGACCCACCCGGTGTTCGGGCTGTGGCCGGTGGCGCTGCGCGAGGAGCTGCGCGACACGCTCCTTCGCGAGGGGCTGCGCAAGATCGACCTGTGGACCGCCCGCTACCCGCTGGCCACCGTCCAGTTCGCGACGACGCCGGTTGACCCGTTCTTCAACGCCAACCGCCCCGACGACCTGGCCCAGGCCGAGCGGCTGCTGCCCCGTGGCTGAGCCGCAGGACTCGCGCGCCGGCCTCTTGATGGCAGCGAGCGCCTTCACGCTGTGGGGCGTCTATCCGTTCTACTTCAAGGCGCTCGGCCATGTGCCGCCCCTGGAGATCGTGGCGCACCGGATCTTCTGGTCGACCCTCGTGCTCGCGCCATTGATCCACCTGCGCAGGGCCTGGCCCGAGGTGATGGCCACGCTCAGCGACCGGAAGTTGCGCTGGGGCCTCTCGGCGACCACGCTGCTGATCGCCACCAACTGGCTCGTCTACGTCGTTGCGGTAACCAGCGGCAATGTGCTGGACGCCAGCCTGGGCTATTTCCTCTGCCCGCTCGTCAACGTCGCCCTGGGCGTCGCCTTCCTCAAAGAGCGCCTCAGCCGGGCGCAGCTCGCCGCGGTGGCCCTCGCCGGCGCAGCCGTGGTGCTGCTGATCGTGATGCTCGGCATCGTCCCCAAGATGGCGCTGTTCCTGGCGATCTCGTTCGGTTTGTACGGCCTCGCCAAGAAGCGGCTGCCGGTCGACCCGAACACGGCACTGTTCCTCGAATGCGCGCTGCTGATTCCGGTCGGCGTCGGCATCACGCTGTGGCTGGCGTTGGCCGGCTCGCTGCAGACGCTCGAAGGCGAGCCATGGACGATCGTTCTGCTGGCGCTGTCGGGCTTCGTGACCGTGGGTCCGCTGCTGCTGTTCGGCATGGGCGCCAAGCGCCTACGGCTCAGCACGATCGGCGTGCTGCAATACATCGCCCCCTCCATGCTGTTCCTGGAGGGCGTGCTGTGGTTCGGTGAGCCCTTGAACCTATGGCGACTCGTGGCGTTCATGATGATCTGGATGGCGCTCGTGATCTACACGGTGGACGGCGTGTTTCGTGCCCGGAAGCCGGCGTGAGCGTGCGGCGGCGATCTCTGGCAGAAGGCTTTGGCGGATGACCAACCCATTCCTGAGCATGTGGCTCAGCGCATTCAACAGTGCTGCC
Source organism: Geminicoccaceae bacterium (assembly GCA_044224255.1). Classification (GTDB taxonomy): domain Bacteria; phylum Pseudomonadota; class Alphaproteobacteria; order Geminicoccales; family Geminicoccaceae; genus Benzoatithermus. Next base: position 13,691 of record JBGAKU010000040.1, read on the forward strand.
GGCGCGGCGCGCGGCTACGCGATGGCCGAGATGCAACGCCAGCAGGCCGCGCTGTGGCGCGAGATGATGCGGCACACGCTGGATTTCTGGAGCGGCGCCTGGCTCACGCGGCCGGCGCGATCGGGCGAGCGGCGAAGCACGCCGGGCCGATCCGGGCGCTGACCGGTCCTATCTCGAGCGGCTCGCGACGACCGCTCGGATGAGGAGCCCCAGCGCGACGACGCCGACCAGCCCGGCGGCGAGCACGCCGACGACCAGCAGCCCGGACCCGACCGGCCCGACCGAGCCGGCGAGATCGACGGTCAGATGGCTGTCGCGGATGGTGCCGAAATTCATCGTGGCTGGACCTGCCCGAATCAGGGGATGGCGCCGGCGGCCTCGATCGCAGGCGGGCCGACCTGATCGACCGCGAGCGCCCTCGTCAAGCCCCGCGCGCCGCCTCCGGCCGCGAACCGGGTCCGCAGGACGCTGGGCGGGACGCCGGTCCAGCGGCGGAAGGCGCGCGTGAAGTGTTGGGGCTCGCTGAAGCCGAGGGCGAGAGCGAGATCGGCGATCGGGCGGTCGCTGGTGACCAGCTCATGCTCGGCGAGATCACGCACGACGCCTTCCAGGACCTGACGGTAGGTGACCCCCTCGCCCGCCAGGGTCCGCTGCAGGCCGCGACGGTGCATCCCGAGCTTGGCCGCCACGCCGTCCAGGTCGGTGAGCCCGTCATGCAGGCGCAGCGCCACGATCTCGGCGACCAGATCCTGCATCTGCGGTCGCCGTCGGCGCCGCACGAGATCGCGCAGCTCGCCCGGCGATAGGGCAAGTATTGCGGGCCGAGCATGGGTTGCCGCCAGGGCGCCGCGCGGCAGCAGGAGCGCCACGCACGGCTGTGACCAGCGGATCGAAGCCCCGAAATAGCGGTCCAGGGCATGGCGATGGCTGTCGCAAGGATAGGGCACCTCAATCGCGGCCGGCCGCCAAGCCCGCCCGAGATAGTTGCGGACGAAATCGATCAGCGGCTGGAGCACATGGTCCGCGTGGTGACGGCTGAACGACGCCGCATGCACCGCCGTCCGGTATCCGAGCCGCACCATCGGCCCGACCCGCTCGACGAGGATGCACCCGTCCTCCTGATAATAGGCAATGCTCCGCACCATCCGCGCGATCGCGCGGCCCAGGGTCGGCGCCGCCAGCGAGTAGCGGGCGAAGGCGCCATAATCGAGCGCGGTCATCTGGGCGCCCACCCGCAGACCCAGGCCGCCGTCGCCGAGCGCCCTGGCCGACAAGGCGAACAGGGTGACCATGTCGACGAGCGGGATCCGCAGCCGCGGATTGTCGAGTACGGCCACCGGCAGCGCCGCCTGTCGCAGAAGACCGATCAGCTTCCGCTCACCTGCGCCCTCCACGACCAGCCGCGGCAGCGGCCCCATGCCACGGACCTCGGTGGTGGTGGTCGGCGTCGACCTCGCCATCTGCCTCCCTTTGTCACGAATAGGTAAGCGCCTTGGACGCAACGGCGCAATAATGAGCTGGTCGCCCTTCGCACGAAGGTCGCGACGCCTTTGGTCGATGGCAAACCACAGTCGAGATACAGGGAGTCCGACATGCGAATGATGGCGTTGATCGGCGCCATGCTCACGGCGCTCATCGGCCTCGCCCCACTGCATGCCCAGGAGCAGCGGCCGCCGAACATCGTGGTGCTCTGGGGCGACGATATCGGCTGGTACAACATCAGCGCCTACAATCTCGGCGTGATGGGCTACCGGACCCGCAACATCGACCGCATCGCCCGCGAAGGTGCCTTGTTCACCGACTGGTACGGCCAGCAGAGCTGCACCGCCGGCCGCGCGGCCTTCGTCACCGGCCAGTCGCCGGTACGGACGGGCCTGACCAAGGTGGGGCTACCGGGAGCCGAGCTCGGGCTCAAGAAGGAGGACCCGACGATTGCGGATCTCCTCAAGGCCCGCGGCTACCTTACGGCCCAGTACGGCAAGAACCATCTGGGCGACCGCGACGAGCATATGCCGACCGCCCACGGCTTCGACGAGTTCTTGGGCAATCTCTACCATCTCAACGCCGAGGAGGAGCCGGAGAACCCGGACTATCCGAAGGACCCGCAGTTCAAGGAGCGGTTCGGCCCGCGCGGCGTGATCAAGGCCAAGGCCAACGCGGACGGCACGCAGACGGTCGAGGACACGGGGCCTTTGACCAGGAAGCGGATGGAGACCGTCGACGAGGAGGTCACCGCCGGCGCTCTCGACTTCATCGACCGGGCGAACGCCTCGGGCAAGCCGTTCTTCCTGTGGTGGAACTCCACCCGGATGCATGTGTGGACGCACCTCAAGCCGGAATCCCAGGGCGTGACCGGCGTTGGGGTCTATCCAGATGGCATGGTCGAGCATGACGGCATGGTCGGGCAGATCCTCGACAAGCTCGACCAGCTCGGCATCGCCGACAACACGATCGTGATGTACTCGACCGACAATGGTGCCGAGACGATGAGCTGGCCCGACGGCGGCACGACACCGTTCCGGGGCGAGAAGAACACCCAGTGGGAAGGCGGCTACCGGGTCCCGACCCTGATCAGGTGGCCGGGCGTGATCCAGCCGGGCACGGTCTACAACGACGTGTTCGCGCACGAGGACATGCTGCCGACGCTCTTGGCCGCGGCCGGCGACAGCGACATCAAGGAGGAGCTGCTGCGCGGCCATTCGGTGGGGGGCCAGAGCTACAAGGTCCATCTCGACGGCTACAACCTGCTGCCCTACCTCAAGGGCGAGGCGGACAGCGCTCCCCGCCGGGAGTTCCTCTACTGGACCGATGGCGGCGACCTCGCGGCGCTGCGCTACGGGCAATGGAAGATACACTTCTTGGAGCAGCGGGCACACGGCTTCGAGGTCTGGCAGGAGCCCTTCGTCCAGCTGCGCCTGCCGAAGCTGTTCACGCTGCGCGGCGACCCGTTCGAGCGCGCCGACGAGGAGGCCATCGGCTACCGGACCTGGCGCTTCGAGCGCGCGTTCGCGCTGGTCCCGGCGCAGGCGTTCGTGGCGCAGTGGCTGGAGAGCTTCCGCGACTTCCCGCCCAGGCAGAAGGCCGCCAGCTTCGGCATCGATCAGGTGATGGACAGCCTCACCGCCAACAAGGGCGGCTGAGCGCCCTTGGGCAACCGATTGGCCGGTCTCGGGCGGCAAAAGGCCGCCCGCTTTTTCAGCCGCCAGTCGGGTTGCGCACGGTCCCCCATCGCCTAGGATGGCTGCCCTGCCGAGGGACCGTCAGGGGAGGAAACGATGAGCGGCGAGAAATCGGAGGACAGGCGTCCGACTCCGGATCCGGCGGAGGAGAACGCGTTCTTTCCGTCGCCCTACTCGCTGGCGCAGTTTACCTTGCCCAAATCCGATCTCAGCGGCGCCGACTATCCGAATCCCTATCGCGGCAGCCGGTGGAAGGTCCTGATGATCGCCGCGGACGAGCGCTACCTGCTCATGGCGAACGGCACGATGTTCTCGACGGGCAACCATCCCGTCGAGACGCTGCTGCCGATGTACCATATCGACAAGGCCGGCTTCGAGCTCGACATCGCCACCCTGTCGGGCAATCCCGTCAAGCTCGAGCTGTGGGCGCTCCCCAAGGAGGACGAGGAGGTCCAGAACATCTACCGCAAGTACCTCCCCAAGCTGAAGTCACCCCTGAAGCTGTCGGATGTGATCGCGAGCGGTCTCGGCGATGAATCGGACTACATCGCGGTGTTCGTTCCCGGCGGTCACGGCGCCCTGATCGGCATTCCGCACAGTCTCGACGTCAAGGCCGCGCTGAAGTGGGCGATGGACAAGGGCAAGTACGTCGTCTCGCTCTGTCACGGCCCGGCGGCCCTGCTGGCGGCCGGGATCGGCGAGGCGAAGGAGAACTATATCTACAAGGGCTACCGGATCTGCGTCTTCCCCGACGCCCTCGACGCGAAGACACCGGAGCTCGGCTACATGCCCGGGCCGATGCCCTGGTTCCTCGGCGAGCGGCTGCGCGATCTCGGGATCGAGATCGTCAACAGCGACATCAATGGCCAGACCTGTCGCGACCGAAAGCTGCTGACCGGCGACAGCCCGTTCGCCTCCAACAGTCTCGGCAAGATGGCCGCCAAGGCTCTTCTGGACGAGGCCGGCGCGAGCTGACCGTCGCGATCGCCTGCCGGTGCGGCCTGCCGATGGTGTCGTCGACCTCTTTCGGGAGTTGGCGAATGCGAACCGTTCTCGCCGCGGTTCTGGCGATGCTGATCGTGCTTCTCCGTGGCGGCGCGGGTGCCGTCGGCCTGCCCTCCTCGTGGCTAGAGGCAGACAGAAGATGCCCTTCGGCTGGGCGACGTCGGCCCTGGCCGAACGCTATCGTGAGGTCAGGGCGAGGATACCAAGTGTCAAAGCTGTACCATTAGCGCAAAGGCCTAATCTGGAGCACCAGCTTCCACCAAATCCGATTAGAAGGGATAATCAATGATGATTCAAGATAGACCCAAGAACCTTACGACGACCTACTCCTGCTTTCGCACGCCACTCCAAGAGATACGGATAGAGTCCTGGAAGAATTTTCAGGAGATCGTCGCAGGGCCGCAGCACCGTAGCTGGGCGTTTCGCGGCCACGCTGATGCAAGTTGGCCTCTCTTCAGCACCCTATCCCGCTATCTCACGAGCTTCAACGTGCATAAGAAATATTGGCCTCAGCAGGAACAGAGGATTTTGAGGATATTTCGTCGAAAAGCGCACCTTCTACTAGATCATATTCCCGATGAGAATGATTCTCTACAATGGCTGGCTCTGATGCAGCATCATGGAGCACCGACTAGATTGTTAGATTTCACATGGTCGCCATATGTAGCGGCCTTTTTTGCCCTTGAGCGCGCGACGAAGGATGCAGCTATTTGGGCTCTGTTTCCTCCTGGCGCCAGCAATGTAAAGGTTAGAACCATTCGCGCCAGCCAAAAGATCGAGGAGGGTGAGATTGGCCCCTGGGTCAGAGGCAACTATGAAAAGTATTTCCTGTACAATGAACAGGCCATCGTCTTGATTGGGGAACCGGACCGCATGAATCAGCGACTCATAGCTCAGTCAGGCACGTTTGCAGTACCTGGATTGCTTGATAAGCCTGTCGAGGAAATCTTTCCGAGCAACATGATGAGGAAATTTGTCCTGGCAACCAGCCAAATGAGAAGGCAGGCTATGCAAGAGCTTTATAACATGAATATAAAGCAGGATACACTTTTTCCCGGTTTGGACGGACTAGCTCGTTCGATGGCCTACGAACTTGAGTCTCATTGGGCATTCGACCCGGTGACTGAAGAGGAATACGAAGGCTTTTACGTTGAATAGGATAGGACGTTCTTGGATCAGCCTTCCGAGCCATGCTGGCAATGGATCAACGGCCTGTTCTACACTGCCGCGCCTAGTGGCAGCAGGCAGTCAGAAGATACCCGCCGGCTGGGCGCCCTCAGCCCTGGCTGAACGCCATCGTGAGGCCAGAGCGAGGGTACCAACTGTCCGCATCGCACCACTAGAGCGAGGGTCCAGTCAAGGCCGCCATCCTCGACCTCGTCGCGGACGCCATGTGCCTACGACCGCGACCGTCATGTCGGTCGGCTGGACCGTGGTGTCGATGCGGAACGACCGGCGGAAGGCGTTCCCGTCGCCCTGACATTGGACACGACCAAATTGAGGGCAGGTGGTGCTCAACCGCCTCGGCTGCAAAGGAGATCGTGCATGACCTCGTTCTTACGTCGGCTGCTGGCAGCGGCGATCCCGATCGCGATCGGGGTGGCGCTCGGAGCTGGAGCGCCCGCCACGGCCCAGGAGAAGAAGCCCAATATCATCCTGATCATGGGCGACGATCACGGCTATGGCGACATCGGCGTCTATGGCGGCGGCGAGGCGCGCGGCATGCCCTCGCCCAATCTCGATCGCCTCGCCAACGAGGGCATGCAGTTCTGGTCGTTCTACGCCCAGCCCAGCTGCACGCCGGGCCGGGCGGCGGTCCAGACCGGCCGCATCCCCAACCGCAGCGGCATGACCACCGTGGCCTTCCAGGGCCAGGGCGGCGGCCTGCCGGCGGCGGAATGGACGCTGGGATCGGTGCTGAAGCAGGCCGGCTACCGGACCTATTTCACCGGCAAGTGGCATCTGGGCGAAAGCGACTATGCGCTGCCGAACGCCCAGGGCTATGACGTGATGAAATACGCCTTCCTCTATCACCTCAACGCCTACACCTATGCCGACCCGAACTGGTTCCCGGCGATGAGCCCCGAGACCCGCGAGGTCTTCGTCAAGGCCACCAAGGGCGCCCTGTCCGGCAATGCCGGCGAACCGGCGCGCGAGGATTTCCAGGTCAACGGCGAATATGTCGACACGCCGGTGATCGACGGCAAGGAAGGCGTGGTCGGCATTCCCTTCCTCGACGCTTATGTGGAAAGCGCGGCGACCGAATTCCTGGAAGAGGCCGCGAAGTCGCCCGACACGCCGTTCTTCATCAACGTCAACTTCATGAAGAACCACCAGCCGAACCTTCCGCACCCGGATTTCAAGGGCAAGTCGACCTCCAAGTCGAAATATGCGGATGCGGTGGTCGAACTCGACACCCGTGTCGGCAACGTGCTGAAGAAGCTTGACGACCTCGGGCTCGCCGACAACACGGTGGTGTTCTACACTGTCGACAACGGCGCCTGGCAGGATGTCTATCCCGATGCCGGCTACACCCCGTTCCGCGGCACCAAGGGCACGGTGCGCGAAGGCGGCAACCGGGTGCCGAGCATGGTGCGCTGGCCGGGCCATGTGGTGCCGGGATCGCGGAGCGATGACATCCTCGGCGGGCTCGACCTGATGGCAACCTTTGCGACGCTGGCCGGCACCGAGCTGCCGAAAACCGACCGCGACGGCCAGCCGATCATCTTCGACAGCATCGACATGACGCCGGTCTGGACCGGAAGCGGGCCGTCGCAGCGGACATCCTGGTTCTACTTCACCGAGGACGAGCTTTCCCCCGGCGCGGCGCGGGTCGGCCCGTTCAAATACGTCTTCAACCTGCGCGGCGACGACGGCGCACAGACCGGTGGCCTGGCGGTGGACACGAACCTGGGTTGGAAGGGACCGGAAAGCTATGTCGCGACCGTTCCGCAGGTGTTCAACCTGCTCGACGACCCGCAGGAACGCTATGACATCTTCATGACCAACTTCACCGAAAGCACCTGGGCGACCGTGCCGGTGAACAGCGCCATCGAAGGCCTGATGAAGACCTATGTGCAGTACCCGCCCCGGAAACTGCAAAGCGAAAGCTACACCGGGCCGATCACCATCTCGAACTTCCAAAAGTTCGAATGGGTGCGCGCGCAGCTGGCCAAGGACGGCGTGAACCTGACGCTGCCCACGGGCAACTGAGCCCGGGATCCCCGGGGGCAACGACGCCCCGGCCCCGGAGACGGGGCCGCGGCACAACTCCACCGAACAGATGGGCACTGCCATGCAGGTTTTCCGATCCCTTGCCCTCGTCGCCGCGCTGGCGCTGGCGGTCCCGGCGGCTGCCCAGACCGACCCGCTGCCGTCATGGAACGACACGCCGACCAAGGCGGCGATCCTCGATTTCGTCGCCCGCGTCACTGACGAGGGCGGCGCCGATTTCGTCCCCATCCCGGACCGGATCGCCACCTTCGACAATGACGGCACGCTCTGGGTCGAGCATCCGGTCTATACCCAGCTCGCCTTCGCGCTGGACCGGGTGAAGGCGCTGGCGCCCGAGCATCCCGAATGGGCGACCACCCAGCCCTTCCAGGCGGTGCTGGACAGCGACATGAAGGCCCTTGCCGCTGCGGGCGAACACGGGCTGCTCGAGATCGTCGCGGCCACCCATGCCGGGATGAGCACCGCCGATTTCGAAGCCATCGTCACCGACTGGATCGCCAGCGCGCGGCATCCGAAGTTCGACCGGCCGTATACCCAACTTGTCTACCAGCCGATGATCGAGTTGATGGATCACCTCCGCGCCAGCGGGTTCGAGACCTTCATCGTCTCGGGCGGCGGGATCGAGTTCATGCGGCCCTGGACCGAGCCGGTCTATGGCGTGCCGCCCCAGAACGTCGTGGGTTCGTCGATCAAGACCGAGTTCCAGATCGTCGACGGCAAGCCGGTGCTGATGCGCCTGCCGGCGATCGACTTCATCGACGACAAGGCCGGCAAGCCGGTGGGCATCAACGCCCATATCGGCAAGCGCCCGATCGCCGCCTTCGGCAATTCGGACGGCGATTTCGAGATGCTGCAGTTCACCACCATGGGCGCGGACGCCCCGCGGCTGGGGGCGATCGTCCACCACACCGACGCGGTCCGCAAATACGCCTATGACCGCGACACCGCCTTCGGGCGCCTCGACAAGGCGCTCGACGCCGCCCCGGCCCAGGGCTGGGTGGTCATCGACATGGCAAGGGACTGGAAAACCGTGTTCCCGAACTAGACCGCGTCGGGAATGGCGCGAAAGGAGTCGTTCAAGTGTCTGGTTTTGGATCATAATGAGGGTCAGGCGCGGCCCTTCGGGTGAAGGGGTGATTCGCGTCGGTTCGACCCTCCGGGGCCTGCGGTGGAGAGCGTGGATGAGACGGATCGTATCGGCTTCGGCCCTGCTTCTGCTACTGCCCCTGGCGGCCGAGGCGCAGGAATGGGATTTTCGGGCCTCGCTCTATGCCTGGACGCCGGGGCTGGACACGACCGTCGGCACGCCCAAGGGCGATCTGGATGCCTCGCTCAGCATCAGCGACGTGCTTGACGATCTGGACGCCGCCTTCATGGGCACGTTCGAGGCGCAGTATGGCCGCTGGGGCCTGATCGGCGACCTGATCTACAGCGACCTGACCTCGACCAAGGGCACGCCCTTCGGCGCGCTCTATTCCGAAGGCAAGGTCGAGACCGCGCTGACCACCTTCACCGGCTATCTGGCCTATCGGGTCTGGGAAAGCGACCAAGGCGTGTTCGACTTCGCCGGCGGTTTCCGGGCGTTCTGGTTGGATACCACCACCACGCTGGTGGCGGGACAGCTTCCGACATTCAGCGCCAGTTCGGATGACGACTGGATCGATCCGGTCATCGCGGCGCGGGCCAAGGTCAACATCAACGACAAGTGGTTCGCCACGGCCCTGGCCGATGCGGGCGGCTATTTCGATGGCTCCAGCTCGACCTGGCAGGTCTTTGCCAGCGTCGGCTACCAGTTCAACCCGACCTGGTCGATGCAGCTGGGCTATCGCTACATGAACATCGAGAAGGAACAGGGGCAGGGCGACCTGTCGATGGCGATGTCGGGGCCGTTGATCGGCGTTTCGGCCAGCTTCTGAGCCGCCAGCCGGCCTAGGGGACGGGGCGTCGGGCTTCCGGCGCCCTTTTTCGTGGCGCCAGCCCGCGACGGCGCTTTTCCTTCGCGCGCCGGCCGCTAGTCTGCCCCGGCAACGCAGGCGCGGGAGACGGTGATGGAAGCGCAGGCCCTCTGGAGCATCGGTCCCGGATCCATGGCGCTGCGGCGCGAGCGGCTGGCGCCGCCGGGCGCCGGCGAGGTGACGCTGCGCGCGCTCCATTCCGGCGTCAGCCGGGGGACCGAGGGGCTGGTGCTGGCGGGCCGGGTCCCGCCGGGCGAATACGACCGGATGCGCTGCCCGCATCAGGCGGGCGCGTTCCCCTTCCCGGTCAAGTACGGCTATGCCCTTGTCGGCATCGTCGAGGCCGGCCCGGCGGCGCTGGTCGGCCGGGCGGCCTTCGCGCTGCATCCCCATCAGGACCGGGTGGTGCTGCCGGAAGCCGCGGTTCTGCCGCTGCCGGCGGGTCTGGCCCCGGCGCTGGCGGTCCTGGCCGCCAACACGGAAACCGCGCTGACCGTCACCTGGGACAGCGGCGCCGCCCCGGGTGACCGGGTGCTGGTGGTGGGGGCGGGGGTGGTCGGGCTGCTGACGCTGACGCTGATCGCCGCGATCCCGGGCACCGAGGTCACCGTGACCGACCTGCGCCCCGACCGCGCCGCCGCGGCCGCGGTGCTGGGCCTGACCTTTCGTGCGCCCGGGGATGTGCCGGCCGGGGTCGACATCGCCATCAACGCCTCGGGCCGCGGCACCGGGTTGCAGACCGCGATCGACGCGGCGGGGCGCGAGGCGACTGGTCGAGCAGGCTGGCACGGCGACGCGACCGCCACGCTGGCCCTGGGCGGCAGTTTCCATGCCGGGCGCCTGACCCTGAAGTCGAGCCAGGTCGGCAGCGTGCCCCCCGCCCGGGCGCCGCGCTGGGACCACCAGCGCCGGCTGGCCACGGCGCTGCGCCTTCTGGTCCGCTTCCCCGAGCTGGAAGCCCTGCTTGGCCCCGAAATTCCCTTCGACGAGACGCCCGACCTGCTGCCGCCGCTGCTGGCGCCCGACGGCGACGCGCTCTGCCCGATGATCACCTATGCCTGACCCGGAGGTCCGCCATGTTTGCCGTTGAGGTCCGCGACCACGTCATGATCGCCCATTCCCTGCCCGGCGAGGCCTTCGGCCCGGCCCAGGGGCTGCATGGCGCCACCTTCGTCATCGACGTGGCCTTCTTCCGCGATGCCCTGACCGCGAACGACATCGTGGTCGACATCGGTCTGGCCGCCGAGGCGCTGAAGCGGGTGCTGGCGCCGCTGAACTACCGCAACCTCGATGATCTCGACCTGTTCGGCGGGCGGCGCAGCACGACCGAGGTGCTGGCCTTCCACGTCTTCGAGCAGATGAAGGCCGAAATCCGCTCGGGCCGGCTGGGCGAGGATGCCGGCGGCATCACCCGGATCCGCGTCAGCCTCGAGGAAAGCCATGTCGCCCGCGCCTGGTACGAGGCGAGCCTCGCCGATGCCTGAGGCGGGGGCGTGAGCGGCTTCGCCGCCGACTGGCTGGCGCTGCGCGAGGCGGCCGATGCCCGGTCCCGGTCCGACCGGCTGATCCGCGCCGCGGCGCAGGATCTGGCCACGCGGGCCGCGCCGGTCGTCTGCGACCTTGGCGCCGGCACCGGGGCGGCCCGGCGGGCGCTGGCGCCGGTCTTTCCGGCGGCGACCGCCTGGGTGCTGGTGGACCATGACGCAGCGCTGCTCGCCCGCGCGGCGGCGCCGGGGACCGTCACGGTCCCGGCCGATCTCGCCGCCGACCCGGCGCGCTGGCCGGCGGGATGCGACCTCGTCACCGCCACGGCGCTGTTCGACCTGGCGTCGTCGGGCTGGCTTGATGCGCTGGCGGCCGCGCTGGCGGCGGACCGGCTGCCGCTGCTGTCCTGCCTCAGCTATGACGGGCGGATCGCGCTGGCCCCCGCGCACCCGCTGGATGGCGCGATGATCCGTGCCTTCAACGCCCACCAGCGGACCGAAAAGGGGCTGGGCGGCCCGGCAGCGGGACCGGGGGCCCATGGCCATCTGGCAAGGGCGCTGGCGGCGCGGGGCTATCGGGTGGACGAGGACGACACGCCGTGGCGGCTGGTGGCCGGCCGGGACGGCGCCCTGATCGACGCGGTTCTAAGGGGCTGGGCCGACGCTGTGGCGGGCTCTGCCGGGGTCACGCCGGCGATGGCGGCGGACTGGCTGGGCGCCCGTCTGGGCGCGACGGCGGCGCTGGCCATCGGGCACCGGGACCTCTACGCCCGGCCGGGCTGAGCGGTCTCGCAGGCGCGGAAGTCGCAGGCCACCAGCAGGTCGCCATCGGGGAAGATCGCCGTCCGGGTCGCGGGCCGCCGCGCATTGGCCAGCGCCCCCAGGGCCGGAAGGTTGATACCGGTCTTGCCCGAGCCGATGATCACCCGGCCATAGAGCAGGTGCAGGCTGTCCACCGCTCCGGCGGCCAGGAACCGCGACAGCGTGTCGGCGCCGCCCTCGACCAGCAGGCGGCGCAGCCCCGCCTTGGCCAGCCGGTCGCGGATTTCGTCCACCGGGATCTCGCCCGCGGCGGGAAGGCGTTCGACCCCCTCGGGCAGGTCGGGTGCGCCGCCGAATACCAGCCGTCGGGCGCCGTCCGCGGCCCAGACCCGGGCGCTGGCGGGGATCGTGCCGTTCGGGTCGATCACCACTCGCGCCGGGCTGCGCCCCGGGCAAAGCCGCACGCTAAGCTGGGGGTCGTCGGCGCGCACCGTGCCGGCGCCCACCACCACCGCCTCGACCAGCGCCCGCAGCCGGTGCAGGTGGCAGAGCGCATCGGCCCCGTTGATGTAGCGCGAATCGCCGGTCTCGGTGGCGATCCGGCCGTCAAGCGACAGCCCAAGCTGGGCGATCACATGGCCGCTGTCCTGGGCGCGCGCTCGGATCAGGGCGCCGCAGGCATCGGGCTGGCCCGGCGGTGCCGCATCGGCGTGGCTGTTCCAGGCTTCGTCCTGCATGGGCGGGCCCTCCGTCGGTTCGCTGCCCTTTACTAGATGCGGCCCCGAGGCCCGAAGTCAAAAACGATCGCGGACCGGTGCGGTTCCGCCGGCCGGTCGGCGTCACTGCGCCTGCATCAGTGCCTCGAAGCTGCGCTGCAGGATCACGCCCTGGGCCGCCCGGATATCGGGGCTGACCCGGGCCATGGCGTCCTCGATGAAGGGCTGCATCTTCAGCAGGATGCCACGGCCCTCGGGCGTGCCAAAGAAGGCCGACAGGGCGCGGATCTCGTCCAGGCTGAAGGTTTCGGTCGCGGACTCGATCATCGCGGCTTCCAGCCTGGGCCGCAGCGCCGCCATTTCCTCGGAGGCTATACGCGCGACGGTTTCGGTCAGTTGCGGTGGCAGGTCCGGGGTAGCGGCCTCGATCTGGGCTAGGATCGCCTCGGGCGAGATCAGCGCATCGATCAGGGCCTGCTGCGCTTCGCCGGCGACATAGGCCTCTGCCGCCGCGGTCAGGGCCGGGTCGGCAGCGACGGACGGCACCGGTGCCGGGGCGACGGTCTGCTGCGCCTCGGCGGGCAGCGCGGCCAGCGCAGCGACGACGAGACCGGAAGCCATCGTGCCCGGCCGGATCACGAGGTCAAGCCCAGCCGGGCGTGCCATTCCGCCAGCGTCTCGTCGGCATAGCCCTCGAAGGTCCGGTCATCGGGTCCGACCGCCGGCACCACCCAGTCTGCCTTCGATGCGAGCATCTGGTGGCTGCGTTCGGGCGGGATCGGCAGCGGCGTGTCGACCGCCGAGGCATGGGGGTGGACAAGGTCGGGCCAGGTCGGATCCCAGATCCACAGGGCGCTGCCGCAGATGCCGCAGAACTTGCGCTGGCCTGTGGATTGCTGGCCGAAATGGTCGTGCAGGATCGCGTTGTAGGAGCGCACATGCTCCCAGCCCTCGACTTCCAGCGTATCGACGAGCGCGCCGAGATTGATGGCATAGCCGCCAGCGCCGGCGGTCTTCCGGCAGATCGAGCAATAACAGAGGTTGTAAGGATAGGGGTGCGGCGCCTCGACCGCGAAGCGCACTGCGCGGCAATGGCAGGATCCCTCAATCCGCATTGCGGGCCGGAACCATTGCGGGCAGCGCGGGGTGGCCGGTCCAGGCGGGCCATGGCGGCTGCGCGGCGCGGAAGCAAGTCTGGAAAGGCATAGGACATCCCCGTGATTGTGTTCCAACAGAAATTGTCCGTGCCCGCAGGTCAAGCCGCCATGCCGCAGGAGGCGTGGTTTTGCCCTGTGGCACGGCAGCTCCCGGTCGTGGCGCAACAGATCGGGGCCGGGTTCGGTCCCGTGACGGCGCCGCACCGCCCAGCGTCGGATTGACTCATGGCACGGCGAGGGCTTGCATGCTCAGACAACGCTTGCGCCCGCGACGCCTCGGGCCGCAGGGATGTCCTTGGGCGTCACGGGGAGAGCCGCATGTTCGCCATGGCAAGTCGGATAGCCGCCGTGGCGGTGGCAGCCAGCCTCACGGTGCCGGTGGCCGTGTCGCCGGCGCAGGCGGACAGCTTCTTCACCATCGGAACCGGCGGGGTGTCCGGGGTCTATTACCCGACCGGCGGCGCGATCTGCCGGCTGGTCAACCAGGCCCGCAAGGACTCCGGGCTGGGCTGTTCGGTCGAGACGACCGGCGGATCGGTCTACAACATCGAGACGATCCGGTCGGGCGGGCTGCAATTCGGCATCGCCCAGTCCGATACCCAGGCCTATGCCTACGAGGGCACCGACCGCTTCGCCGACAAGGGTCCGTTCACCGACCTCAGGTCGGTCTTCTCGCTCTATCCCGAGGCCTTCACCGTGGTCGCGCGGGCCGATGCCGGCATCCGCAGCTTCGACGACCTGAAGGGCAAGCGGGTCAACATCGGCAATCCCGGCTCGGGCCAGCGCAACACCATGGACGTGGTGATGGCGGCCAAAGGCTGGACCGGCGCCGATTTCGCGCTGGTGGCGGAACTGAAGGCGACCGACCAGTCCGCCGCGCTCTGCGATGGCCAGATCGACGCCATGGTCGCGGTAGTCGGGCATCCGGCGGGGTCGATCCAGGACCCGACTGCCGCCTGCGATGCCGTCATCGTCCCGGTCACCGGCCCCGAGATCGACAAGCTGGTGGAGGATAACTCCTTCTACCGGCGGGCGGAAATCCCCGGCGGACTTTATCGCGGGACCGATTCGGCGGTCGACACATTCGGGGTCGGCGCCACCCTGGTCACCTCGGCCGCGGTGCCCGAGGAGACGGTCTATCAGGTGGTGAAGGCGGTGTTCGAGAATTTCGACCAGTTCAAGTCGCTGCACCCGGCCTTCGCCACGCTGGACAGGCAGGAGATGGTCTCTGCCGCGCTGACCGCGCCGCTGCATCCCGGCGCCGCACGCTATTTCCGCGAGGCGGGACTGCTGAAGTAGTCTCCGCTTGGGCAGGATTGCCGGTCGGGTTTACCCCGCCCCGGCATTCGCCCCGGCCTGAACGGCCAGAACAGCGCAGCTGTGGCGCAGCAGGCGGTCCGATCGGTCCTGAAGCCGCGCCCGGACTGCGCCTGATCGCGCCGCGCCTGATCGGCGCGCATCGTCGCCCGCCGCTTCCGCTGGCCGCGCCGGGGCGTTAGGCCTCGCAGGGGCCTGAACCTGCGGGACGTCATGTCGATTCGCGAGATTTTCCATTCCGTCGCCCTGGCCGTGCTGATCGGCTTGGTGCTCGTGGTCGGCAAGACGGTGATCCTGCCCTTCCTGGTCGCGGTGATGCTGACCTATGTGCTGGTGGGCGCCAGCCGCTGGCTCAGGCGGCTGCCGCTGGTCGGCGCGCTGCCGGCGTGGTCGCACTACGTCATCGCGCTGGCGATCTTCGCGCTGACCCTGACCACGATCGTTCTGGTCGCGGTGTCGAACCTGCGCTCGATTGCCCAGACGCCGCTGGCCCATGAAGAGGACATGCTGGTCCTGCTGGGGCAGGTGATGGACCTGCTGAACCTCGACGAGACCCCGACCTGGGAGAACCTGCGCCGGATGCTGCTGCAGCATCTGGACCTGCCGCGGCTGTCGCTGGCGCTGCTGGGCACGCTCGCCAGCACCGGCGGCTATACGGTGCTGATCCTGACCTACATGGCCTTCATGGTGGCCGAACGGGCGCCCCTGCAGCGCAAGATCGGCCGCATCATGCCCGACAGCGGCGACCGCAGCGCGACCCTGGCGATGTTCGCCCAGATCAACGCGCAGGTGGTCACCTACCTGACCACCAAGACCATGATCAACGCGATCCTCGGCGTCCTGTCCTGGGTGCTGATGTGGCTGATGGGGGTCGAGAACGCGGTGTTCTGGGCCTTCCTGATCGCGGTCTTCAACTACATCCCCTATGTGGGCTCGATCGCCGGCGTGGCCATCGTGGTGATCTATGTGGCCTTCGCCACTGGCGATCCGGGCCTGATCGCCCTGTCGCTGGTGCTGCTGACCGCGGCGCAGGTCTATGTGGGCAACATCCTCGAGCCGCGGATCTTCTCGCGCAGCCTCAACCTCAGCCCGCTCACCGTGCTTCTGGCGCTGGTGGTCTGGACCGCGCTCTGGGGGCTGGCCGGGGCGATCCTTGCGGTGCCGCTGACCTCGATCGTCACCATCGTGCTGGCGGCCTTCCCACGCAGCCGGCCCATCGCGATCCTGGCCTCGAAGGACGGCGAGCTGTTCGCGTGACCCGCAGAG
>JBGAKU010000041.1:0-29175 GCA_044224255.1 Geminicoccaceae bacterium
ATGATGCTCAGATGGTTGCTGTATCAGCCTGCTCCGATGCCGAGATTCAAGATGCAATCAACAACAAGAAGAATATTCTTGAGTCCATCCGCAATGAGTTCCGAAACAACAAGATATTCGAGGCCGCTGTTAGGGAGGCCACTAACACGCCAAGCCGCATACGCGAACGCATTAACCGCGTCTCGGCTCTTCTAAAGTAGGTGATATGCGCATGCCTGATGCGCGGGGAACGTTTTATGAGCGGATTGAGGCCCTCGGAAGTGCCATCAGTCATGACAGTGTTGTTTCTGGTCCTCCTGCTGCTCGCATGGAGAATGCTAGGGCAAGGATAATGAGAAGTGGCCTCGCCGTAACTACATTTACTATATTAGAGGATTTCCTTAGAGCTCGAACCCAGGAGACCTTTGCATATATTAGCCGGAGCGGAAACCCATTTGGTAAAATGCCGGCCCAGCTTCGACGCATAGCTACAATCCGCACCGTTAAGGCGATCCTATTTCAGCTTGGGATCAAGAATGACGCGAGAGATGACATTGCATATGTCCAAGAGAAGGCAAGTTCGATTGCCAGCACGCTGACTGCGAGCTACGAAATTTCTGACATCGCGTTCGGATACGATACATCGAATCTGAGCGACACGATGGTGGAGGAGTTGCTTGAAGCACTTCATATAGACAAGCCATGGGAAAGTATGGGGCAAATCGGAGCCCGTGCCGGCATTGGGACACTGCGCCAGCGCCACCGAGCAGCATTCCTGGAGCTCGCAGCACGACGCCACCATGCCGCGCACGACCCTCGATCGGATGTACAACCGTCGGAACTTGAAGCGGGGTTGCTGGATGTCGTGGGCCTTGCCATCGGGTTTGATGGGCTAATCTCGATGGCGGGAGAGAGATTCCGAACTAGAGACCAGAACTTTCTTAGTGGCAAGAAAAAAATTACTCAGAAAGAGCTGGGGTTGATCTTCGTTGAACCAATCGGGGCTGAGATATTTGGAGTTAAACGTGAAGATGCAAAGAAATATTGGCGCAAGAAGGACTCTATAGAGGGCGCCATCGATCACGCGCGACGTTTGTGCCATAATCAGCAAGCAATCGTAGTTACCGTAAATAATAGAAAAGTTCCAGTGCGGTGGGAATCTCCATCGTTTGCGGGATAAATCGTTCGTATTGATTATTGTTTAACGTTCATTGCTCTCAAGGTAATTTGACAACTGATCAGTGGACTACGCCGGATCTCATAGTCGCTCTTCTCTGATCAATCGGAACGGCAAGTCGCCACCTTGAGGAGGGCGCGGAGCTTCGGGCCATAGTCCGCCATCAGGCGGCGTGGCGCGGGTTCTCGGGCAGGCGGGTCACCAGCTCGATCGGGGCCGACCGCTCGACAGCACCGTTAAGCTCCAAGAGCTCCGGCACAAGCACGCGCAGACGTTCGACCAACCGCTCGAGCGTATCGGCCTCCGTCACCAGCCCAGGAACGTCGTCGCTCTCCGCGACCCACACGCCGGCCTCCGAGTCCCACTCCGCGCGGACCGTCAGGGCGGAAAGATCAGAGTCACTCATGCTCGCCTGCCGCATTCGACCATCTCAGGATACCACAGTCGGCTCCGCTGGTGACAGCCCGCCGACTCACGCCGCCTCCGCCGTCCTCTCCGCTACCTCCCCATACGCATCCCCCCACCCCCTCAGCGCCAGCAGCACCGGCTCCAGCGTCCGCCCCCGCTCCGTCAGGCTGTACTCCACCTTGGGCGGGATCTCGGCGTAGATGCGGCGGGCGACGAGGCCGTCCTGCTCCAGCTCGCGCAGCTGGTTGGTGAGCATGCGCTGGGTGACGGACGGCAGGAGGCGGCGGAGCTGGTTGAAGCGCAGGGTCTCGGCCAGCAGGTGCCAGAGGATGACGCCCTTCCACTTGCCGTCGATGAACCGCAGCGTCGCCTCGACCGCACAGCCGGGGGAGCAGTCGAGGCGCCGGTGGCGGGCCATCACGGTATCCTTTTGGATACTAGGGGTAACAGATGTGCGTTCTTGCGCGCGAGGAAGGTAGGGCGCATCTCGGCGGGCAGCAACAGGAGGAACGCGCATGCGCGCCGTCGGCTACCAGAGCTCGCTGCCGATCGACGACCCGCTCTCACTGCAGGACATCGAGCTGCCCAGGCCAGAGGCCGCGGGGCACGACCTGCTGGTTCGGGTCGAGGCGGTCTCGGTCAACCCGGTCGACACCAAGGTCAGGAAGCGGGCGCGGCCCGACGCCGGGCAGTGGAAGGTGCTGGGCTGGGATGCCGTGGGCACGGTCGAGGCGGTGGGGCCGCAAGCCGGCCGGTTCCGGCCGGGCGAGCAGGTGTTCTATGCCGGGGCGCTGGGGCGGTCGGGGACCAATGCCGAGTACCATCTGGTCGACGCGCGGATCGTCGGCCGCAAGCCCGCCTCCCTGTCGCCGGCCGAGGCGGCGGCGCTGCCGCTGACCGCGATCACCGCCTGGGAGACGCTGTTCGACCGGCTGGAGGTGAGGCGGCCGGTGCCGGGCGCGGTGAACGCGATCCTGATCGTCGGCGGGGCGGGCGGTGTCGGCTCGATCGCCACCCAGCTGGCGCGGCGGCTCACCGATCTGGTGGTGATCGCCACGGCCTCGCGGCCGGAGACGGCGGCCTGGAGCCGCGAGCTGGGCGCGCACCACGTCGTCGACCACACCAAGCCGCTGGCGGGCGAGGTCGAGAAGCTGGGCCTGGGGGCGCCGGCCTTCGTGTTCTCGACCACCGCCACCGACGTGCATCTGGCCGAGATCGGCAAGCTGATCGCGCCCCAGGGCCGGTTCGCGCTGATCGACGACCCGGCCGGGCTCGACGTCTCGCTGTTCAAGCAGAAGAGCGTGTCGACCCACTGGGAGTTCATGTTCACCCGCTCGATGTTCGGCACGGCCGACATCGCGGAGCAGGGCAAGCTGCTCGACGAGGTGTCGCGGCTGGTCGACAAGGGCACGCTCAAGACCACGCTTGCCGAGAGCTTCGGGGCGATCTCGGCCGAAAACCTGCGCCGCGCCCACGCCCTGATCGAGAGCGGGCGGGCGAAGGGGAAGATCGTGCTGGAAGGCTGGGGCTGAGCCGCCCCGCCTACACGTGCCCCGCCACCTTGCGCGGCAGGTAGGGCTCCTCCAGGAACGCCCGCGTCTCGGCGTCGAGCTTGAGTTCCAGGGCCGCCAGCGCGTCGGGCAGATGGTGCGGCTTGGAGGCGCCGATGATGGGGGCCGTGACGCCGTGGGTGCCCAGCACCCAGGCCAGCGCCACCGCGGCCGGCTTGGCGCCGAGGCGGCCCGCGACCTCGACGACCCGCTCGCGGATGGCATGGTCCTGGCCGGTGCCGATGCCGAGATCGTCCTGGTAGCTGTCGGTGCGGGCGCGGACGGTGGCCGCACCCTCGGGCGGCTTGGTACCGGCGAGGAACCCGCGGGCGAGCGGGCTCCAGGGGGTGACGGCGATGCCCTCCGCCCGACAGAGCGGCAGCATCTCGCGCTCCTCCTCGCGGTAGGCGAGATGCAGATAGTTCTGCATCGAGACGAAGGGGGCGAGGCCGTTCGCCCGCTGGACGCCCAGCATCTTCATGAACTGCCAGGCCCACATCGACGACGCGCCGAGATAGAGCGCCTTGCCGGCACGGACCACCGCGTCCAGCGCCTCGACCGTCTCCTCGACCGGCGTGTGTGGGTCGAAGCGGTGGATGATCAAAAGGTCGACATAGTCCATGCCGAGCCGCTTCAGGGAGGCGTCGACCGCCTCCATGACGTGCTTGCGCGACAGGCCCCTCTGGGTCGGGCGCTTGCCCATCGGGTTGAAGAGCTTGGTCGCGACCACGACCTCGTCGCGCCGGGCGAGCTCCTTCAACGCCTTGCCGAGCACGACCTCGCTGGCACCCAGGCTGTAGATGTCGGCCGTGTCGAAGAAGGTGATGCCGGCCTCCCAGGCGGCGCGGATGAACGGCCGGGACGCGGCCTCGTCCAGCACCCACTCGCGCCAGGCCGGGTCGCCATAGGTCATGCAGCCGAGGCACAGGCGCGAGACGTGCAGACCCGTGGTGCCGAAGCGCACATAGTCCATGGCAGATGCCTCCCGGATACCGAGCCGCCAACCTGCCGTGGACTCGGCGTCGGGACAACGGGCGCGCACGCATGGCCGGCGCGCGCCCGCCGGGGCGGCTCAGCCGAGGCCGAGCTTGCCCTTGAGCTGGGAGAGGTCCTCGGCCAGCGTGTTGACCGCACCCGAAAGCTTGACGCGGTCGGCGTCGGTCAGCTTCTCGTAGCCCTCGAAGCCGCCGTCCTGGGTCTTGTAGCCGGCGAGGATCGTGTCGACGGTGGCGAAGTTGGCGTTGACCTTGTCGACGAAGGTGCCGTCGTCGGTCAGCAGCGGGCTGAACAGCTCCCAGATCTTCCTCGAGCCGTCGGCATTGGCCTGGAAGTCCCAGAGATCGGTGCGGCTGTAGCGGTCCTCCTCACCGGAGATCTTGGTCGCCGCAACCTCTTCCATCAGCGCCGCGGCACCGCCGACCACCACGTCGGGCGGGAACACCAGGGCGGTGATCCGGCTGTTGAGCGCATCGACGTCGGCCATCAGCTGGTCGGCGTACGGCTCGAGGCCGGCGGTGCTGTTCTCGATCCACAGCCCGTACTCGATGCGGTGGAAGCCGGTGAAGCCCGGGTCCTTCTCGGCGAGCTCGTGGTCGTCGGCACGCGAGTCCATCGAGCCGTCGAGATCGCTGAACAGCTCGGCGATCGGCTCGATCTTCTCGTAGTGGGTGCGCGTGGGCGCGAACAGCGCCTTGGCCTTGGCCACGTCGCCGGCCTTCACCGCGGCGGTACCTCGGCGTGCAGGGCGACGGGTGCAGCGCCGAGCAGCAGCGCGGCCAGCCCCAAAGTCGGAAGCATGCGGTAGGTCATCGATCCCTCGCTCTCGTGATTGGCGGCATCAACCGGATGCCTGCTGGCCGCCCTGGCCCTCCAGCAGGGAGCGCCCGAGATAGTCCTCGGCCGACGTGGCTCCCGGCAGGGTGAAGAAGTAGCCGCCGCCGACCGGCTTCAGATATTCCTCCAGCGGCTCGCCATCCAATCGCTTCTGGACGGTGATGAAGCCCTGCTCCAGATCGGATTGGTAGCAGATGAACAGAAGCCCCATGTCGAGCTGGCCCGACTTGGTCGCTCCGTTCGAATAGTTGAAGGGTCGACGCAGGATCAGGTTCTTCTGCGTCTCCGACGTACGTGGGTTGGCCAGCCTGATGTGCGCATCTAAAGGCGTGATCTTGCCCTCGGGATCGGCGGCGTAGTCCGGTACGTCTGCCTCGGTCCCGCCGCTCAGCGGCGCCCCGCTCGCCTTCTCGCGGCCGAGGAAGCGCTCCTGCTCGCGCAAGGGGGCACGGTCCCAGCGCTCGACGAAGTTGCGGATGATCCGGATCGCCTGATAGCTGCCGTTGCTCGCCCAGCCGGGCTCGCCCGCGCCCGGCTGCACCCAGACCAGCCGGTCCATCACCGCGGCGTCGGCCGAGTCCGGATTGGCCGAGCCGTCGCGGAAGCCCAGGAAATTGCGCGCGCTCTCCGGCGGCTTGCCGGGGACGACGGGCAGCACCGGCACCGAGCCCGCCTGGGTCCAGCGCAGGACCAGGAGGTCGGGCAGGTTCTTCACCACGTCGCGCAGGGCGTGGATCACCGTGTCCGGCGTGTTGGCGCAGAGCTGGATCGAGAGATCGCCGTGGCAGCGCGCCGCCTCGAGCGCGTCGTTGGGAAAGCCCGTCATGCGGCTGAGCCGAACCGGCTTGCGCTCGGCGAGGCCATAGCGCTCGTCGAACAGCGACGCGCCGACCGAGACGGTCATGGTGAGGTTGTCGGGGGTGACGACCGGGCCGAGGATGCCGGAATCCGACGGCGGAAAGCGCGGATCCAGCTCGGGCGGCGTGCCCCCCTGGGTGAGGAACGCGGCCCGCTCGGTCAGCGTGCGGAACAGGCGCTGGAGCTCGGCCGGATCGGCGGCGATCACCTCGAAGGCGGCGACCAGCCCGGCAGCCGGGCGCGGCGTGACCACACCGGCCTGGTGCCGGCCATAGAAGGGCTGGCGATCGGCCGTCTCCGTGCTGGGCGGTGCCGCCGCGACATTGGCATGTGGCGTGGCCTCCTGCGCCGACGCGAGGCTGCCGGCGAGCGTGCCGGTCGCCGCGAGGCCGAGCAGCAGGCGGCGACGGTCGGAAGCAAGCGAGGTGTCGTCAGTCATGCCGGGTCACCCGAGGCCCAGGGCCGCGTTCATCCTCGCCACCGAGTCCGCGAGATCCTGGATCTGCCTGGCGAGAGCGGCCCGCGCCGATTCGTCGAGCTTGTCGTAGGCGACGTAGCCGTCCTGCTGGCGGTAGCCCGCCAGCGTCGTCTGAACCGCCGCGAGCCGGTCGCTCACCTCGGCCATC
Source organism: Geminicoccaceae bacterium (assembly GCA_044224255.1). GTDB lineage: Bacteria > Pseudomonadota > Alphaproteobacteria > Geminicoccales > Geminicoccaceae > Benzoatithermus. The sequence continues at coordinate 6,432 of JBGAKU010000041.1, forward strand.
AGCGCCGGGTTGGCCTTGCTCAGCAGCGGGCGGAACAGCTCGACCACCTTGCTGCCGCTCTCGACCTCGGTCGCCAGCACCGGCAGGTCGGACAAGGCATAGCGGTCCGCACCGTGCTGCACCCGCCCCTGCGCCACGCTCGCCAGCAGGGCGGAGGTCATCTCCAGGGGCAGCTCCGGGGCCGGCTGCAGCTTGGCGAGCCGGACCTGCAACTCCGTGACGTCGGCGAGCAACGCATTGGCCGTGGGCGCCAAGGTCGCCGGGTCGCCGTCCCCGAACAACGCGTGCTCGAGCCGGTGGAAGCCGTTGAAGCCTGGATCCTGCTCCCGCTTCTCGAAATAGTCGGCCTGGCCGTCGATCGCCGTCGCAAGATCGCCGAAGCGGGCCGCGGTCGGCTCGATCCTCGCGTAGGCGATCCGAGCCGGGAGATAGAGCTGCCGCGCCCGGTCGAGGTCTCCGGCCTTGACCGCGTCGGCGAGGTTGCGCGTCGCCTCGACCAGCGCGTCCGCGCCGAGCACCAGGTTGAGCTGGTACTCCGCGAGCGGACCGATGAAGGACGTCATCGGCGGGCGCGCCGCTTCCGCCGCAGACTCGGCGGATTCGCCGACGGTCAGCGTCCCGCGCGGGTTGCTGAGCAGCCCGCAGGTGATCTCGTACCTGCCCGGCACCAGCTTGGCGGTGAGCGTCTGCGAGATCCCGGGTGCGATGTTCTCGCGCTCCGCGACGACCATCACGCCGTCCAGAATCTCCCACTCCACCGCGCGGTCGGACTGGTTGACGATGCGGAAGGTTCGCCGACCGGCTGGGACCGTCAGCTCGTTCGGATCGCAGGCCTTGCCGGCGATTGTGACCGTCAGCTCGTCGGCTGCGGTCAAGTGGCCCCGTGTCGCGACGGATGCGTAGTAGAAGGCCGCACCCGCCGCCACCACCAGCAGCGCCGAGCCGACGAGCGCCAGCCGCATTCCCCGCCGCGGCAGGCTCATCGCTCCGCTCATGCCCGGCTCGCCTTCGACGGGGCGGCCGTGGACGTCGCAGGAGCGCGCGGATCGGCGAGGAACAGGTAGAGCGTGACGGCGAGGAACAGGAGATAGACGATCACCTCGCCGAGCGCCGGCCGGTCCGAATAGCCGAAGAGACCGGAAAGCAGGGTGCCGATACCGCTGTCGACCGGCAGCACCCCACTCAGGTCGAAGGCCGTGGCCTGCAGGTGATTCCAGAGGCCCGCCTCATGCAGGGCGCGCAGCGAGCCGGCGAGGATGCCCGCGGCGACCACGAGGATCAGCGCGCCCGTCCAGCGGAAGAAGCGGCGCAAATCGATCCGCACGCTGCCGGCATAGATCCCGTAGCCGAGCGCGCACGCCGCCAGGATGCCCAAGAGCGCCCCGAGCGGCGCCAGCGGGTCGGGGCTCTGCTGGAAGATCGCGAGCAGGAAGAACACCGATTCGAGGCCCTCGCGCGCGACGGCAAGGAAGACCATGCCGATCAAGGCGAGGCCGTGCTGCGACGAGCCGGCCAACGCCTCGTCGATGGAGTGATGCAGCTCGCCCCTGATGGAGCGCGCGACCTTGCGCATCCAGAACACCATGGAGGTGAGCACGGCCACGGCGACCAGGCCCACGATGGCCTCGAACAGCTCCTGAGCACGCTGCGGGAACTCTGCGCTCACCAGCTGCAGCCCGGCACCGACCAACAGCGCGGCGGCGACGGCCAGAAGCACGCCGACCCAGACGGCCGGCATCCAGTCGCGCCGGCCCGTCTGCGCCAGATAGCCGGCAATGATCCCGACGATCAGAGCGGCTTCGATGCCCTCCCGCAGCATGACCAGAAAGGCGACGAGCATGAGGCATCATCCCCAGGCCCCACCGACCCGGGGCGGAATGGGCGAATCCGGTCGGACGGATACACAAGAACCGAGCCAGCGCCCAGGCGGGCGGAGCCTACTTTAATCTGGAATAGTTTTAGGGAACGAGGCGGGTGCGAAGGTCCCCGATGCACCGGCTGTAACAAAATACTTCAGTCTGGAATTCTTGCACTTCCAGTATGGCCTTCTGCCCTTTGACGCGCTGCCCACGACACCCTAAATGCTGCTGGGTCCGCCGGGAGCCGGGGTCACATGATCGTCTGTGTCTGCAACCGCCTGAGGGAAGCCGCCTGCCGCGAGACCGCGGCCAGCGGCCGTTGCCGCACGGTCGGCTGCATGTATCGGCTGAACGGCCACCGGGTCCGCTGCGGCAAGTGCCTGCCCCTGATGACCGAGCTTCTCGCTGCTCATGCGCCCGACAGCACCTCGGGCATCGAGCGCTCATCCGCGCCGGCCGAGCGCGCAGACTAGTCATCCCGCCGCCTGCCCGGCCTCATTTTCCACCGACATTCCGCCCCGTCCCGATCGGTCTTGCGCCGATGAGGCGATCGGCCGCACGATGTTCGGCGCCCTGCCGCCGGACCGGCCGCGTTCGCCGTCGTCGCCTCATTGACTCGCCTCGAGGCGAAGCCTAGATCCTTCTCAGAATCATTCTAAGGAGGAAGAGATGACCAAGGGGATCAAGGGAGACCCGCAGGTGCTGGCCGCCTTGAACGAGGGGCTGAAGGGCGAGCTGACGGCGATCAACCAGTACTTCCTGCACGCGCGGATGCTGGAGGACTGGGGCTTCTTCAAGCGCGGCAAGGCCGAGCTCGACGAGAGCATCGAGGAGATGAAGCACGCCGACAAGCTGATCAAGCGCATCCTGCTGCTCGGCGGCCTGCCCAACTTGCAGGATCTCGGCAAGCTCTACATCGGCGAGAATCTCAAGGAGCTGATCGAGTGCGACTACCGCCTCGAGCTCGAGGGGATCGCGAACTACCGCAAGGCAATCGAGGTCTGTGAGACCGCCAAGGACTATGTCAGCCGCGACCTGATCGTCGAGATCCTCGAGGACGAGGAGGAGCATCAGGATCACAACCGGACCGAGCTGGAGCTGATCGACAAGATCGGCATCGAGAATTTCGGTCAGAGCCAGATCTGACCGGTCGGAAGCCGCGGTGCCGCGCTTCGCCCCGATCCTCGCTGCTGCCGAGGCGCGGCACGGGGTCGAGGGCGTGGCGGCACGGCTGGCCGTCCCCAGGACCGCGACCGAGCTGCGCGCCCTAGGTGACGACCGCTATCTCTCGCTGATGTCGCGGCGCGTCTTCCGCGCCGGCCTCAAGCACGAGCTGGTCGACGCCAAATGGCCGGCGTTCGAGGAGGCCTGGCACGGCTTCGATCCGGCCCGCTGCGCCCGGGTCTGGGACGAGGAGGTCGAGACCATGCTGGCCGACCGGCGCCTGATCCGGCACCTCGGCAAGCTGCGCTCCATCCGCCAGAACGCGGCAGCGATGGTGGACATCGCCACCGAGCACGGCTCGTTCGGCGCCTGGCTCGCCGACTGGCCGACCGCGGAGATCGTGACCTTGTGGGAGACGCTGGCCAAGCGCTTCAGCCAGCTCGGCGGCAACTCCGCGCCCAACTTCCTGCGCATGGCGGGCAAGGACACGTTCATCCTGACCGATTCGGTGAGCAACGGCCTCGTGCGCTGGGGTGCGGCATCTTCCGCGCCCACGAGCCGGGCCGAGCGCCGGGCCGCGCAGGCGGTTTTCAACGAATGGGCGAGCGAGACCGGCCGCCCTCTCTGCCAGATCAGCATGATCCTGGCGCTGAGCTGCGACTGACCCGGCCAATACGCCAAGGTTGAGCAATCAAAGATAACAATCAACCTACTTTTGGTTGCTGACCATACGCCAGCGTGTTACCTCATGGTTAACAGATGGTATTGTACAGTGAGCATTTTGGCGTCAGACGCTCGTGATAGTCTGATGACATAGTGGCTCGTTGGGCAGCCTCAGCTCGTAAACTGCTCGCCTCCGGGCACTTATTATCTTGGGGAATTTCATGGCAATCGTGGGCGACGACGGCAACAATACCCTCAACGGCACGCTCGGCCCAGATACGATCGACGGCAAGGGTGGCGACGACTATCTGCGCGGCTATGCGGGCAACGACATTTACCAGTTCGGCGGCAGCTTCGGCCAGGATCAGGTCGTCGAGGCCAACGGCGCCGGCACCGACACGCTGCAGATCCTCGCCGGCATCCCCGCCGCCGCCGTTCGCATGGTCGGCTACGGCAACGATCTCTACGTCTACGCCGACGGCTATGGCCGCATCCTGCTCAGCGGGCATCTCGACACCGCCACCGTCGAGAAGCTGCAGATCGGCAGTGCCGCGGCGATCTCGCTGACCGGCGGCCTGACCATGACCGGCAGCGAGGCCGGCGAGTACATCTACGGCACCAAGTTCGGCGACACCATCATCGGCAAGGGCGGAGACGACAATCTCCGCGGCAATACCGGTGACGACACCTACCAGTTCGGCGGCAGCTTCGGCCAGGATCAGGTCGTCGAGGCCAACGGCGCCGGCACCGACACGCTGCAGATCCTCAGCGGCATTCCCGCCGCCGCGGTCCGCATGGTCGGATACGGCAATGATCTCTACGTCTACGCCGACGGCTACGGCCGCATCCTGCTCAGCGGCCATCTCGACACCGCCACCGTCGAGAAGCTGCAGATCGGCAGTGCCGCGGCCATCTCCCTGACCGGTGGCCTGACCATGACCGGCAGCGAGGCCGGCGAGTACGTCTACGGCACCAAGTTCGGCGACACCATCATCGGCAAGGGCGGGGATGATACGCTCTATGGTGGCGTTGGCGACGACACCTACCAGTTCGGTGGCTTCTTCGGGCGCGACTACATCTCCGACGTCGCCGGAGCGAGCACGATCGTCCTGACCGATCTGACGGAGAGTCAGGTCGTCCTGTCGAGCTCATCGAATGATCTGCTGATATCGGTGAGCGGACGCTCGGATCAGATCAGAATCAATGACTATTATGACAATCCATCGCTGTTCACCATCAGATACGCTTCGGGAATCAACGGCACGTCCGGGGACGACTCGCTCACCGGCACTTCGGGGGCGGACACGATCAGCGGCCTCGGCGGCAGCGACGTGATCCGCGGGCTCGGCGGCAACGACACCCTCTACGGCGCCTCCTCGTCGAGCACCACGGGCGATCTGCGTGACTATCTGTTTGGCGGCGAGGGCGACGACACCCTGAACGGCGGCCTCGGCAACGATACCCTGAACGGCGGTGCGGGGACCGACACCATGACCGGCGGCGCCGGGCGGGACCGGTTCGTGTTCCAGGATCTGAGCGACCTCGGCCTCAACGCCACCCGCGACATCGTCACCGACTTCAGCCATGCCCAGCTCGACCGCTTCGATCTCAGCGAGATCGACGCCAACACAGGCTTGGCCGGCGAGCAGGCGTTCAGCTTCATTGGGACTGCGAATTTCACCGCCGCCGGCCAGATCCGCTACGGGTCGACGGCGCCAGGCGTGACGATCATCGGCATCAACACCGACGCCGACACCACGGTCGAGTACCAGATCCAGCTGACGGGCGGCGGGATCACCCTGGTCGCCGGCGACTTCCTGCTCTGACGCCCGCCTGCGAGTCGGGCCAGTACGCGACGGCGCAATCCCAGCTCCGAGCGGACGGGACCGCGCAGCTGGGCCGGCGCTCCGCGATCGGAACCTGAGCGTTGCCATTCCGTCTCTCTTGCGTTAACGGCGAATGGTCGGGAGTCGGAGGCTAACGAGGGGCCGGGAGCATGCACTGTCGCGGTGCGGCTGTTCTGGTCGTCGCGCTGCTGCTGGGGGTCACCCCGCCAGCAGGAGCCGGCGCAGCGACGGCGGACGAGATCCGCGTCATGGCGCTCAACATGTACCACGAGGCCCGCGGCGAGGGTGAGCTTGGCATGCTGGCCGTGGGCTGGGTGGTGCTGAACCGGATGGCCGACAAGGCCTACCCCCAGACGGTGGTCGAGGTGATCCATCAGGGCTGCCAGTTCAGCTGGGTGTGCGACGGCCGCTCCGACCGGCCGCGTGAGCCGCGTGCCTGGCGCCGGGCGCTGCAGCTCGCCGCCGCCCTGCTGGCCGGCGACGGCCAGGACCCTACCCGCGGCGCCATGTGGTACCATGCGGACTGGGTGCGCGATCCGGGCTTCGGCCCACGGGTCAGCCCGGTGGCGCGGATCGGCCGTCACATCTTCTACGCCCGCGCCGAGCGTCCGCGCCTCCTGATCGCCAGCCGCTGAGCGGTCAGCGCAGCGTGCCAATGCGGCAGGAGCCGGGATCGCTGCCTGCAGGAAGTGCTACCACCTGCCAGTCGCGCAGGAGCTGTGCCGAGCCGGCCATGTCGGGCTGGCTGCGGATCGTGTCGCAGACGGCCCAGGCGACCTGGTCCGCATCCAGGACCGCGCTGTCGGCGTAGGAGATCAGGAACGTCCGATCGCGCCGGTCGAAGTCGACCCTGGCGCGATAGGCGGCGGCGACCGCGGCCGCGGCACGTTGCGCGGTCGCCGTCTCGCTCAACGTTTCCCGCCGATCGACCGGCCCGGCCGCGAGGTAGCCGAGAAGAGCCACCGCCAGCGCGGCGGTAGCACCGCCCCATCCCGCGGCGCTCGGAGAGGGAATCGTGCCGCCGACGGGAATGCCCGCACCCGGGGTCATTCGGAACATTGAGATGCCTCATTGGTGACCCAAGCATCCCAACTCTTGCCTCTACTTCAGGGCAGAGCAGTGAGTCTCCGCACACTCATGTCCGTTCTTCCGCTTTCGGCGCCGCCTCCTCCAGGGCGATCCCGAACACGCGGCAGAAAAAGGCGTGCTCGGCCAGCAGCGCGCGCTCGATCGCGGCGGCGGCGCGAAAGCCGTGTCCCTCCCCGGGGAAGGTCAGATAGGCGACCTCTACGCCTTTGGCGCGCAGGGCTGTGACCATCGCTTCGGCCTGGTTCGGCGGCACCACCTTGTCGTCGAGCCCCTGCAGGAAGATCACCGGGCAGCTCAGCCCGTCGACATGGTGGATCGGCGAGCGGGCGCGGTAGGTCGCCGCGCTCTCGGGCCACGGGCCGACGAGCCGGTCGAGATAGCGGCTCTCGAACTTGTGGGTGTCGCGCAGGAGGGCCTCGAGATCGCCGATGCCGTACCAGGAGGCCCCGGCGCGGAACAGATCGTGGAAGGCGAGCGCGCAGAGCGTGGTGTAGCCGCCGGCGCTGCCGCCGCGGATGGCGAGGCGTGACGGATCGGCGCGGCCGGCAGCGGCGAGGTGGCGGGCGACGGCGATGCAGTCCTCGACGTCAGCGATGCCCCAGCGGCCATCGAGCAGCCGGCGATAGGCCCGGCCATAGCCGGTGCTGCCGGCATAGTCGACATCGACCACGGCGAAACCGCGGCTGGTCCAGAACTGGATCTGCAGGTTGAGCGCCGGTGAGGCGCGGCCGGTCGGGCCACCATGGCTGCGCACGACCAGCGGCGGGAGCTCGCCTGGCGCGGCCATGCAGCCCGGATTGGTCGGCGGGTAGAACAGGGCGAACGCCTGGCGACCGTCCGAGCTGGCGAAGACCAGATGCTCGGCGCGCGAGATCCAGGTTGGATCGAGGTCCAGGCTGCCGGCCGTCGCCAGGGTTTCGGGCGATACATCGGCGTCGAGGCGGACAATCGCGGCGGGCCCGTCGCCGGGCAGCGCCTGGAGCAGCGCCGCGCCGTCGGCACAGGACAGGCCGGCATACTCGACGTAAGGCAGCTCGATGGTCGCGTCCGTACCCGTCTCGAGGTCGAGTCGGACCAGCCGCGAGCGGCCCCGCTCGGTCGCGATCGCCAGCACCGTGGCGTGGTCGAGGAAGTCGTACCAGCGCGCGCCCAACTGCCAGAGCGGGCCCGCGAGCTCCGCACCGAGCAGGGCGACCGGCTCCAGCGCACGGCCGGCGACGCGATAGAGGCTCCAGAAGTCACTGCGGTCGGACATGACGTGCAGCACGCCGTCGGGGGACCATTCGGGCTGGACCAGGCTCTCCTCGGCCCCGGTGGCGATCGCCGCCGGCTCGCCCGGGCGCCCGACCGGGTCGAGTGCGGCGAGCCAGAGCGTGGTCCGGTCCCAGGGCATGTCGGGATGATCCCAGCTCAGCCAGGCGAGGTGCGACCCGTCGGGGCTCAGGCGCGGATAGGCGTAGAAATCCCGGCCCGATGCCAGCACCTCACCCTCGTGCGGCGTGCCGTCGAGCGGCACCGCCACCAGGCTGTTCGCCGGCTCGCCGCCGCCGCGATGGTCCTCACGCACCGCCAGGACACGGCCGCGGGCGAGGTCGAGGACGAGGTCGGCATAGCGCAGCGCCCCGCCGGACTCGGGGGTGAGCGGCACGGGATCGGCGCCCGCATGCAGGCGATAGACGCGTTGATCGGCAAAGCCGACGCCGACGATCACCCCGTCCCGGACGGCGAACGGCCGTCCCCCATATTCGTGGACCCGCGTGCGCAGATTGAACGGCGCCGGCGTCAGCTCGACGGCGCCAGCGCCCGGCCGCCGCCGGATGAGCGTGGTCCGCCCGCCTTCCAGCGGCCGGCTCTCGGTCCAGTAGGCGTCGGCCCCGTCGAGCCATGGGCTCGCCAAGCCGGTCTGGCGGCCGGTGATCATCTCGGCGCTGATCGGGGACGGCCAGGCGCCGTGGGGCAGGATCGTCGGCATGGCGAGCTCCTTGTGCAGGAGCTGAGTTAGTTCGCCCCCTCGACAGACGCCACGGTCGCGGCTAGATGTTCATGTATTGTTCGCATGAATGGCGGGCGATGTCGATCACGATCCACAAAGGCCGTGGCGCCACGCTCAATCCCGACGGGCGGTTCGAGCGGCTGCGCCACGAGGCGGCGGACGATGGCTGGGGCAGCCTCGAGGAGCTGGCGCGCGACCCCTCCCCCGCGACGCAGGTCTTCCCGGATCGGGCGCGCACGATCATCGCCCACAACGAGTCGCCGGACATCCCGTTCGACGCCTCGATCAACCCCTATCGCGGCTGCGAGCATGGCTGCGTCTACTGCTATGCGCGCCCCAGCCATTCCCATCTCGGCCTGTCGGCGGGGCTGGACTTCGAGACCAAGATCTTCGTCAAGCACGAGGCTGCGGCCCTGCTGCGCCGGGAGTTGGCCCGGCCCGGTTACGTCTGCAGCCCGATCTCGCTGGGTGCGAACACCGACCCCTACCAGCCGCTCGAGCGGCGGCTGCGGATCACCCGCCAGGTGCTGGAGGTGCTGGCCGAGACGCGCCATCCGGTCGGCATCGTCACCAAATCGGCGCTGGTGACCCGCGACATCGATCTCCTGGCGCCGATGTCGCGGCAGGGCCTGGCCCGGGTCTATGTCTCGGTGACCACGCTGGACGCCGACACCGCCCGCACCCTGGAGCCGCGCGCCTCCGCCCCCTACCGACGGCTCGCCGCGATTCGCGCGCTGGCCGAGGCCGGCGTGACCACGGGCGTGATGGTGGCACCGATCATCCCCGGGCTGACCGACCACGAGATCGAGCCGATCCTGGAAGCCGCCGCGGCGGCCGGGGCGGTGAGCGCCGGCTGGGTGCTGGTCCGCCTGCCGCATGAGGTCAAGGCGCTGGTGGCAGCCTGGCTGGAGGCGCACCGGCCCCTGCGCGCCGCCCACATCCTGTCCCTGATCCGCCAGTGCCGCGACGGCCGGCTCAACGACCCGGAGTTCGGCAGCCGGATGCGCGGTGCCGGCCACTTCGCCGAGCTGATCCGCCACCGCTTCAAGACCGCCAGCCGCCGCCACGGCTTCGACGGCCGCCAGATGCCGCAGCGCACCGACCTGTTCCGGCCGCCAAGGCTGGACGGGCAGATGGAGCTGTTCGGCGCCTGAGCAGATCGATGCCGGGAGGTGCCGACGCCCCGGTCAGTTACCGGCCGTCACGACAAGCGCGTTGTCGAGCAGCGGACCGATGTTGGCGACCTCGCCGCTCCCCAGGAACCGCAGCTTGCCCGAGCCGCGCACGTGCAGGACCACGAACCGGTCGAAGTCGGACGCGATGTGATTGTTGGCGTAGATCGAGCGTCCGCCGAAGCTGACCTGGAGCCGGCTGACCGTCCCTCCCGCGGCCACCCCGGCACCGGTCGGGTCACGCCCGCTGCCGTAGAGGAAGAATCCAACCACGTAGTCGCCGAGGGGCCAAGTCTGCTTGCTGATGATCCCGCCGGTCTTCGCTCCTGCGGTGCCGACCAGGTCGATGCAGCTACCCGACCGGTGACAGAGATGCGGTGGCTCGCTCGTCGCATAGAGATCGACGCTGGTGACGATGACCCAATTGCGCAGCGAGGTCGCCGGGATCCGGCTGACCTCACCGTCCCCTTCGAAATCGTCGAGAAATTGGGTTGCGTGCACCGGCGGCGAGAACGCCGCAATCAAGATCCAGATGGCGAGACCGAACACCGTGCGAGATGCATGGCGAAGCCGCCGCAGCCGCTTTCGGAGCAAGCTCAGCCGAACTGGAGAGGTGCAAGGCCGAGGAAGATGCTTACCATGCGTTCTGATTGGCGAACTGTATGCCATAGCAACACCTTCCGTCATGATCGTACGGCCCGGCTGCGGCGGCGGAGCCTGCATCGGCAAGGGTCAAGGCTCTTCACAGGCTGAGCTGACCATCGCTGGAGCCGACCGCCTCGCTGGTGGTGGCCATCGTGAAAGCTGCCATTGCCCGCCTCCCGGCCGGCAAGGCTCGACCAACCTTACTTGTACCACCAATCGTCACTGGGTGCAGCGTGCGATTGTGCCGGACAGTATTCGCGGCGATGCGCGCGAGCCCACCTGTCGACTACGACGGGGGCGTGGCTTGCTCCCCAGCCGCCTCCAGCACCGCCGCCTCGATCACCCCATTCGACCGACAGTCGGCGGTGAACGTCTCGGCCCGGATCGGGTTGGTGTAGCTGGCGGTGAAGATGGCCTGGACCTCGACCTGGGTGCGGCCGTCCATCGGCACGAGGTCGACCCGGATCTGCGCCTGCCTGGTCCTTGCCGAGGCAATAACCCGCCGGTCGTCGCCGCCGCCGACGCGGCGTGGCGGGCAGGCGGCCCAGGCCGGCAGCGCCGAGACTGATCGGGCGGCCAGTCCGGCCGCGGACCGGTCGGAGACGGTCAGGCCCAGCTCGCTCAGGCGAGCCGCGATCCGGTCCACCACGCGCTCGGGACTATCGGACACCTCGCGACGCACCTCGACCGGGCCGGTCGCGCACGCGGCCAGCAGCGACAAGGCGAGCAGCGATGCGTTTTTGAGCCGCATGGCACCTCCGCCTCAGCGCGACATGGCGGCCTGCAGCAGCTCCCGTGCGTTGGGATAGCCCGGCGCCACCCGCACCAGCGTCTGGGCATAGCGGCTTGCACCCGCGAAGTCGCCGGACTGGAGCAGGATTGCCGCAAGCGTGAACAAGAGGTCGGGATCATTTGGATGGCGCCCGAGCGCCGTCTCCAGCACCGGCACCGCGTCGCCCGCCCGGCCGGTCTCCTGCAGGGCCACGGCGTAGACATAGGCGTAGCGCGGATTGTCGGTCCCGAGCTCCGCGGCCCGGCCGAGCTCGGCCACGGCCTCGGGGTATTTCTGCTGGCGGATCAGCCAGAGGCCCTTGGCGTGGTGCAGGTCGGGATTGGCGGGGGACGCGGCGAGGCCCGCGGCCAGGACCGCCTCGCCCTCCTGGTCGCGACCTTGCTGGCGCAGCAGGTCGGCGAGGTTGCCATAGGACGGCGTGAAGCCGGGATGCAGCCTGATGCTGTCGCGCAGACGAGCCTCGGCGTCGGCGACGCGCCCCTGCTCGCGGTAGAAGTTGGCGAGCGTGATCAGGCCCTCGGGGCGTTCCAGGAGCTGCGACTGCGCCTGCTCGTACTCCGCATAAGCGGCGTCCAGGCGCGCGCGCCTGTCGGCCGGCAGGTCGAGCGTCGAGACCGGTGCCAGCACGCGGGCAGCATCCAGGCGAACCATCCGGACGGGATCAACGAGCAGCGGCTCGGCGAGATCGAGGCGCTGCCGCGGGTCGAGGCTGCTCAGCGTGTCCACCGCCGCCAGCCGGACGAGCGGGTCGGGATCGGCGAGCGAGGCGCGCACGGTGGCAAGGCTGCGGTCGTCCAGATAGCGCCCCAGCGCGGCAACCGCGGTGGCACGCGCGATCCCGGGCATGGCCGGCTCGTCGGCGAGCGCCACCAGGCGCGTGGCCGCATCCGGCCGGCCTAGGCGATCCGCACCGAGCGCCTCGCCGAAGGTCGGCTCGCGCCGGCGCTGCGAGCCGTACCATTCGGCAATGCGCCCGGCCGCCCAGGCGGTATCCCGCTCGGTGTGGCAGCCGGTGCAGGCGTCGGGCGAGCCGGTCCGGCTGGCAAGGTCGGGGCGCGGCACCTTGAACGAGTGATCGTGGCGTGGATCGACCACCATGTAGGTCTTCGGCGGCATGTGGCAGTCGACGCAGCGCGAGCCCGGCTGGCCCGGCACGTGGTGATGGTGCGCAGCGACGTCGAAGGTCGCGGGCTGATGGCACTGCGCGCAGACCGCGTTGCCCGCGGCCCGAAGCTTCAGGCTGTGCGGGTCGTGGCAGTTCGAGCAGGTGACGCCGGCGGCGTACATGCGGCTCTGCAGGAACGAGCCGTAATTGTAGACCTCGCCGTCCATCCCGCCGTCGGCATGGTAGGCGCCGGGATCGAGCAGGGACGGCCGGTAGGCGTCGAGCAGCGGCTGGCCGATGGTGTGGGCATCGCCGAGCGGGGCGCGGCGCGCGTGGCAGGGCGCGCAGACCTCGGTCTCGGTATGCATCGGCAAGGGCGTCATGCGCGCGGCGATCGGCGCATCGCCGACGAAATGCCACTGATCGGCGCCGCGATCGTGGAGCTGGACGGTCAGCCCCTGCGTAGGATCATCCGCGCTCGCGCCGCTCTCCGCCCAGGCCACATGCGCGGCGCCCGGCCCGTGGCACGCCTCGCAGGAAACGTTCAGCGCCGAGAAGGTCGTGTGGTAGCTGTCGGTCTTCAGATCATAGCCGCGCACCAGATTGGTCGAGTGGCAGTCGGCGCACATCCAGTTCCAGTTCTGATTGATCCCCGTCCAGTGCAGCTCGTCGCCGGCCGGGATCTTCTCGTCCGGATAGAGGTGGAACCAGCGCTGACCGCCCTGCTCCTTCGGGCGCGTGTCCCAGGCGACCGGCAGCGCCTGCCAGCGCCCGCCCGGGAAGGCGACGAGATATTGCTGCAGCGGATAGACGCCGAAGGTGTAGTCGATCGGGTACTCGGTGAGCTTGCCGTCCGGCCCATCGGTCAAAGCGTAGAAGCGGTCGCCCTTGCGGTAGAAGCGCGAGGTCACGCCGTCCTTGGTGAAGCTGGTGTCGTTGAAGTCGCCGAGGACGGTGGCGGGCGTCGCCACCTGCATCGCCTGATCATGCTGCGAGCCGCGCCAGGCCGAGGTCTCGACCGCGTGGCAGGACGCGCAGGCCTGCTCGCCGACGAAGGCGGGTGGCGACCCGGCGAGGAGTGCGATGGGCGCGAGCCAGGCGCAGGCGGCAAGCAGGATGGCGGCGAGGCGTCTCATGACGCGAAGCTATCAGCCCGACCGAGCGCGCCAAGCCCTGCCGGCTCGTCGCCTTGGTGAAATCGCGGGCCTTGTGGCGCCGCACCCGATGCGATGCCGCCCGGCGGCCGATGGCTAGGGTGTGGGCGCCGCGAACAGGGTCTTCCAGTCGCGCTTCATGCTGATGACCGTCCAGCCGCGCTTGCCCGCCTCGTCGTAGAGCGCCTGGGTGAAGGTGCCGACCTTGGTGTCGGGGAGGCCCTGGGCGGGGCCATAGGCATACTCGCGCTCGGCGTCGTCGTGCAGCACGAGCATCGCGAGGCGCCTGCCGTCGCCGGCCGTGGTCCATTCCAGCATCTGCCGATCGCCCGTGGAGTTGCCGAACGCCGCCTGCGGGCGCTGGCCGGTGAACAGATAGATGTCCTCGGGCTTGCCAGAATTGTTGTTGTTCAGCTCCAGCTTCGGCTCGCGCATCAGCACGCCCTGGCCCGCAGCATCGTAGCCATACTTGATCTCGATGGTGGAGCCGATCACCTCGGCCGGACCGACGCCGTAGACGCGCGGGGCATAGGAGCGCACGAAGTCCTGGCCGCCGCCGGTGACGATGTAGGTGCGGTAGCCGTTCGCGCGCAGCAGGCTCAGCACCTCCTGCATCGGCCGGTAGGTCAGCTCCGTGTAGGGCCGGTGCCAGCGATGGTCCTTGGCCTTGGCCGCCCAGTCCGCGGCAATCGCCGTGAACGCCTCGACGCTCATGCCGGTGTGGGTCGCGAACACGATCTCCTCGAGGTCACGGAGCGAGAGCTTCGCCATCGCCTCCTTGTCGCCCGAGAGCACCGTCTTGAACGGCTCCTTGTCCTTCCACTCGGGGTGCTCGGGCGCCAGCGCCACCACCCGGTCGAGCGCGAACACGACCTGGCTGTAGATCGGATGCTCGACCCAGAGCGTGCCGTCCTGGTCGAAGGTGGCGAGCCGGCCCTCGGGCGGCACATAATCGGGGCTGCCCATCTTGGTCGTGGCGCTGACGAAGTCGAGGATCGCCTGCTTGGCCGAACCGTCGTTCCAGGACGGTAGTGGGTTAGCTGGCTGCGCCGATGCGCCCGCGCCAAGCAACGGCGCAGCCAGCAAAGCGAGCAAAGCCAGGACAAACCGGCTCAATCCGCGGCCGGAGTGCGTCGTGAAGGTCATCATATATCCTCCCATAGATCCACTACAGCCGAAACCAAGGAATGGTCAGGTATACGCTTCCGATCATTGCGATTAAGGGAGCTACCCAGACCCACCCCGGCCAGAGCCGGCACCACCAGCGATCTGGCAGGAGGGCCGCAGCCAAGCCGATCACGAGTGCGCCGATCGCAGCCGAGGCGGTCCAGCCGTACCACCACATCCCAGGTGCCAGGAATCCCATTGCGGGGTCGACGACATCGCGAGAGTTACGCATGCCCCAGAGGAGAATGCCTTGGGCAGGATAGACGGTAAACAGCGCCAGACCCCACGCACGTGCGACCACGTAAAGGAGCCCAAAAGCCGTGCTGTAGGCAAAGGCGAACCGGCGAATTGAAGGAGAGTGCGTCAAGATCCGAAGCCCAGGATGTTGTTTATTACGTGCCCGATAAGAAAGCTCCACCACACCACGAACGCCAGGAGGGCGGTCAGGGCGGCCGGTATGCGTCCACGCTCGTCGATCGGCTGCCGGCGCCAGCCGATCCAATAGGCCGGCAGCAAGCCCAAACCGATGACGACGAAATCCTCCTTGAGGTCGAAGAGACCCATCGCGGGCCAGTGGTGGTCCCGTTCCAGCTTAGGCTGGATATCGAGCTTGAAGTAAAGATAGACGATCCCGCCCAGGAGTGCGGAGGCCAGGTACAGAACAACGACGGCATTGGCGAACGCGGCTGGGTGAACGGCACGGAAGCGGGCAAAAAAGGAACGCGGCCGCGTGCGGGACGGCGCCCATGCCGCCAGGGTCTGATGCGTGATGGCGCCGAGCAGGGCGACCGCAACCAGACCATGGACGATCAGAAGCGCCGTCGGCATCCCCGCCATTCGCCTCTAGACGAACAAGGCCTCGGTGGCGAACGGTTCGGCCGATCCCGGACGGTATCGTGACAGGGTGAATTTGGTCCTTTGGCCAGGCTCGACATCGGCCAGGACGTAATTGTACTCTTCGCGAGGTGGCTTTCCCTTCCAATAGAGGTCCGGCGGATAGTCGGCGGGTACCTTGAGGCTCGTTCTGCCGGGTAGGATCGGGTCCTGTTCCGCGCCGCCACCGCCGAGTAGCAGGTATTTCACGCCATCAACCTCGTACAGCTCGGTCGTATGCACGTGCCCGTTGAACACGACCACCTCCATATCCTTGGCATATGACGCGATCACTTTGTGGGGATTGTCGGGCTCGGGGATCGGGCCGAGGCCGGCACGGCAGAACACCGGATAGTGGAAGACGACAAAACTCCGCTCGATGCCCATGGCCTTGGCCTCGTCCAGCCATTGCCGCATCTGCTCCATCTGCTTCGCATAGACCGGCCGGTCGCCGTCCCAACCCGAGGGCGAGCGGTAGTCGTATTTACCACTCCACAGGAAGATGAACCGGGCGCCCTTGAAGTCGAACTTGTAGATCAGCCGCTCCGGCGTCACCCCGAATTTCTTCAGATAGGGCACGGCAGCGAGCGTGCCCTCGATCTTCGGATCGCCCCACACCTCGTGATTGCCTACGGAGATGAACCATCGGCCGTCGAGGCCGGCCGCGCGCATCTCGTCGTCTGGCGGCGGCAGCAGCTTCAGCATCGTGTCGTTCACACGCTTCCAGTACGGGCTGTCGTCGACACTGCGCCCCTGATTGCCCCACCAGACGACGTCGCCGCTGTTGATGACGAACCTGGCGCGGCCGGCCTGCACGTCACGCACGATCTCGCGCGCCACCCAATCGCCGCCGTCCAGCTGGAAGATCTCCCTGTGCACGCCGGGCAGCAGCTTCACGTCCTCGACGGTGGCGCGCGTGACCCAGCCCTCGTCCACCGACAGGGTCATGACCTCGCTGCGCGACATGAACGGCATGACGATCTGGATCAGGTCCTTGGTGGTCGGATCGAACGTCAGCTTGACGTCGCGCTTCACCACCTCCTCGGCGACCCGTTCCGGCAGGACGAGACCGAACATCTCGACGAACATCCTGACCAGGTCGGGATTGCCCTCCTTGTAGGGCAGATACATCATCGGCCGCGTGTCGCCGCACGACGCGAACGAAAACCCGCCCTCGGTCGTTGCTGTCTGCGCCCGGGCCGGCGCGGACAGCAGTGCCCCGCCCAGGGCGGGCGCTGCCACAGCGGCCGAAAGCAGCGCACGGCGATCGAGGCCGGAGACGTCAAGGCTCTTGCTCACCGTCGTTCTCCCTGGTCCTGGTGGCTGCGATGAGCTGGACGCTTCGCAACAGGTGCACCAATCTCGAAAGAGGACTCCTCGGCACTGCGCCAGCCCAGCACGTCAGAACATGATCTTCAGCCCCGCGATCGGCCCGTGGATGGTCATGCCCCAATCGAAGCGATCGCGGTCGCCTTAGGTCTGCGCCTGCGCGCCGGGCAGCAGGCTCGGCACGGTGGCACCGAACGGTGGCGGCGCCACCTGTTAGCCGTTGCCGCTGCGGGAGCAGAACACACCGCCACAGTCGGAGATACCGCGTCCGTGTGGAGCGATTGTCGCTACTGCGGCTCCTTCTCCGCGGCGATGGCGCCCAGGAGGGTGTCGAAGCAGGGGGCCGACAGCTCCGTAATGTGGGCCTTGATGCACATCTTGATCCGACCCTCGCCGGGCGGCACGCCCGCGCACAGCCGCTCGATGTCGCCGGCGCAGGCGCGGGCGATCTGCTGGGCGGTCGCCCCCTGCTGGGCCGACACCGACGCCGCCCATAATGTAACCGCGGCGCCGAGTGCGATGACAAGCGTTCTCATGACTTCGCTCCCCCTTGTGCTGGTTTGCCGAAAGACGGGATCAGGGTGCGGCAACGACCTTGTAGTACAGACCGTTGGCGCCGTAGGCGGGCGTGAGCCACATCGCGCCGCACTGGAAATAGTTGGTGGCGCTGACCGGCTTGTAGACGCAGTTCGCGGGCAGGCTGGTGTAGACGCCGCCGACCGGCGTGGCCGCCGCCTCGCCCGCGGCGACGCCGGCGGCATAGGCGTTCGAGCTGCCGGTCGCCACGCCCGCATTGTAGGCCGCGGCGTTGTTGTAGGAGGCCGTGGCCGCCTCGTTTGCCGCCGTCACGTTCGCACCGAGCGCTGCGCCCGCAGCCAGCCCGACAGCACCCGCCGCCGCCGCACCGCCCGACCAGCCGCCGCAGTTGTTACAGTTGTTGCCGTAATAGTCGACCGTCGTTGGCGGGTGATAGGCGCCGTAGTAGCTCCCGCCATAGACGTGCGGCACGCCGTAACCGGAGGCTGTGTTGCCGTATTGCGAGGTCGCGTGCCACTCGCCGTCGCTGCCGGAGGCGCTGCCGCCATAAGCATTGTGCGCCTGCCAGGAGCCGCCGCCGCCCGAGGCCGAGCCGCCCCAGGCGTTGTGCGCGCTCCACGAACCCTCGCTGCCCGAGGCGGAGCCCCCGGCATAGCCGTGCGCCTGCCAGGAGCCGCCGCCACCCGAGGCGGTGCCGCGCCAGTCCTGCGCGCTCCAGGAGCCGCCGCCGCCGGAGGCGGTGCCGCCGTGCCAGCCCTGGGCGCTCCAGGAGCCGCCGCCGCCGGATTCATGGCCAAAGTATCCGGTATGCGCCCATGCGAGCGCCGAGGCCGGCGCAAGCGCCATGGCTGCAATGCCGGAAACCCCGAACAACCAAGCCTTTGCCGTCATCTCCAATCTCCTAGCCTGGCGGCGCGAAGGGTATGCGCTTGGCCTTCGCCGCCTGCTCCGACGTGAACGTGCCCGGTCGGATCTTGGGGTCGATCTTCCAGTCGGAGAACACCGCCGCGTGCCGGAAATTGCCAGGCTCATTGAAAAAGGTAGCACGGATCATGCGGGGCAGGTGGTCCTTGGCACCCACCCAGATCTGCGCCTGCGTATTGTCGTCGGCGATGGCCACGATGTCGGTCGGCGTATCGCCGACCACGACGGACTTTCCCACAACGAACGCCAGCCGGAGATGAGGCGACAGATCGGCCCACGGATCGGAGACGATGACGTCGGTGAACGGGAAGTAGATCGCAGCGAACCGGAAGGCCGCATCGAGCATCGCGTCGATGGTCGGCGGCGCGTCGGCCACGGCCACCATGTCCGCGCTCGGTGTGTAGGCCATGACGGTCTTGCCGTCGTAGAAGAACTCGGACGCGGGGCCGTCGCCCGGCGTGATCACGCGCAGCTTGTTCGGCCGTTCCAGCGTGATCTCCGACTTCACCAGATAGGCGAGCGGCTGCCCGGTGCGGGCGGGGCTCTCGTAGGTCGCGATCGAGGTGAAGCTCAGCGTCTTGGCCGAGGCGAGCTTCTTGCTCATCGCCTGCAGGATCTCAACCGCCCGCGGCTCGAGCTCGGGCTTGTTCGGCAGATAGACAACCGGCGGCACGGGCCACTGGGGCTGCGCCGGAACGGGGGGCGGTGCCGGCTGTGCCTGGGCCGGCGCGGTCGATGGCTGGTCTTGCGCCTTGCACGGCATGCTCGCGAGCAGGATCGTCGCGCCTAGCGCAACCCTCAGCAGGTTCATGAATGAGTGTCCTCCATCGCCCATCCGCGTCACGGCGCGTGCTCGGCGGCCACCGCGCTCATCACGGCGTCGAAGCAGCCGGCCGACAGCTCGGTCACGTGCGCCTTCATGCATTCCTTGATCATCCCCTGCCGCGGCGGGATGCCGGCGCAAAAGCGTTCGATGTCGGGGGCACAGGCTCGGGCGATCGTCATGCGCTCGGAGGCCGGCGCCGCGGCGGCCGCGGGCGGCTGGTAGGCCGCCGGGGGCGGCGGGGGCGGGGCGTAGGTCGGTGGCGGCTCGCGGTTGCAGCCGGCCAGCGCCAGGAGCGCCACCGCGGTTGCCGCCGGCAGCGCCGCCACGCGGGATATCATGCGCGTCGTCATCGTTTCCCCTAACCGTGGTGGTCGTATTCGGTGAGCGCGATCCGCACCTCGCGCGCCAGGGTGATCAGCGAGGCGCACATCAGCATCAGCGCCACCACGAACATCACCGCAGCACCGGGCTCGTGTCGCTGGCCCAGGAACGCGCTGATGAAGGCCATGATCACGAGCAGCGTGGTGCAGATCGCTGCCCCGACCGCCAGGTAGATCGCATCGTTCAAGAGCTTCGCCCGCCGCTGCAGCCGGGGCAGGTCGGCCTTCAGGAAGGCACGCGCCGCATCCCCGTCCGGGATCGCGTTGAGTGTACGGAGGCGGTCGATGACCCCGTTCATCCGGCCCATGAGGACCGCCACGAACCCGGAAACGGCGCCCAGGAGGAACGAGGGCGCCGTCGCCTGCGCGATCACGCGAGAGAGCTGTTCGCTTGCCACCGTGTCCAGCGCCATCGAGCAATTCCCTTTCTGGCCGTTAAAGGGCACGGCGACCGCCGCAAGGTCGGCGCATAGCGATATTCCGCTGCTCAGAATGTAATCTTCAGCCCCGCGATCGGCCCGTGGATGGTCATGTCCCAATCGAAGCGATCGCGGCCGTTCCCGGTCTCGTACTTCTGCTTCAGCACGCGGTAACCGGCGAGCACGGTCGCATTGTTCTGGCCGAACAGGCCGAAGCGATAGCCCACCGTGCCCCACGCCTCGGCGCTGTACTGGTCGCTCGTGTTGATGCCACCCACATCGCCCGCCAGGACCAGGCTCCAACGCTCGCCCAGCGTCCAGGCCGTGCGCAGGCCGACGATCGGATCGACCCAATGCTCGCTCTGGTCCGCGGTCCGATGCGCGTCGATACCGAGGTCGGGAAGGTCGAGCTTCCCTTTCAGCTCCGCGTCGAGATAGGTGTAGCGGGCACCGAGGTAGGGATCGACGGTCACGGCCAGCGGGCCGGCACCCGTTTCCGTGAGCTGCCACGTCCCCACGCGGTAGGTGCCGGCGAGCGACTGGATCAGCAACTTGGCGGTGGCATCGACCTTCAGCCGGTCCGCCGCCGTGGCGCCATTGTCCTCGAGATTGGCGTAGACCGTGTCGGACAGGAGGCCGAAGCGGCCTTTGCGGGCCTCCAGGCTGAGCATCAAGGCACCGTTGAGGTGGTCCAGGATGTCCTTGAAGCTGGCGTCGACGTTGGCATCGGTCTTGCCCACGCCGACATCGCCCTTGAGCGCCGTTCCCCAGACATAAGGCGTGATGCTGAGCTCCAGGCGATTGGTACCGGCTGGCGCCGAATCCTGGGCGTCGGCAGGCGTGCCCAAGAGGCACGCGATCAGGCTCGACATTGCGACCGAGCCGAACCGCCTGATGCAGCAACCGTTCATCTCATGGTCCGCCATCGACTCGGGATGGAAACTCGCTCCGGCCGGTTCAGCGACCGCGACCCCCGCCGCCCCACTGCCCACCCATGGCCTCGAACTCGCTCTGGCTGACCATACCGTCGCCGTTGGTGTCGGCGGCGTTGAACGCGTCGTCCATTTCCTGCGGCGAGATCAGACCGTCGTGGTCCCGGTCGAGGATATTGCCGCACCAGGAGCCATCATTGCATTGCCCGCCGCCGCCCCCGACATCTGCGCTTCCTCCGCTGCCGGAGCCAGCGCAGCCGGCGAGCGTCAGGGCGAGGGCAAACGCCCTCAGCCTGGTGGCCGAAAACGCGAAACGTGGCCTAGCACCGTGCCTCAGCGCTTCCATCGCCGCTGCCCTCCACATCGGCCAGTCATCCATCCGGCCCTTGACCTGGAGCTATCGCCACGCTGGCGTCAAGTCGTCCGTTGACCGTTCCCCATGGATGGCGGCAAGGCTGCCGCCATCCACCGCGGACCGATGACCACTTGCGGCCGCTCATCCGCTCTAGTCGCCCGCGTGCGACTTGTCCTTGATCTGCTCCATCACCTGCGTGAGGTTGTAGCTCGCAGGCGCCTGCATCGGCGGGAACTTCTCCAGCGTCTCGAACCACCGGAGCCAGAGCTGCTGGCCGATCGGCAGCAGGTTCCAATCGTACTGGAAGGCCGTCGCCGGTGCCCCCAGGGCCCCGCCCACGCTCATCGCCGACTTCTGATCGATGCCGACCGCCTGCTCGAACGGGTCGCGCTTGATGTTCTGCACCAGGGTAAAGTGGAACGGGATCAGCGGCAGGATCCAGCCGTCTGCCCCTGGCTGCGACATGGCGTAGTACATCTTCCAGTTCTTGTAGCGCACCGCCGACGGCGTGGCGCCCGAGAAGTAGAAGAAGAAGTCGCGCGCCGACTTGCTGGACTTGCCGGTCAGGTAATCGATCTGGTTGACGCCGTCCAAGGTCGTCTTGACGATGCCCGGGTACTTGCCCTCCTCCAGCTCCTTCTTCAGGCCATCGGCCTTGGGGCCGCCGGCGATCTCGACCAGCGTCGGCAGCCAGTCCAGTGCTGCGAACAGCTGGGTGAACACCGTGCCCGGCTTGATCACGCCCGGCCAGCGGATCACCGCCGGCGCGCGGTAGCCGCCCTCATAGGACTCGCCCTTCTGGCCCTTGAACGGTGTCACGCCGCCGTCGGGGAAGGTGATCGCCTCAGCACCGTTGTCGGTCGTGAACACCACGATGGTGTTCTCGTCCTGGCCCATGGCGTGGATCTTGTCGAGCACGACGCCGATATTGTCGTCGAGCTGCTTCATGCCAGCTTCGTTGACGCCCCAGTCCTTGCCGCCCCGCTCGCCGATCATCGCCTCATACTTGGGCGGCAGCACGGTCGTGACGTGCATGCGGGCCGGGTTGTACCAGACGAAGAACGGCTTGCCGGTCTTCTTGGGATCGTTGCGGTCGAGGAAGTCGACGACCTTGGCCGAGATCTCCTCGTCCACGGTGCGTGACCGGTCGAGCGTAAGTGGGCCTTCGTCCTTGCAGGTCTGCTTCTCCTCCGACCCGTCGGCCGAGGTGCAGGCAATGACCGGCCGCGGCGGCGTGAGGCAGACGGTAGTCCGCGGATCGACCGCACCGGGCACCTCCGGCAGACCCGGCACCGGCGTGTTCTTACAGGGCGGCGCCACCGTCTGGTCGGTAGGGGTCTTGTTGATGTCGGGGAAGCTCACCCCCTGCATGGCGTCCAGGTGGTAGAGATAGCCCCAATACTCCTGGAAGCCGTGCGCCGTCGGCAGGGCCGCGGTGTGGTCGCCCAGATGGTTCTTGCCGAACTCGCCGGTGGTGTAGCCGAGGTCGAGCAGGAACTTGGCGATCGCCGGCGTGCC
>JBGAKU010000387.1:0-3675 GCA_044224255.1 Geminicoccaceae bacterium
AACCAACCCGCGCATGAGAGCTTGTTCAACCGTCGTCTCCAGCCCTGTCGCCCGCCCTGGACATCACGCAAGCATTCGACCCGCCACAAGGTAGGGGCATATAGACGCGACCAAATCCTCGACAGCAAACATGAGAACAGGTTGCGGAAAAAGGAGCTGGCTTGGCCGGCTTGGGCGTGATTCGATTGCCTTGAGCTTGAGAGCGGCGGGGTTGCCGATGCGCGGGCCGGCTCGGCGGACGGAAGGTCTGTTCAGCGATGTCAGCTGCGGGAGCCGGGTGCCCGAGGGCCACCCGCTGCGGGCGATCCCGCCGGTCGCGGATACGGCCCTGGCCGCTCTGTCGAACGACTTCCAGCAGCTGTATGCGCTGCATGGGCGGCCGTCGATCCCGCCGGAGAAGCTGCTGCGGGCGCTTGTGCTGCAGGCGTTCTACTCGGTCCGTTCCGCGCGGCAGCGCATGGAGCAATTGGACTACAACCTCTTGTTTCGCTGGTTCGTCGGGCTGGCGGTCGATGATCCGGTCCGGGACGTGGGCGTGTTCACCAAGAACCGCGACCGGCTGCTCGAGGGCGAGATCGCGGCCAAGTTCCTGCGCGCCGTGCTGGCGCAGCCCAAGGTCAAGGCGCTGCTCTCGGACGAGCACGTCTCGGTCGACGGCACGCTCATCCAGGCCTGGGCGTCGATGAAGAGCTTCCGGCCGAAGGACGGGTCGGGCGATCCCCCGGCGCCGGGCCGCAACGGCGAGCGCGACTTCCACGGCGAGCGGCGGGCGAACGACACGCACGCCTCGACCACCGATCCCGAGGCCGGGCTCTGCCGCAAGGGCCGGGGCAAGGAGGCCAGGCTCGCCTTCATGGGCCACCTCCTGATGGAGAACCGGCACGGCCTGCTGCTCGACGGGCGGGTCGGCGAGGCCGGCGGCACGGCCGGGCGCGACCTGGCGCAGGCCATGCTCGCCGACCTGCCGGGCCGGCACAGGATCACGGTCGGCGGCGACAAGGGTTTCGACACGGCGGGCTTCATCGCCGCCCTGAAGAAGCTCAACGCGACGCCGCACGTGGCGCAGAACACGAGCAACCGCCGCTCGGCGATCGACGGCCGGACGACGCGGCATCCCGGCTACGCCGTGAGCCAGCGGATCGAGGAAGGGTTCGGCTGGATCAAGGAGATCGCTTTGCAGCGCCGGGCTCGGCACCGCGGCAAGGCACGGGTCGGCTGGCCGTTCACCCTCGCCGCCGCGGCCTGCAACCTGATCCGCCTGGCCAAGCTGCTGGCGGCATGATGCCCAAGACCAGACACCGGCCCGGCCATAGCCTCAGCCATCCGATCCTGCGCCGGACACCCGGCCGATCGGCTGCTGCAGTCTCCTGCCCGAAGCAGGACACGAGAACATCAGCCGCTATTTCCGCAACCTGTTAGAGTTTGAGCCAATCGGGCGACGCGGCGCGGCAGAGGATGTCGAGGAAGGCGCGTGCGGTCTTCTCGTAGCGGATGGCGAGGGCGCGCCACGCCTCGCGACGTGCCCAGAGGTTCTCCACGACGTGGCGATTGTTGTAGTTGCAGGCTGGACAGGCCACGGGCGCATCTGTTCGCCTGGGTGGTATCGCGGGTCGCGCACCCATGTTCCAGATGCGCTCGTGGAAAGCGTCAGAGGCAAAGCCCCGGTCCCCGACGATCCATCCTGGCAGTCCGGCAGGCGGTCGAGCAGGCCCGGAGCCATGGGCAACGCGTGGGCTCGTCCAGGGGCGAGCGCGAAGGCGATCACGCAGACCTCGGTCGCCTAGCCGCCACGAGATCGGCCGGGCGCCTCGCGCAGATCCCGCCCCTTGCTGTCGGTCGCCCTTTTTGCGCGCCCGCCGCCTCGTGGTGGGCCCGGACGTTGGCGCCATCGACGAAGGTCATGCCCGGGGCCACGCCACGCGGCTGCACCAGCTCGGGCCGGCGCTCCCATACGCCTTGCCTCGACCAGCGGATGAACAGCTGCGCTGCCAGCCACCAGGGGCCGAACTCGGCCGGGATGCTGCGCCGCTTGGACCCATTCTGGCGCCGCCAGAATACCGCCGGAATCGTCCGCCGCAGTTCCTCCGCCGCTGTCGTGCCACGCGGGCGCACCTCCTCGATCAACCGCTCCCATACTGCCCAGACCGCATCGGTGAGGATCCGGCTTCCGCTTCCATGCGCCATGCCCGCAGCATAGGACGCCTTCGCAAGCGATAACGGAGCCTAGCCTGGAAAATTCATCGGGGCTGAGCACGCGGGCGGCAGGGGCGGCACAAACGTCCGATTTCGTGTATGTTTCTGGTGCTGCAGCAGAAGCTCCACGGCTCGAGGGCGTTCCGCGCCCGCCATGGCCGCGCCTGCCTCGTTTCTCCCTGGCTTGTCACCTGTGCGAGGCAAGCCGGTGCGCGTTGCCTTTGATGGTGGCCGGCTGACCTCGGACGCGGGCGTGCTGGTGCCGGCCGAGATCGAACGTCGGCTCGGGCTCGCCGGGCGCCTGACCCGTTGCCTCGCCGATCCGCGGTCCCCAGAGCGGATGCGCCGCACGTTGGCCGAGCCGATCCGCTTCCGCGTGCCGCTGATCGCGGCCGGCCATCCGGACGCGAACGACTGTGACGCGCCCCGGATCGACCCAGCGTCCAAGATGGCGGTCGGGCGCCTGCCCGGGACCGGCGCCAACCTGTGCTCGCAGCCGACCATGTGCCGGCGCGAGAATCTGCCGGGCAGCATCGCGCTCGAGCGGATGATGGCCGCGATGCTCGAGCTGTTTCTGCGACAGCTTCGAGCAGGCGCACGGCGGCCGACAGCTTGCCCTCTTCCACGCCTACCACGACAAGCGGTGCTTCCTGCCGATCCAGGTGGACGAGGCGACCACGGGCAAGCCCGTCGCGGTGATCCCGCGCCCGGGCAAGACCCCCCGAGGGGGCCGAGGTGACGCGCGTCCTGCGCCACGTCGTGGGTGCCGTTCGCCGACGCCGGCCGCGGGTCGACATCCTGGTCCGCGGCGACAGCCACCACGGCCGGCCGGAGGCGATGAGCTGGTGCGAGCGCAACCGGGTCGCCTGCGCCTTCGGTCTCGCCGGCAACGAGGTCCTGCTCCGGCAGGTGACAGGCCTCGCCGAGGCGGCAGCGTTGGAGCGGCTCGAGGGCGAGGCCACCAAGGCCCGCCGCCACGCCGAGTTCCGCCACGCCGCCAGGACCTGGCAGGCCGAGCGCCGGGTGAGCGCGCGGATCGAAGCCTCCGAGCGGGGCGCGGACAGCCGGTTCATCATCACCAACCTGCCCGGCACGCCACGCCGGCCGTACGAGGAGGTCGACTGCGCCCGCGGCCAGGCCGGGAACCCGATCAAGGCGCACGGGCTGCACCTCGCCTCGGACCGTACTTCGTGCGGCAAGGCCACCGCCAACCAGTTCCGCCTTGTCCCACACACCGCCGCCCATTGGCTCCTGCACACCTTGTCTGGACTGGCGCCAAGGCGGTCGTTCCGGCGCGAGGCCCAGTTCGACACCATCCGCCTCGCGTTCATCAAGGTGGCCGGGCGGGTCGCCGAGTTGGCCACCCGGATCAGGCTGGCGCTGCCATCCGACTACCCCTACCGCGACAGCCCGATCCTGCTCGCCGCCCGCGCCACGAGGCCGCCCTGAACGCTGGGGCAGAGTGCCCCGACCGAGCCCGTC
>JBGAKU010000042.1:0-28511 GCA_044224255.1 Geminicoccaceae bacterium
CAGGAGATCCGCCGCATCGCCGTCCGTCTCGCCCAGCGACGCATCCGGCCCGCCCACGTCATCGCATGGTCGCTCTGGCGACGCGCCCACCAGGCCGCCGCACAACGCTCACACCTGAAGCAACAAATGCAACTGTAATGCTAGGCCGAGCGGCCGAATTCCGGCGCGGAAGGATCGGACGCGGCCGTGACGACCGGCCCGGCCGGCAGGATGAAGGCGACACCGCCGATATTGAACCCTGCCCCGGCATGGGCGATCCTTCTTGCGGTTGCTAGAAGACGCTCACCGTGGGTCCAGCGCCAGCGGCGGCACCTTCGGCGGAGGAAACGGCCCGATGCTCCAGGAGCTCAGCGCGCGGCTCGCTAGCCTGCCGGAGCGCGAGTTCGCGCCGGGCGAGCTGCTGCTGCAGGCGGGCCTGCGGACCGGCAGGCTGCTCTTTCTCAAGCGCGGCGAGGTGGCGATCAAGCGGGACGGCATCACCGTCACGAGGATCCGCGAGCCCGGCGCCGTGTTCGGCGAGATGTCGCTGCTGCTGGGCGGCGCGCATACGGCGGACGTCGTCGCCACCGAGCCGACGGTCTGCCACGTCGTCGACGCCGCGGGCGACTATCTGGCCGAGACGCCCGAGCTCACCGCCTATGTGGCCGTGGTCCTCGCCCACCGGCTGGACGCCGTGACCCGCTATCTGGTCGACATCAAGTCGCAATATGCCGATGCAGGCACGCAGCACGGGATGATCGACGAGGTGCTGGAATCGGTGCTGAACCGACACCCGCGGGCGCTACGGCTCGGCAAGACATGACGCCGCCTCGGCGCGGCTGGGGACAACCAGCCCTCCATCGTAACCACAGCTAAGCGCTCATCGAGGCTTCTACGGTGCCTGCGCGCGAGGTCCAGGAGAGCTTGCCGCTGTCGAGGTCGAGCTCGATGATCGCCGGCAAGGCACCGAGCTGGCGCCCGGGATTGACCACGATCGTGCCGTCGAGCCGGTCGATCCAGGCACCACCCTCGCGGAAGGGCGCGTCGTGCACATGCCCGCAGACGACCAGATCGGGGCGATAGAGGCCGATCAGGACCGGCAGAAGATCGTCGCCGGCATGCTGGTGGCCGGTCCAGGCGATCGGGCTGCCGTTGGGCGGCACGTGGTGGATCCAGATCCACCACCCGCTCGCGGGACGCGGCGCGGTGGCGAGGAAGCGCTCGAGACGCGCCCTGGCGACGGGGCCGTCCCACCAGGCGCAGACCGAGATCAGGCCGTCGCCGAGTGGGACATGCTCGTCGTCGGCATGGGCGCCGTCGGCCCGCACGTCTCTGAGCCAGTCGAATACCGGCTCGTCGAGAAAGTCGCGGCCGTCGGCATCATGGTCGCCGCTGCAAACGACGAGCCGGGTCAGGCGCGCAATCCGCGCCAGATACTTGGTGACCACCACGATCTGCGTGTCGAGGTCGGCGTGGCCGGCGAGGTCGAGAAGGTCGCCGGCCAGAATCACGAGGTCGTAGTCGGCGGCGACCTGCAGCAGCCAGTCGAACTGACGCAGATTGTAGTGCAGGTCAGCCGCGATCAGTGCCTTCATGGCGGATCGCTGTCGCGGCGCCCCGGGATGCCCACAGCACGACCGGACGGCATCGGGCGCTAGGCGCGCAGGCTCACCGAAGGGAGCTTCTCCACCGGCCCCACGGCCGCGAGCGTCAGCTCGCCGCGGGACAAGAGATCCGCACCGAGCCGGCGCACCGCCGCCGCATCCACCGCGTCGATCTTGGCCACCACCTCCTCGACCGGCACCCGGCGGCCGAAGCACAGGAGCTGCTTGGCCAGCTCCTCGGAAACCGCCGAGCAGCTCTCGAGCCCCATCAGCAGGCTCGCCTTGAGCTGCGCGCGGGCGCGAGCGAGCTCGTCCTCGTCGGGGTCCTCGATCAGCGCTCGGGTCTCGCCGGCAACGACCTGCAGCAGCTCCGGCACGTCGGCCGGATCCGTACCCGCATAGATGCCGAGCTGGCCGGTGTCGGCGTAGGCAGCAGCGAACGAGAAAATCGAGTAGCACAGGCCGCGATTCTCGCGCGCCTCCTGGAACAGCCGCGAGGACATCCCGCCCCCCAGGGCCGTGGAGAGTACCTGCAGGGTGAAATGGTCGGGATGGTGGTAGGGCAGGCCCTCGACCGCCACGCACAGATGCACCTGCTCGAGGTCCGGCCGGCGCTCCACCCTGGTGCCACCGGCGTAGCGGGCGGGCTCGGCGGCCTCAGCCTCCGTCGCCGGCAGCTCGCCGAACAGTCGGTCGGCGAGCTCGACCAAACGGTCGTGCTCGAGCTTGCCGGCGCCGGCGAGCACCATGCGCTTCGGACCGTAATGGCGGGCCATGTAGTCGACCAACGCCTCGCGTGGCATGCCGGCGACGATGCTCTCCGGGCCCAGGATCGCGCGCCCCATGGGCTGGTCGGGATAGGAAGCCTCCTGCAGCAGATCGAAGACGAGGTCGTCGGGGGTGTCCTTGACCTGCCCGATCTCCTGCAGGATGACGTGCCGCTCCTTCTCGAGCTCGGTCGCATCGAAGGTCGAGTGCTGCAGGATGTCGGCGAGGATGTCGGCCGCCAGCCCGACATCGTCCGCCAGGATGCGTGCATAGTAGGCTGTGTGCTCGCGCGAGGTGTAGGCGTTCAGGCTGCCGCCGACGCGCTCGATCTCCTCCGCGATCGCGCGTGCCGACCTGCGCCGCGTGCCCTTGAAGGCCATGTGCTCCAGCATGTGGGCGACGCCGTTGACCTCAGGCGCCTCGTAGCGGGCGCCGACGTCGATCCAGACGCCGAGCGAGACCGTCTGCAGCCGCGGCATCGTCTCGCTGACGACGCGCAGGCCGTTCGGCAGGGTGGTGATCTTGATCGTGTCGCTCATGCGCTTTTGAGCCCGTCGCGAACCGCGGCCTCGACCGCGGCAAGGTCATTGTCCAGGGTGAGGCTGCGCTCGGGCCGCTGCATCAGGTCGGCGTAGCGCTCGGGCAGCCTGGGCTCGACGCCGGTGGCCGCCACGACGGCGTCGGGGAACTTGGCCGGATGCGCCGTCGCCAGCGTGACCATCGGGACGCCCGCCTCGGGTTCGTTTCGCGCTGCCACCGCCAGCCCCACCGCGGTGTGCGGATCTACCAGCTCGCCCGTCGCGCGCAGCGTCGAGGCGATCGTCGCCGCGACCTCGGCCTGATCGGCACCGCCGCCGGCGAACAGCCCCGGCAGCGGGCCGTCGAGCGCGATGCCGCCGGACTGGGCGAAGCCCTGCATCCGCCCGCGTGTGCGGGCGGCGTCGCCGCCGTCGAGCTCGAGCAGCAGCCGCTCGAAATTGCTCGCCACCTGGATGTCCATCGACGGGCTGGTCGTCGGCACCACGGTCCCCCGCTCGTAACGGCCGGAGGCGAAGAAGCGGGCGAGGATGTCGTTCTCGTTGGTCGCTACCACGAGCTTCGCCACCGGCAGCCCCATGGCAGCGGCGACGCGCCCCGCGAACACGTTGCCGAAGTTGCCGGTGGGCACGGTGAAGGCGATCGCACGGTCCGGGGCGCCCAGGCGCAGGGCGGCCCATACATAGTAGACCGCCTGCGCCACCACCCGGGCCCAGTTGATCGAGTTGACCGCCGTGATGCGCTGCTCGTGCCGGAAGGCAGCGTCGGCGAACATCGCCTTCACGAGGTCCTGGCAGTCGTCGAAGGTCCCGCGGATCGCGATGTTGAGCAGGTTGGGCGCGTGCACGGTCGTCATCTGCCGTCGCTGCACGGGCGACACCCGGCCCTCGGGATGCAGCATCGCGATCTTGACCTGCGCCTTGCCCGCGAAGGCGTGGACCGCAGCGGCGCCGGTGTCGCCCGAGGTCGCGCCGACGATGGTCACCTGCTCGCCGCGCCGCCGCAGGACCTCGTCGAACATGGCAGCCAGAAGCTGCATGGCGAAGTCCTTGAAGGCCAGCGTCGGCCCGTGGAACAGCTCGAGCAGCCAAGCGTCGCGCCCCAGATGGCGCAGCGGCGCCGTGGTGGGGTGGTCGAAGTCGGCGTAGGCCCGCTCGGCCAGGCGGCGGAGGTCGGCCTCGTCGAAGCAGCCCACGGTGAACGGCGCCAGCAGGCGCGCCGCCAGGGCCGGATAGTCGAGGCCGCAGCAGGCGCGCAGCTCCTCGGCCGTGAAGCTGGGCCAGGTCTCGGGCACGAACAGGCCGCCGTCCTCGGCGAGACCGGCGAGCAGCACGTCCTCGAAGCTGCGCCGCCCGGCCTGTCCGCGCGTGCTGACATAGTGAATCATGGAGCAATCCGCATGGCGACGCACTTAGGCGCGAACCGGCCGCGGCTCAAGGGCCGCAGCAATTGTGCAGGGCCATGGGTGTATGGTATGGATGATACATACACAAGAGGTGTAGGCAGTGCGGACGAACATCGAGATCGACGACGAGCTGATGCGAAGCGCCCTGGCTGCGACCGGCCTGCGCACCAAGAAGGCCGTGGTCGAGGAGGCACTGAAACTTCTGGTCAAGATGAAAGGCCAGGAAAGTATCCGTGAGTTGCGGGGCAAGCTGACCAGCTGGGAAGGCGACATCGACGAATGGCGACGCGATCGGCTCAAGAACCGCAAATGAGCCTAGTGTTCGTCGACAGCTCGGTCTGGGTCGACTACTTCCGCGGCCTCGAGACCATGGCCGCGGCAGCCCTGGACGTGCTGCTTGGCCGAAACGAGGCGGTGGTCGGCGATCTGGTGTTGATGGAGGTGCTACAGGGTTATCGCAATTTGCGGGAGCTGCATGTCGCCGAGTCCGCACTCGGCCAGCTCGACTGCTTCGATCTGGCCGGAAGCGAGCGAGTGCGCAAAGGGGCCGCCAACTATCGCCATCTGCGATCGGTGGGCATCACGCCACGCTCCACGATCGACGTGCTGATCGCATCCTTCTGTGCAGCGGAGAACATACGTTTGCTGGCGGATGATCGCGATTTCGTCCTGATGGCGCCGCATCTCGGGCTCGCCATGCACGAGATGCGGCTGAACTGACCCTCACGCCGCCTCGCCCAGATAGCGCTCGCGTAGGTGCCCGAGGAACGGCTCGACCGCGAGCGGGCCGCCGGAAGCGTGCTCGACCAGCTCGGAGAACCGCGGCAGGCAGCCCTGGCCGTGCACGTGCTCGCGCAGCCAGCCCAGCAGCGGCGCGAAGTCGCCCTGCCCGATCGCAAACAGCAGATCCGGCATCTGCGCCTGGGCGGCTCGAAACAGCTGCGCAGCGAGCATGGCGCCCAACGTATAGCAGGGGAAATAGCCGAAGCCGCCGACCGGCCAGTGGATGTCCTGAAGGCAGCCGACGCGGTCGTTGGGCGGCACCACGCCGACGAGCTCACGCATCCCGTCGTTCCAGGCTCCCGGCAGGTCCGGCACCGCGAGGTCGCCGGCGATCAGGGCGCGCTCGAGTCGATGGCGCAAGATGACGTGCAGCGGATAGGTGATCTCGTCGGCATCGACGCGGATGAAGCCGCGCTCGACCCTGGTGTAGAGTCGCTGGAGGTTTTCGGGAGCGAACGCAGCGTCGTCGCCGAAATGCGAGCGCAGCCGGCCCGCAAGGAAGCCGATGAAGGCCGGCGACCGGCAGGCCTGCATCTCCATCAGCAGCGATTGGCTCTCGTGCACCGCCATGCCGCGCTGATCACCGACGGGCTGCCCGCGCCAGTGTTCCGGCAGGCCGGCCTCGTAGAGCGCATGACCGGTCTCGTGCAGGATACCCATCAGGGCCGAGACCAGCTCGTCCTCGCGATAGCGCGTCGTGATACGGATGTCGGCCGGCGTGCCGCCGCAGAAAGGATGTGTGCTCTCGTCGAGGCGGCCGGCGTCGAAGTCGAAGCCGAGCCGCGTCATCAGCGCCCGACCGAGCTCCTTCTGTCGGGCGGCCGGAAACGGTCCTGCCGGGCGGATGGCAGGCGGGGCCGCCGCCTGCCACGCGAGAACGGACTCGAGGAGTGGTGGCAGCTCGGCGGCGAGGCGGTCGAACAGGCGCACGACCTCGGCGTCGCGAAGGTCCGGCTGATGCGCATCGAGCAGCGCGTCGTAGGGCGACAGACCCAGCGTGGCCCCCGTGACCACAGCGCTTTCGCGGGTGAGCCGCACGACCTCCGCGAGCTGCGGCGCCAGCATGGCGAAGTTCGCCTCCGCGCGCGCCTCGCGCCAGGTCATCTCACAAGCGGTCGTCGCACGCGCCAGCGCCTCAACCAGGGCCGGTTCCAGCGCGTGCGCATGGCGATAGCGCCGCTGCATCTCGCGCAGGTTGGCCCGCTGCCAGAGATCGAGATCGCCCTCGTCTTCCGCCGCAGCAAGCTGATCGCCGGTCTCGGCGTGGGTCAGCAACTCATGGGCGATCCGGCGCAGGACCGCGAACTGCTCGCCTCGATCCGCGGCCGCCTTCTTCGGCATGACCACCGCCGTGTCCCAGTCGAGGATGGCGATGGCGCCGTTGATCCCGGCGAGGCGCCGGAAGCGGTCCTCAAGTGCCGCGTAGTGCCAACCCATCGGGTTCTCCCAAGGCCGGGGCGTTGCCTGCAGGGGCGCAGCGCCAGAGAATCACGGTGACGACGGTGAAGGTGAGCACCCCAACCGCCTGGTGCAGCACGGCCTTCCAGATTGGCGCCTCGAGAAGGATGACCAAGGCACCCAGCCCCACCTGCACCACCACCAGGCCGGCGGCCATGGCGGCCAGCCGCTGCAGCGAGGGGGAAAGATCGGGACGGCCCCGGCTGCGTCCGTAAAGGTAAAGCAGGGTGATCGCCGTCGCCGCGGCCAGCACGCGATGCAGGAAGTGGATGCGGATGAACTCGTCGCCGAGGTCGGGCACGACCTTGCCGTTGCACAGCGGCCAGGTGGCGCAGGCTAGGGAGGCGCCGCTCTTGGCCGTCATGGCGGCGCTCATCATGGCCAGCAGAGCCAGGCACCAGGCGAGCAGCAGCGGGCCGAACAGGACGCGCGCCGAGGCGCCGGACGAGCGAGAGGCGAGGCTGGCGATACGGAGGGTCGCGGTCATGACGAGCAGCGCATTGCCGAGATGGATCGCGACCGACCAGGGGCTGTTCTGGTCGAGCACGGTCAACCCGCCCAGCGCGCCCTGGACCAGGAGGAGCACCAGGAGCAGCCCGCCCGTCAGCGCGATCCGGGGTCTCTCGCGGCGCCGCAGGAAGGTCAGGATCGCAAGCAGCAGCACAAGTGGGCCGACGAAAAAGCCGGCGATCAGGCGATGCACCCACTCCAGCATCACCTGCCAATAGGCGTAGCCGACCGTGGGCAAGGCCGCGATGTCCGACGGCAGCGGGAGCCAATGGCCGTAACAGGTCGGCCAGTCCGGGCAGGACAGCCCGGAATTGGTGGTGCGGACGACGGCACCGAGGACGATCAGGACGTAGACCAAGACGGCCGTGACGACCGCAACAACGCGGATGGTTCTCACGAGCGGGCACTGCCGGAACGGGTGGTGCTGGACAGGACGTAGATCACGACCAGGACGAGGGCCAAGCTGTACCAAGTGATGGCGTAGCCGAGATGGTCGTTGGGCAGGTCGATCGAGACCGGCTCCGCCCGCGGCAGCCCGGCCGGCCCTTCCGACCGCTCCAGCACGATCTCCATCGGCTCCAGCGCCAATCCGGTCTCGGCCGCCATGGCCTGGACGTCCCAGCCGTACCAGCGGCGGTCCGCCGACGCATTGTCGGGCGTCAGCCAGGTGCGATGCCAAGAGCCGCGCCAGCGGCCGACGCCCTCGAGCGTGAGCGTGCCCTGGGGCTCGAGCCCCTTCGGCACGTGGGGCGGCAGCAGATCGGTGGGCAGCCAGCCGCGATCCACCAGGACCACGCGGCCATCCTCGAGGCGGAAGGGAGTGATCAGGCGGCTGCCCGGCGCGCCGCCCTCGGCGGTGAAGCCGAACGCAAAGGCGGCGTCGTGCAGGTAGGTCCCGGTGACCGAGACCCGCCGGAAATCGAGATCGTCCAGACCGGCCGTGGGCAGCGGCACAGCCGGTGCCGCGAGCTGCAGCGAGGCATGCTCGATCAGCCCCCGTTTCCACTCGAGCCGCTGCAGCTGCCAAGTCCCGAGCGACAGCAGCACGGCGAGGCCCGCCAGGGTCGCGATCGTCGGCCAAAGGCGGGGACGGAAGATCCGACCTGCCTCAGCCGGCGTCGAACTCATGGCGGCGATGCCGATATTGAAGAGCGATCAGCAGCCCCTTGAGCGGGCGCATCAGGGCGAGGCAGAGAAGCACCGACAGCGGCAGCCAGACCAGGAGATGCAGCCAGACCGGCCAAGCATAGCGGACCTCGACCACGAGCGCGGCGATCACCACGACGAAGCCGACGATCAGGATGATGAACGCAACCGGACCGTCGCCGCTGTCCTGGCCGCCGAGATCCAGGCCGCAATGCTCGCAACGGGGCACGACGCCGAGGAAGCCCCGAAACAGCCGGCCCTGCCCACAGCGTGGGCAACGGCCGGCCAGCCCCGTGGCAAACGGCGACGGTGCCGTCACCCGCCGACCGGGCCCGCCGTGAAGTGCAGGCTGCCACCCCACCAGTACACCCAGACGAACAGGAACAGCCAGACCACGTCGACGAAGTGCCAATACCAAGCAGCTGCCTCGAACCCGACATGCTTGTTGGGCCGGAAGGCCATGTAGTAGGCGCGCATCATGCAGACGGCGAGGAAGATCGTGCCGATCTGGACGTGCAGGCCATGGAAGCCGGTCGCCATGTAGAAGGCCGAACCGTAGATGGCGTCCTGCAGCGTGAAACCCTCGTGGATCTGCTCGACATATTCGACGATCTGGAAGCAGGTGAAGATCAGGCCCAGACCCACGGTGATCAGCAGCGCCTTGAACGCGGTCTTCTGGTCATCCTCGCGAATAGCGTGGTGCGCCCAGGTCACCGTCGCACCCGAGAGCAGCAGGATCAGGGTGTTGAGGAACGGAATGCCCCAGGTCGGAACCGGCTCGACACCCTCCGGCGGCCAGGAGGTCGCG
This sequence comes from Geminicoccaceae bacterium, assembly GCA_044224255.1. Lineage (GTDB taxonomy): Bacteria > Pseudomonadota > Alphaproteobacteria > Geminicoccales > Geminicoccaceae > Benzoatithermus. The sequence goes on from JBGAKU010000042.1 coordinate 8,999, forward strand.
AAGGTCGCCGGCGGATGCAGCGCGCCCCAGAAGAATGCCCAGAAGAAGGCGAAGAAGAAGAGCACCTCGGAGGTGATGAACAGGGCCATGCCCATCCGCAGGCCCTTGGAGACGACGTCGCTGTGGTCGCCCCGTGCGGATTCCCTGAGCACGTCCCGCCACCAGCGGAACATGGTGTAGAGCACGGAGAGAAAGCCGAGCAGCGTGACCCAGCGACCGCCGGCGACCCCGTGCATCCACATCACGCCGCCGCCGGTGAGCGCGAGCGCCGACATGCTGCCGACCAACGGCCACGGGCTCGGGTCGACCAGATGATAGGGGTGATTCGGCTTGCCGTGGCCGTGCCCGCCATGGGCGTGGTCGCCGTGTGCCGCCGCTGTGCTCGACATGAACCTGCTTCTCCTGCCCTCGCCCGCCGCTCAGCTGGTCGAGCCGTGACCGACGGCCGCCCGCAGCTTGGCCGTCGCCTCCTCGTCGACAAAGAACGTATAGGACAATGTGATCTGGTGGACCTCGCTCGTGTCCGGATCGCTCAGGAGCGCCGGGTCGACGTAGAACGAGACCGGCATCTCCACCCGCTCGCCAGCCTGCAAGGTCTGCTCCTCGAAACAGAAACAGTGCACCTTGGCGAAATACGGGCCGATCTTGAATGGCGCCACGTTGTACACGGCGCGACCGACCACGGGGCCGTCGCTCTCGTTGACCGCCTCGTAGAAAGCGAGCCGCTCCTCACCCACCGGCAGCGTCATGCTCCGCTGCGCCGGCTGGAACCGCCACGGCAGCCCCTTGCCGACATCCGCGTTGAACAGCACCGTGATCGAGCCCGCGCTGGCGCCGGGGGCAGCCTCCGCCTCGACGCGTGGCGTACCGCCATAGCCGGTGACGCGGCAGAACAGATCGTAGAGCGGGACGGACGCGGCCGTCAGCCCGAGCATGGCCAGGATCACGCCACTGGCCAGGACGGCGGTGCGCCGGTTGCGCCGTCGATCGATCATCCCGCCCCCCCGAGCTTGACGAGCGTGATCAGGTAGAACAGCACGACCAACCCCATGAGGCCGCAGGCCAGGGCGACGTTCTTCCAACGCTGCCGGCGACGCAGCTCCTCGTCTTCGGAGATCATCTCAGCCCAGGACCAGGACGTGGACGACATGGTCGAGGGCGAACGCCCCGAACAGCAGGAACAGGTAGAAGATCGACCAGCGGAAGGTGCGCATCGCCAGAGTGTCACGGTCCTCGCGCCAGAGCCGGACAGCGTAGCCGAGAAATATCGCCCCCAGCGCGGCCGCCGCCACGAGGTAGGTCAAACCCACCAGACCCAGGAGACCGGGCAGCAGACTCACTGCGACCAGGACGACCGTGTAGATCAGGATCTCGCGCAGCGTGCGCCGGCGGCCGGCGACCACCGGCAGCATCGGCACCCCGACCCGGTCGTAGTCGCCCGTCCGATAGAGGGCCAGCGCCCAGAAGTGCGGCGGTGTCCACAGGAAGATGATGAGGAACATCAGGATCGGAAGGACGTCCACGCTGTCTGTCACGGCCGCCCAGGCGACCACGGGCGGCAGCGCGCCGGCAGCACCGCCGATCACGATGTTCTGCGGCGTCCTCCGCTTCAGCCACATCGTATAGACGAAGACGTAGAATGCGATGGTCAGGGCCAGCAGCGTCGCGGCCAGCCAGTTCAGCGCCAGACCCATCAGCATGACGCCGATGATCGCGAGGGTCACACCTACCGCCAGCGCTTCGGCAGGCTCGATCCGGCCCGAGGCGGTCGGACGGAGCCGTGTGCGGACCATGCGCTTGTCGATGTCCGCGTCGAAGGAGTTGTTGATGGCGGCCGACGCGGCCGCCCCCAACGCGATGGCGAGCAACGCGGTGAAATCGAGCAGCGGGTGCACGCTGCCCGGGGCCACGAACATCGCGACCGCGCTCGTGAAGATCACGAGCTGCATCACGTTCGGCTTGCAGAGCCGCCAGAAATCCCGGAGCCCCGATGCGGCGAGCGGCACATCCTGCCGCATCGCCTCCGCCTTCACGCGCATCGCCAAGATCCGCCGCTCCTTCGGCTCAGTGCGCGCTCTGCGCGTGGATGACCGGGAGATCCTCGAAGGTGTGGAACGGCGGCGGCGAGCTCACCGTCCACTCCAGAGTCGTCGCCCCCTCGCCCCACGGATTGTCCGGGCACTTGGCGCCGGCCGTGAAGGTGCGGATCACGACGTAGATGAAGAACAAGGCGCTTGCCGCGGCGATGAAGGAGCCGATCGACGACACGAAGTTCCAGCCGGCGAAGGCATCGGGATAGTCCGGAATGCGCCGCGGCATGCCGGCGAGGCCGAGGAAGTGCTGCGGGAAGAAGGTCAGGTTGACGCCGATGAAGGTCAGCCAGAAGTGGATCTTGCCGAGCGTCTCGTCGTACTGGTGGCCGCTCATCTTGCCGATCCAGTAATAGAAGCCGGCGAAGATCCCGAACACCGCACCCAGCGACAGCACATAGTGGAAGTGCGCGACGACGTAGTAGGTGTCGTGGAGCGCCGCATCCATGCCCGCATTGGCCAGCACCACGCCGGTGACGCCGCCCACGGTGAACAGGAAGATGAACCCGATCGCGAACAGCATCGGCGTCGCGAAGCGCATGGACCCGCCCCACATCGTGGCGATCCAGGAGAAGATCTTGACGCCCGTGGGCACCGCGATGACCATCGTGGCGGCCGTGAAATAGGCCTTCACGTTCACGCCCATGCCCACCGTGTACATGTGGTGCGCCCAGACCACGAAGCCGACCACGCCGATCGCGACCATGGCGTAGGCCATGCCGAGATAGCCGAAGATCGGCTTGCGGGCGAAGGTCGAGATGATCTGGCTCACGATCCCGAACGCCGGCAGGATCATGATGTAGACCTCGGGATGGCCGAAGAACCAGAACAGGTGCTGGAACAGGACCGGGTCGCCGCCGCCCTCGGGGTTGAAGAAGTGCGAGCCGAAATTGCGGTCCGTCAGCAGCATGGTGATGGCACCAGCGAGAACCGGCACGGCCAGCAGCAGCAGAAAGGCGGTCACCAGCATCGACCATGCGAACAGCGGCATCTTGTGCATGGTCATGCCGGGCGCGCGCATGTTGAAGATCGTGGTGATTATGTTGATGGCACCCAAAAGCGAGCTGGCGCCGGCCAAGTGCAGCGCGAAGATGACCATGTCGACCGAGGCGTCGGGATGGCCGATCGCCGATGACAGCGGCGGGTAGACGGTCCAGCCGGTGCCGGCGCCACCGGCAAATGGGGAAAGAATCAGGAGCAGGAAGGCCGGCACGATCAGCCAGAAGCTGATGTTGTTGAGCCGCGGGAATGCCATGTCGGGCGCGCCGATCATCAGCGGCGCGAACCAGTTGCCGAAGCCGCCGATCAGGGCTGGCATGACGAAGAAGAACACCATGATCAGGCCGTGGGCGGTGATCAGCACATTGAACATGTGATGGTCGCCGCCGAGGACCTGGTCACCCGGCACCATGAGCTCGGCACGGAAGATCACCGACATCACCATGCCGATGATGCCCGCGCAGAACGCGAAGCAGAGATAAAGGGTGCCGATATCCTTGTGGTTCGTCGAGAACAGCCAGCGCCGCAGCCCAGTGGGTGCGTGGTCGTCGTGATGCTCGGCTGTGATGCTGTGAGCCATGTCGATGCTGTCCCTTACTGCGCCGGCTGCACGGCGGTCGCGGCATTGGCGACGTTGACCGGTGCCTCGTCGGCGCGGGCGAACTTGGTCTGCGCTTCCTTGACCCAGGCCTCGAAGTCTTCCTTGGACTTCGCCTCGACCGTTATGGGCATGAAGCCATGATTTACACCGCACAGCTCTGAGCACTGGCCGTAGTAGACGCCAGGCTGCTCGACGTTGATCCAGAGCTGGTTGAGATGCCCGGGCACAGCGTCAACCTTGACCCCGAACTGTGGCACGGCCCAGCTGTGGATCACGTCGTCGGCCGTGGTCTGGATGCGGACGTTGGTGCCCACCGGAACGACCACACGATTGTCTGTCTCGAGCAGTCGGAGCTGGCCTTCCTGCAGCTCGCTGTCCGCGATCATGTAGGCGTCGAAGGTGAAGTTGCCGTTATCCGGGTAAGTATAGTTCCAGTACCACTGGCGTCCCGTGGCCTTGATCGTGAGCTCCGTCTCGGGCTCGACGTCCATGAAATAGAGCAGCTTGAAGGACGGGATCGCGACGATCACCAGGACCAGGACCGGCACCGCCGTCCAGACCACCTCGAGCAAGGTATGGTGCGAGCGGCGCGAGGGAACCGGGTTGCGCTTCTCCGAGAACCGCCAGCACGTGTACACCAGCAGGGCCAGAACGAAGATGACGATCGCCGTGATGATCCACACCATCAGATGATGGAAGCTGTGGACGCGCTCCATGATTGGCGTCGCGGGCACCTGTTGCCCGATCTGCCACGGCTCTGCCGTCGCCCAAGCCAGGGTCGGCAGCAGGGCGCAGGCCGCGATCACCACGGCTGCGGCTGCAAGAAGTGCTGGCGCCTTCAAACGCATCTGCGGACACATCCTCGCGGTGGCTTCGGCCGACGTGCCGCGGCACGCTTCGTTTCGGCGGCTGCGCGGCCCGCGGACTGTAGGCTGGACCACGGGAAATGCACGGGGCCACGGGCTCTCGCGTGACAGTGTGTCGCGAGGATGCCGGAGCCGACGCGGCACGCTATGCTGGCATGCCTCATGCGCCCCACCGATCGCTGCGGAAGGACTGCCGATGACCCAGGAGCATCAGCCAGCGCCGGTATCGGCCGTTTCGGGACTGGACCTCTCGCGGCTGCAGGAACTCACCGCCGACGGGCTGCTCGCGATGGACGACGGGGAGCTGTTCCTCGAGTTGCGCCGCGAGGAGCAGCTCACCTTCGAGGACGGCCGCCTGAAGGTGGCCGCGCAGGACTGGCGCGGCGGGTTCGGCTTCCGTGGCGTAGCCGGCGAGCGCGTCGGCTATGCCTGCGGGGACCAGCTGGAGGAGGATGCGATCCGCACCGCCATCGCCACCGTTCAGGCGGTCAGGAGCGGCCATGCCGGCCGTGACAACATCGCGCCCGCGGCGTCGGGCGCTGCGCTCTACTCGGACCTGGATCCGGTCGATTCGGTTGCCCGAGCACGCAAGCTTGCCGTCCTCGAGCGCATCGAGGCCTACTGCCGGGCGTGCGAGCCGGCCGTGGTGAGCGTTACGGCAACCCTCGCCGCATCGCATCAGGCGGTCGAGATCCTGCGCGGCGATGGCGGTCACCGGGCGGATTCACGCCCGCTGGTGCGCTTGAGCGTGGCGGTCGTGGTCGAGCGTGACGGACGGCGCGAGAGCGCCGGCCATGGCGGCGGCGGCCGGTTCGGGCTCGACCGGCTGCTCGAGGATGGCTGGTGGCAGGGCGTGGCCGACGAGGCGCTGCGCCAGGCCCGCTTGCGGCTGGAGGCGCTGCCCGCTCCCGCGGGCGAGATGACGGTCGTCCTCGGCGCCGGCTGGCCGGGCGTCATGCTGCACGAGGCAGTCGGCCACGGGTTGGAAGGCGACTTCAACCGCAAGGGCACGTCCGCCTTCGCCGGCCTCCTGGGCCAGCGTGTGGCCGCGCCCGGCGTCACCGTGATCGACGACGGCACCCTGCCCGAGCGGCGCGGCTCGCTGACCATCGACGACGAGGGCACGCCTTCTGGCCGCAACGTCCTGATCGAGGACGGGATCCTGGTCGGCTACATGCAGGACCGGCAGAACGCGCGGTTGATGCGCATGGCGCCGACCGGCAATGGGCGCCGGCAGTCCTATGCGCACACGGTCATGCCGCGGATGACCAACACCTACATGCTGTCGGGCGACCGGGGCCGCGAGGAGATCATCGCCGGGGTGGACCGTGGCCTCTATGCGGTGAGCTTCGGCGGCGGCCAGGTCGACATCACCTCGGGGCGGTTCGTGTTCCAGGCGACCGAGGCCTACCTGATCGAGGGCGGCAAGGTCACCGCCCCGGTCAAGGGCGCCATGCTGATCGGCAACGGGCCGGAGGCCCTGCAGCGGATCACCGCGATCGGCGACGACATGGCTCTCGACAACGGCGTCGGGACCTGCGGCAAGAACGGCCAGGGCGTGCCCGTGGGCGTGGGTCAGCCGACGGTGCGGATGGAGCGCATGACCGTTGGTGGCACCGCCTAGTGTCGGTGGGTCGGCCCCGGCGCGGTCGCGAAGTAGCGTGCCGGCGTGGTGCCCAACATTTCGCGGAAGGCGGCGATAAAGGCGCTCGGGCTGGCGTAGCCCAAATCGAGCGCCACCGTGGTCACCGGCTGGCCGTCGGCCAGCCGCTCGAGCGCCACAAGCAGGCGGAGCTGCCGCTGCCAGACACGGAACCCCATCCCGGTCTCGGCAGGGAACAGCCGCAGCAGCGTGCGTACGCTAGCCCCGGCGTCGCGGGCATGCTGGCGTAGCGTGGCCGTCGAGCCGGGATCGGCGGCCAGGGCGGCACACACCCGCCGCAGGCGTGGATCGCTCGGCTCGGGCAGATGCAGCGGCACGGCCGGCAGCATGGCGAGCTCACCGGTCAGAACGGTCAGGAGCGCCGGCCGGTCGCCGGAGCCGCCTTCCACAAGCCGCAGCATCACCTCGCGCAACAGCGGGCTGACCGCGAGCACCGCCGGGCCGGCGGGTAGGAACCGGTCGTCGGCCGCGTCGAGATAGACGGTGCGCATCGCGACGGCCGTCGCGCAGCGAATCCAGTGGACGAGCCCGGCCGGCATCCAGAGCGCTCGCTGCGGCGGCACGACCCAGGCGCCCGCTCCGGTCTGCACCCGCATTACGCCGCGCTTGGCGAATACGATCTGGGCCAGGTCGTGCGCGTGCGGCTCGATCAGCTCGCCACGGGCATAGTCCCCGGCGAACGCCTCCCAGACGCGCTCGGGCATTTGGCACTCCGCCGACATTTTCTGGAACTATGCCGGGAGACCGCCGCGGCACGCCAGCGCTAAAGCACGGCCACCACCTCCGCCGGGGTGCCCCGTCATGGTCCGCTCGCGCGCCTTCCTGTCTCTCAACCTCGCCCACTTCTTCGACCACTATGTCCTGCTGATCATGCCGACCGCGGCCCTGGCGATCGGGACGGACTATGCGGCCGCGCTCTCCCCGGCCACCTGGGCGTTCGTCGCGTTCGCGATCCTGACGATGCCGGTCGGGTGGCTCGGCGACCGCTGGGGCCGCGTGCCGATGATGCGGCTGTTCTGGTTCGGCACGGGTGCCGGCTGCCTGGTCGCCGGGCTCGCCCCAGGCACCGTGGGCCTCGCGATAGGCATGCTCCTGATCGGCGGCTTCGCGGCGATCTATCACCCGGTCGCCACCGCGATGGTGATGGGCGTCGGCGAGGCCTCCGGGCACGCCATCGCCGTGAACGGTGTCTGGGGCAACATGGGTGTCGCGGCAGCGAGCATCGCCACGGCCCTGCTCGCCGACTCCACCGGCTGGCGGGCGGCGTTCATTCTGCCGGGGGTGGCCATGATCCTGCTCGGCCTGCTCTATGCGCGCATCCCGGCCGAGGCGCAGGTCGTAGCCCCGGGCGCCGCGCGAACCCTGCTCGCGGCCTCGACCGCGCGCTGGCGCGTGCTCGCCTTCATCGCGATCAGCGGCCTGCTCGGTGGGCTGATCTTCAACGTAGCGACGATCGCCCTGCCGAAGCTGCTCGCGGAACGGTTGCCACAGCTCGGCCTCGTCGCGGTGGGGACGATCGCCGCGGCGATCTTCGCCGCCGCCGCCTTCGCGCAGCTGCCCGTCGGCCGGCTGCTCGACCGGGTGGGAGCGCGGCCGCTGCTGTTCGCCGTGGAGGGTGCGAAGACGCCGCTGCTGCTCGCGATGGCCCTGGCGCCCGGTGCCCTCGGCGCCGTCTTCGCCCTGCCGGTCATGCTGCTCGTGTTCGGCGAGATCCCGATCACGGCCTGGCTTCTCGGCCGCTATCTGGACGAGCGTTGGTGGTCGCGCGCCTATGCCGCGCAGTACGTCCTATCCCTCGGCATCGCCGCCGCGACCGTGCCGCTCATCACGGTGCTCCATCGCGCCACTGGCGACCAGACGACCCTGTTCCTGTTGCTTGCCGTCTCCTCTCTCACGATCCTCCTCGTGACCTTCCTGGTGCCACGAGCGCCTGGGAGGCCCGCCCACGCTCCGCCCGACGTGAACGGTGCCGGCCTTGCCCTGCGGGTTGCGCCACCCAGCTAGTGTGTCCGAACGTCATGCGTGGGATGGGACGGCATGGATCAGAACGAGCGGCAGGTAATCGACGGGCTGTTCGCGAAGCTGCGGCAGGTGGACCAGCAGGCGCCGCGGCGGGATGCCGATGCCGAGGCGCACATCCGCCAGCAGGTCGCCGCGATGCCCGCGGCACCCTACTACATGGCGCAGGCCATGCTGGTGCAGGAGCAGGCGCTGACCAATCTTCAGAACCGGATCCAGCAGCTCGAAAGCGAGGCCAAGGAGCGCCAGGCCGGCGGCGGCGGCTTTCTCAGCGGCCTGTTCGGGGGCGCCCAATCGAACGTGGCGGCACCGCGGCCTCCAGCCGTTCCAGGCCCGATCCCGCAGCAATACATCCAGCAGGGTGCCCCGGGCGCGAGCACCGGACCCTGGGGTCGGCCGGCGATGGGCGGCGGCTTCCTTGCCGGCGCCATGCAGACCGCGGTGGGCGTGGCGGGCGGCATGCTGCTCGCCGATGCTCTCACGAGCGCGTTCTCGAGCGGGGCCGCCGAGGCGAGCGAATTGGCTCACGAGGCCGGCTGGGGCGAGCCGGCTCCCACGGACGCCGAGCCGGCGGAGCCGCGGAACGCCGGCTTCGACGATCAGGGCTACGATGATCCGGGAGGCGACGAGAGCTTCGACGTCTAGCCGAAGACAAGCCGGGACCGCTCTCCTATAACCGCCCCGACAGGTTGGACGAGGGGGCCGGAGCATGGAGGAGGACGCCGGTAAGCTGCTGATCGGCAAGGGCGAGCGGCCGCAATATCTCTATCTGCCGCTCGCCAACCGGCACGGTCTGATCGCCGGCGCCACCGGCACCGGCAAGACCATCACGCTGCAGGCGCTGGCCGAGCAGTTCAGCCGGGACGGCGTTCCGGTGGTCTGCGCCGACGTGAAGGGCGATCTGTCCGGCATCGGGGCAGCCGGGGAGCCGAAGCCCAAGATCCTCGAGCGCGCCGCCGAGCTCGGGGTGACCGACTACGCGCCCGCGGCCGCCCCGGCGATCTTCTGGGACCTGTTCGGCAAGGAGGGCAGCCCGATCCGGGCGACCGTGGCCGAGATGGGCCCCCTGCTCCTCGCCCGGATGCTGGAGCTCAACGAGACCCAGGAGGGCGTGCTCAACATCGCCTTCAAGCTGGCCGACGACCAGGGCCTGCTGCTGCTCGACTTCAAGGACCTGACGGCAATCCTGCAGGAGGTGGCCGAACAGGCGGGCGAGCTGACCACCGTCTACGGCAATGTCAGCAAGGCGACCGTCGGCACCATCCAGCGCCGGCTCTTGACCCTGGAGCAGCAGGGGGCCGAGCATTTCTTCGGCGAGCCGGCGCTCCAGCTCGCGGACCTGATGCTGACCACGCCGGACGGACGCGGTGCGGTCAACGTGTTGATGGCCGACCAGCTCATCCACTCGCCCCGGCTCTACGCCACCTTCCTGCTCTGGCTCCTCTCCGAGCTGTTCGAGGAGCTGCCGGAGGCAGGCGATCTGCCCAAGCCCAAGCTCGTCTTCTTCTTCGACGAGGCGCACCTCCTGTTCAACGACGCGCCCAAGGCGCTGATCGAGAAGGTCGAGCAGGTCGTCCGCCTGATCCGCTCCAAGGGCGTGGGCGTCTACTTCGTCACGCAGAACCCGGCCGACGTGCCGCCGGTGGTGCTGGGGCAGCTCGGCAATCGCGTGCAGCACGCGCTTCGGGCGTTCACCCCCGCCGAGCAGAAGGGCATCAAGGCCGCCGCCGACACCTTCCGGCCGAACCCGGCGTTCAAGACCCAGGACGTGATCACCCAGCTCGGCGTGGGCGAGGCGCTGGTCTCGACGCTGGAGCTCGACGGCGTGCCCGGGATCGTCGAGCGGGTGCGGATCGTTCCGCCGCGCTCCCGCATGGGGCCGCTCACCGCGGCGGAGCGGGAGCAGATCATGGCTGCCAGCCCGGTGGGCCACAAGTACGACGAGCCGATCGACCGGGAATCGGCGTACGAGATGCTGCAGCACCGTGCCGCGGCGCCGGCCGATGCCGCGGCGCCGAACCCCTGGGGTGTGGGCCCGGCTGCCGGGTCGGGCGATTCGAGCAATCCCTGGGGCATTCCGACGACCGGCAACACTGCCTCGCGCCGCATCGGCGGCGCCGCTCAGGGCGCACCGCGTCGCCAGGCCGGCAGCCCGCCATCCCAGCCGCAGAACGAGGGTGGCGGCATCGCCGACGTGCTCGGCAGCATCCTCACCGGCGGCGGTGGCCGCCGGCAGAGCGCGGCGGAGGCGCTGGTCAAGTCGGCCATGCGCAGCGTCGGCTCGAACGTCGGCCGACAGGTCGGCAACGCCATCGTGCGCGGCGTGCTGGGCTCGATCATGAGGCGGTGACTGCGACGCAGGCGCTCCCCTTCGACGAGGCCGAGGTCCGCGCGGCCTTCGATCCGGCGACCTTCCAGCGCGGCCGTCAATATGCCGTCGGCGGGGCGGTGCGCGCGCTCGAGGTGAGCGGCAACGGCTACCGGCTCTCCGGCCGGGTGCAGGGCACGACGCGGCAGCCTTATCGCGTGCAGGTGACGATCGGCGATGGCCGCGGCCGCCGGATCGTCAGCTTCTGCAGCTGCCCGGTCGGCGACCAATGCAAGCACGGCGCCGCGCTGCTGCTGGCGGCCCTTCGCACAGAACCAAAGCCGGCTGCCCAGACGCGGCGGACCCCAGCCCCGCCGCCGGATCCGCTGGCAGGACCGGTCGGCGACTGGCTGTCGCGGCTCGGCGCCACCCTGGCGGAGCCCGGAGCCCGATCCGGCCCGGCGCCCGAGCAGGTGATCTATCTGCTGACCACGGCCCGCCAGGGGCCGCGCTCCTCGACGCGGCTGCTGCCGCGGGTGACGCGCCGGCTCAAGGCGGGCGGTTGGGGGGCGGAGCGTGACTACCATGCGACGAATCTGGCAACGAGCGCGGCGAGCTTCGTCAGGCCCGAGGACCGGCTGATCGGACGGCTGATGACCGGGGGCTGGGACAGCTCGAGCCGTTTGCCAGACGACCCGGATGCGGTCGATCTCCTGCTGCAGCGCGTGCTCGCGACGGGACGCTGCCATTGGCTGGCCAAGGACGGCCCGGTGCTGCGACAGGGCCCGGAGCGGCCCGGCGCACTGTCGTGGCGGTTGACATCGGAGGGCACGCAAGTGCCGGTGGTCGAGGCCGAGGGCCTGGAGGTGCTGGTCGCAGCCTCACCCTGGTATGCCGACCCGGAAGGTGGGGTCGCGGGCCGGCTGACCTTTCCCTGGCCGCGCCCGGTGATCGCGACCCTCCTGGAAGCGCCGCCGGTCGAGCCGGCGCAGGCGCCGCTGGTGCGCGAGGCGCTGGCGAGGCGGCTGCCGGCCCTGCCGACCCCCGCCGCGGACGTGGTCGAGGAAGTCAGGCGGCTGCCGCCGCGCCCCATACTGACGCTCTACAGCCAGCCTCTTTGGGCCTTCTCCACCGAGCGGCGTGATCTGGCGCTGCTGCGTTTCGACTATGACGGCATCTCCATCGATCCGGCCGATCACCGGCAGCGCCTGCGGCGGGCGGAGGATGGGCGTATCCTCGTGATCGAGCGGCAGGCCGCCGCCGAGCGCGCGGCAGAGCGGCTTCTGGGTCGGCTGGGGCTGGTTGCCGTGGGTCCGGCCCACGGCGCCGAGGAGCGTGGCGGCGGCCGGGCCTTCGTCAGCCGCGATGGGCTGGAGTCGGACTGGTGGCGGTTCGTGCACGAGGGCCTGCCGCAACTGCGCGACGCAGGCTGGTCGATCATCCTCGACGACAGCTTCCAGCACCGTGTGCTCGACGCCGGCGGCGACTGGGATGCCGATCTGGGTGCCACCGGCAATGCCTGGTTCGCGCTCGACCTGGGCGTGATGGTCGAGGGCGAGCGCGTGCCCCTGCTGCCGGTGCTGGTCGAGGCACTGCGCCGCCTGCCCCCCGGCCAGGACGTCGCCGGGTTGGCGGAAGCCACTGTCTTCTATTCCAGGCTCAAGGACGGTCGCGTGCTCGCCCTGCCGGCGGACCGCGTGCGCCCGATGCTGGAGACCCTGGTCGAGCTGTTCGACGCCAAGGCGCTCTCGCCCGACGGCCGGCTCGATGTCTCGCTCAGCCAAGCGCTGGCCCTGGCCGAGCACGAGGCGGCCCTGCGCCTGCGCTGGGTTGGCGCCGAGCGGCTGGTGTCGCTGGCCGATCGCCTGCGGCAACTGCCAGACATCGGCGAGGCCGAGCCGCCGCCGGGCCTGGGCGCCGACCTACGGCCCTATCAGCGGCATGGGCTGGCCTGGCTCCAGTTCATCGCCGGGCTGGAGCTGGGCGGGATTCTTGCCGACGATATGGGGCTGGGCAAGACTGTCCAGACCCTGGCTCATGTGCTGACCGAGAAGGCGGCCGGCCGCCTCGTGGCGCCAGCACTCGTGGTCTGCCCGACCAGCCTCGTCGCCAACTGGCGGCACGAGGCCCAGCGCTTCGCGCCGGAGCTGCAGGTGCTGACGCTTCATGGCGCCGATCGGGCACAGCGCTTCGCTGCGATCGGTGAGGCCGATCTGGTGCTCACGACCTATGCGCTTCTGCACCGTGACGCCGAGGCGTTGCTTGCTATCCGCTGGCATCTGGTCGTGCTCGACGAGGCACAGGCGATCAAGAATCCCGCCAGCAAGGCCGCCCAGCACGCCGTCAAGCTCCTTGCCTCGCATCGCCTGTGCCTGACCGGTACGCCGATCGAGAACCATCTGGGCGAGCTGTGGTCGCAGATGAGCTTCCTGGTGCCCGGCCTGCTCGGCGAGCAGCGGCGTTTCACGCGCGTCTTCCGCACGCCGGTCGAAAGGCAGGGTGATCATGAGCGACGCACGCTGCTGACGCGGCGCATCCGGCCGTTCCTCCTGCGCCGCACCAAGGGCGAGGTCGAATCCCAGCTCCCGGCGAAGACCGAGATCCTGCAGCGAATCGAGCTGACCGGCGACCAGCGCGATCTCTACGAGACCGTGCGCCTGGCGATGCACGAGAAGGTGCGCGGCGCGATCGCGGACAAGGGCTTCGCCCGCAGTCAGATCATCATCCTCGAGGCACTGTTGAAGCTGCGCCAGGTCTGCTGCGATCCGCGGCTGGTCAAGCTGGCAGCCGCCGTCAAGGTGAAGGGCAGCGCCAAGCTCGCCCAACTGATGGAGATGCTGCCGGAACTGATCGAGGACGGCCGGCGCGTGCTCCTGTTCTCGCAGTTCACTAGCATGCTCGACCTGATCGTGCCGGAGCTGGCGCGTGCCGGGATCGACCATGTCGAGTTGCGTGGCGACACGGACGACCGGGTCACGCCGGTGGCCCGCTTCCAGGCAGGCGAGGTGCCGCTGTTCCTGCTCAGTCTCAAGGCCGGCGGTGTCGGCCTGAATCTGACCGCGGCCGATACGGTGATCCTCTACGATCCGTGGTGGAACCCTGCCGTGGAGGCACAGGCTATCGACCGGGCGCACCGGATCGGCCAGGAGAAGCCCGTCTTCGTCTACAAGCTGATCGCCGAAGGGACCATCGAGGAGCGGATGCTGGCGCTGCAGGAGCGCAAGCGGAGCTTGGCCGAGAGCGTGCTGGACGAAGCCGGCGCCGAGCGCAGCGCGTTCGGCGAGGAGGATCTGCAGGCGCTGTTCGCGCCGTTGCGCTGAGGAGTTCCGTCGCTTGACCAGACTGTCGCTGCCCAAGGAGCAGGTGCACATCCTGCTGCTGGAGGGAATCCACGAGAACGCGGTCGCCGACCTCGCGGCCGACGGCTACACGTCCGTCACCGCCCTGCCTGGCGCCCTCGATGAAGAGGAGCTGATCGCGCGGATCCAGGGCGTTCGCCTCCTGGGCATCCGCTCGCGCACCAAGCTGACGCCGCGCGTGCTCGCCGCCGCGGATCGGCTGATCGCCGTTGGCTGCTTCTGCATCGGCACCGACCAGGTAGCACTGGCGGAGGCACGGGACCGGGCGATTCCGGTCTTCAACGCGCCCTTCTCCAACACCCGCAGCGTCGCCGAGCTCGTGCTCGGGCAGATCATCATGCTGATGCGCGGCATCTTCCCCAAGTCCGTCGCCGCGCATCAGGGCGAGTGGATCAAGTCCGCGGCCAACAGCTGGGAGGTGCGCGGCAAGACGCTGGGCATCGTCGGCTACGGCAACATCGGCGCCCAGCTCAGCGTGCTCGCCGAGGCGCTGGGCATGCACGTCCTGTTCTACGATCCAGCGCCGAAGCTGCCCCTTGGCCGTGCGGAGGCCTGCCCCACCCTCGCCGGCCTGCTGGCACGGGCGGACGTGATCTCGCTGCACGTTCCGGACACGGATGCGACGCGGTGGATGATGGGTGAGGCGCAGATCCGCGCCATGCGTCCGGGCTCGTTCCTGATCAATGCGTCGCGCGGCCGCGTGGTCGACGTCGAGGCAATGGCGGCCGCGCTCCGCGACGGCCATCTGCTGGGCGGTGCGGCCGACGTGTTCCCAGACGAGCCGACGAGCGCGCGCGAGGAGTTCCTGTCCCCGCTGCGCGGCCTGCCCAACGTCATCCTCACGCCGCATATCGGCGGCTCCACCGCCGAGGCGCAGGCACGGATCGGCCATGAGGTGGCGCGCAAGCTCGCCGACTATTCCGACATCGGCTCGACCTTCGGCGCGGTCAACTTCCCGCAGGTCCAGCTTCCCGCCCGCCCCACCGGCACCAGGTTCATGCATGCCCATCGCAACATGCCGGGCATGCTGGTGCACGTGATCGAGGTGTTCTCCCGACGGCGGCTCAACATCGGCGCCCAGTACCTCCAGACCGACGGCGACATCGGCTACGTCGTGGTCGATGTCGACGGCGGTGCAGAGGATGCACAGGAGATCCTGGGCGAGCTGCGCTCGATCGAGGGCACCCTGCGCGCACGGTTCCTCTACGAGCACGGGTGAGCGGTAGCGCGGCGATGACCGCCGCCCAAGCCAGCGCGTTCGCCGTCGTCGTGGGCATGATGGGCCTCTTCGTCTGGGGCAGGCTGCGCTACGACCTCGTCGCGGGGCTGGCGCTGCTTGCCGCCGTCGCCATGGGCATCGTGCCGCCGGACCAGGCGTTCAAAGGTTTCGGCGACGACATCGTGGTGATCGTGGCCACCGCGCTGGTGGTCAGCGCCGCGGTGGCGAGATCTGGCGTGGTCGAGCGGCTGATCGCGCCGCTCGTCCCCTATCTCGGCACGGTCGGCAGGCAGGTGATCGTGCTGGTGGGCCTGGTCATCCTGCTCTCGGCCTTCGTCAAGAATGTCGGAGCCGTCGCGATCCTGATGCCGATCGCGTTCCAGATCGCCCGCAAGGCGGGAACGCCGCCCTCTGCGGTCCTCATGCCCCTCGCCTTCGGCTCGCTGCTCGGCGGCCTGACGACGCTGATCGGGACCTCGCCCAATGTCATCGTCGCCCGGATGCGCAGCGAGCTGCTGGGCGAGCCGTTCCGGATGTTCGATTTCCTGCCCGTGGGTGCTGGCATCGCGGCCGCGGGCCTCGTCTTCCTGGTCTTCGGCCACCGCCTGCTGCCGACGGGTCGCAAGGGTGCGGCGAGCATCGATGCCGCGTTCACGATGGAGGGCTACACCACCGAGGCGACCCTGCCCGCCGATTCGCCCCTGGCCAACAAGGCGCTCGCCGAGCTCGAGAGCATGAGCGAGGGCGAAGTCACGGTCACGCGCATCATCCGCGAGGGCGGCCGTCGCTACACTCCTGGGCGGAATTGGACGCTCTATCCCGACGACACGCTGATCCTCCAGGGCGAGCCTTCAGCGCTCGAGCGCCTGGTGAGCCGTGGCGGGCTGGTTCTCGCGACCAAGAAGGTGCCCGTCGGGGATGCCCCGGGGGCGGAGGTCGGCGTGGTCGAGGCGGTAGTCACCGGCGACTCACCCATGGTAGGGCGGACGGCCGCCGGCCTCGCGCTGCGCCAGCGCCATGCCGTGAATCTGGTCGCCGTCGGCCGGCGCGGCGCCAGCCTGCGCCAACGGTTGAACGCGGTGCGGTTCCAACCGGGGGACGTGGTGGTGCTTCAGGGCGACCTCGACTCCCTGCCGGACACGTTGGGCGAGCTGCGCTGCCTGCCCCTCGCCTCGCGCGGCCTGTCGCTGGGCTCCGGCCGCAGCCAGTGGCTGCCCGCCATGGTCCTCGCCATCGCCATGGTGACAGTGGCGCTGCAACTGGTGCCGGTCGCGGTCGCGTTTTTCGGCGCGGCCGTGGCGCTGCTGCTGTTCCGCGTCTTGAGCCTGCGCGAGGCCTATGACGCGGTCGAGTGGCCGATCCTGATTCTGCTCGGCTGCCTGATCCCGGTGAGCGAGGCCCTGCACGCCACTGGCGCCACCGACCTCGTCGCCGGCTGGCTCGCGGTCGCCGCGAACCTCCTACCGCCAATCGGCGCGCTGGCGCTGATCCTGATGGTCGCCATGGCCGTCACACCATTTCTCAACAACGCCGCTACCGTCCTGATGATGGCGCCGATCGCCGCCAGCCTCGCGGCCAGCCTCAAGCTCAGCCCCGACCCGTTCCTGATGGCGGTCGCGGTCGGCGCGGGGTGCGACTTCCTCACCCCGATCGGGCACCAGTGCAACACGCTCGTGCTGGGTCCGGGTGGCTACCGGTTCGGCGACTACTGGCGGCTCGGCCTGCCGCTGTCGGTGATCGTCGTCCTGGTCGGCGTGCCGCTCATCGCCCTGGTCTGGCCACTGGCCCCCGGATGACGCTGACGCGGAAAACGGCCGCCCTGCTGGACCTGCCCCCCGATGCGGCTAGAGTCCGCGCCATGGCGCAACGGGATCGAGGGGGCATGCGAAAGAGCGCCTGGTTGGCGCTGGCAGTCCTGCTGGCGCTCGCGACCTGGTCCCTGCATGGCGCCTGCGCCGCGGAGCCGAGGGACAATCCGCTGGCTCCCGTCGACCTGTCGAGCCCGCGCGCGACGTTCGACGCCTTCCGCACCAATCTGGAGAAGGCCTATCGGGCCTGGCGGCTGCGCGAGAACTTCGAGCAGGTACGGCAGCTGGGCGACCGGATTCTGCGCACGCTCGACCTGCACGAGATCGGCGAGGCGTTCCGCGAGGAGGCCGGCATCAACGCTGCTCTCTATCTGCACGACACGCTGGCGCGGATCGGCATGCCGCCTCTCGACGCCCTCCCCGACGCCAAGGCGGTGGCCGAGCAGGGCCTGACGACATGGACCTTTCCCGGCACGGAGATCGAGATCGTCAAGGTCACCGAGGGTGAGCACGCCGGCGAGTTCCAGTTCAGCGCGCACTCCGTGCGCCAAGCGCGCAAGTTCTACGAGCTGGTCCAGAACCTGCCTGCTCCTCCTGGGTTCATCGATGCGGTGGGCGCGCGGCGGACTTCACCGGGCCTGCTCATGCCCGAACCGCTGGCGCGGCGGGTGTGGGAGCTGCCTGGCATCGCGTTCACCCGGCTGCTCGACGAGCCGCTCTGGAAATGGGTGGCCAGCATCGGGTCGATTCTGGCTTCCGTGATCATGGGGCTGAGTCTGTGGCGGGCGGGCCGGAGGTGGGACCGCCGTTGCCGCAGGCGCGATCGGGGCTGGCCGATCGGCGTGCCGCTCGCGATGCTTCTGGGGCTGGGGCTGATCACCGCCCTGCAATACTGGATCATCGATGCGGTCCAGCTCCGCGATCCGGCGGTCTTCGCGATCGCGCTGATTCTGACCGTCCTGCGCTACGGCGTGATCGCCTGGCTCGTCGCCGCCCTGATCGCGTCGGTCGGTGACCTGGTCGTGCAGTCCTTCGCGAGCCAAAGCCGCAGCCTGGATGCCGCGCTGATCCGTCTATGCTTCCGGATCCTCAGCATCGCCGCGGCGCTCACGGTCATTCTCTACGCGGCCGGGCAGCTCGGCGTGAGCATCACGCCGATCATCGCCGGCCTGGGCGTCGGTGGTCTGGCAGTGGCCCTGGCGATCCGCCCTACTCTTGAGAACATTGTCGGCGGCTTCGTCCTGTTCGCCGACAAGCCGGTCCGCGTCGGCGAGTTCTGTTCGTTCGGCAGCATGATGGGCACGGTCGAAGAGATCGGACTGCGCTCGACTCGGCTGCGTGCCCTCGACCGGACCGTAATCACGGTGCCGAATGCCGACTTCTCGCAGATGCAGATCGTGAACTTCTCGCGCCGGGACATGAATCTGTTCCAGGCCAAGCTCGGCCTGCGCTACGAGACGACACCCGATCAACTACGGTTCGTCGCGGCCAAGATCCGCAAACTCCTGATCCAGCACAGCAAGGTCTCGCCAGATCCGGCGCGTGTGCGTTTCAGCGAGTTCGGAGATTCCGCCTACATCCTGGAGGTGTTCGCCTTGGTGCGAGCCGCGGACTGGAACGAGTTCGTGGCCATCAAGGAGGACCTGAACTTCAGGATCGCCGAGATCATCCTGGAGTGCGGGACCGGCTTCGCCTTCCCCTCGCAGACTCTCTATGTGGCCCGCGATAGAGGCATCGACGTGCAGCGGGGCCAAGCGACCGAGGCCGAGGTCGCGCGATGGCGCGAGGAGAAGCGGCTGCCGTTCCCCAATTTCGACTATGCCGAGCGGGCGGAGATGGCGGACACACTGCCCTTCCCCTCGCCGGATTCGCCGGACTACCTGCCCCCGCGGGCGCCGTCCGGCACTCCCGCGAAAAACCCGACCGCCCGGGCCGGCCGATATCGGCGGTGGCGCCGACTGCTCGGCGTGTCATCCGGCTGAGCGGAGCCTACGCTCGGCCGATCGACGAGACACAGGCCGGCTCAGGTCCTCACCGGGTAGCGCGGGATCGCGACGTGGCGGTGCAGGTCGATCGAGAGCAGCAGCCCCAGGCTGAACAGGACGGTGAGCAGGGCCGTGCCGCCATAGGAGATCAGCGGCAGCGGCACGCCGACCACGGGAATGAGGCCGGTGACCATCGACACGTTGATGGCGACGTAGACGAACAGGTTGAGGACGACACCTGCCGCGAGCAGGCGCCCGAACTGGCTGGGCGCGCGGACGGCGGCCATCATGCCGAGCAGCAGCAGCGCCAGAAACAGGGCGAGGACCGTGGTGGCGCCGACGAAGCCGAGCTCCTCCGCCAGCATGGTGAAGGCGAAGTCGGTGTGCTTCTCCGGCAGAAAGCTGAGTTGCGCCTGGCTGCCGTTGAGGAAGCCCCTGCCCCAGAAGCCGCCCGAGCCGAGGGCGATCTTGGACTGGATGATGTGGTAGCCGCTGCCCAGCGGGTCGGCCTCGGGGTCAAGAAAGGTGAAGATCCGCTGGCGCTGATAGTCGTGAAGATTGGCCCACAGCACCGGCAGCGCTCCCGCACCGAGCAC
>JBGAKU010000388.1:0-3647 GCA_044224255.1 Geminicoccaceae bacterium
CCGGCGCGGGCCGACAGCATGGCAAGGAGGCCAGCGCCGACGCTCTCGACCGCCGCGTGGTTCACGACGTCTGCCATCACGGCGAGGGCCGCATTGAGGATCGAGCCCTTGAGCAGGGAGAGCGTCACGGTCGGACCCGGCGCCATGCCGTAGAGGCGGGCGATCGCTCGAAAGAGGATACTGGTGCGCCACAGGACCAGGACCCCGTCGAGCAGTCCGAGCGGGCTCAGCGCGGTAAGGAAGCCGATGTCGCGGCTGCTCTGCAGGACCAGCCGGTAGGCCTCGCGATCGACCGGGGCCAGCACCCGGCGCTCGAACAGCCGCAGAAGCTCACCATCGCTCATCGCCTCGTGTCGCTGGGCATTGAACTCGTCGATCTGTGCCTTGAGCCTGGGGCGGGCCGAAAATTGTGATGACAGTCCTTCGAGCAGAGGCTCGGCCTCGCCGTGCAGCTCGGACGCGGCGATCCGATCGGCCGTCTCGCGCGTGGCCGCACGCCTTGAGAGGCGCCGCATGTCGGCGATCTCGCCGGTCGCGAAGGCCGCGAGCGCGAACAGGGCCATGCCGAGGAAGACCGCGAACGGCCAGCCCAGCCACGGGTCGGTGGTGAGTAGACCGCCGACATAGTCGATCGCCTGAACGACGCCCGCGCCGAACACCCCCAGCACGAACAGCCCGAGCAGCCGACCGCTCCAGCTGCGCCGACGCGGCGGCAGGACGACGGCGTCGGCGTCCTCCGCGATGGCATCCGTGTCGGGCACCACCTCGATCGGTTGCGGCGCCACGCTCGGATCGAACTCGAATGGCGGTGGTGGGGTATGGCCCTTGGTCATGCGAGCTTGTCCCCGATCAAGAACTGCAACGTCTGGTCGAGGCGGATATGCTGTCCGGCGGCCGATGAGACCAGCCGCCGCGGCGCGAACTCCTTGAAGCGGAAGCGGCCGCTGGTCCAGTCCTCGCGCTCCGGCAGATCGGGCGGAATTTCGCCCGGGAACAGCACGGTCTCGCGCTGGCTGTCCTTGAGCAGCCCGCGCACACAGGACAGCACCTGCCCGTGATGCTCGGTGCGGACCACATCGGTACAGCGCAGCGAGGCGAGCGTCATCACCTCGGTGGTGATGCCCTCATAGCGCGGGGCGCGGGCGGCGGGGCGGATCATCAGCTCGAGCAGCTGCTTGAGCGCAGGATGCTGGTTCGGGGCGACATGGTCGGCCTTGCTGACCGCGAACAGGAGGCGGTCGATCTTTGGCGCGAACAGACGCGAGAGAAAACCGCTCCCGCCATAGCGGAAGCTCTTGAGAATCAGCGTGAGCGTGTCCTGGGTGTCGGCGAAGTGCCCGGGCCCGGCATTGAGCGCACCAAGCAGGTCGATCAGCACGACCTGCCGGTCGAACGCGCTGAAGTGATCGACGTAGAATCGCCGCACCACCTCGTCCCGATAGCGCATGTATCGCTCGGCCATGCGGGCCCGATTGGTGCCGCGTCGCACCTCGCCCGGAGGCAACGGACAGAAGCGCAGGAGTGCCGAGCCGTCGAGGTCGCCCGGATTGGTGAACCTGCCGGGCTGCACGCGACTGAGGCCGAGTTCCTTGTGGCAGTGGATCAGATAGCGGCGGAAGGCGTCCGCAACGGCCGTGACCGCATCCTCGTTTTCCGGTCCGTCGCTGTCGAAGGCCGCGAGCTGATCGAGCCATTCCGCGGCGGCGGCACGGCGCAGCGGCTGCGCGGCGAGCTCGAGCGCCTCATGGGAGAACTGCGCGTAGTCCTGCTCCAGCAACGGCAGATCGAGCAGCCACTCGCCCGGATAGTCGATGATCTCGAGGGTGAGGTGCTGCACCGGCTGGACCTGACGCAGGACCAGGCTGCGGGTGCGGTAGGCGAGCTCCAGGCGCAGGGAGGTGAGGCGCTCGGTGGCCTTGGGCCAGCGCGGCGGCTGGGCCGAGAGATCGGCATGGAAGCGCGTATAGGGAAAGCGGTCGCCGTGGCGGTCGTCCTCGATCCGGGCGCCGAGATATCGGTCGTCGTGGACCGGCTCCAGGAAGGGCAGCCCATTGCCGTCGAGCAGGTGGTGCACGAGCGAGGTGATGAACACGGTCTTGCCGCTGCGGCTGAGGCCCGTGACGGCCAGGCGCAGGTGTCGGTCGAGCGCCCGGTCGGTCAGGATGCCCAGCTCGTCCCAAACGTCGCCCAGGACCCGCACCGGGTTCAGATAGTCGGTGAAGCCTGCCACGGGGAAGCCGTCAGCCCAGCGAGCCGAGGAGCAGGGCGGCAAACACCGCGAGCCCGACGTCGCGGTTGGCGCGAAAGCGGCGGAGACATTCCGCCGGAGTGGCCGACCGAAGCCCGGCGACCTGCCGCAGCAGCAGCCACGCAACTAGAAAAAGACCTAGCACGAAGAGTATCTCCTTGCCTGCCGCCAGACCGCCGACGAGCAGCAGCATCAATGTCGCGAGATAGAAGCCGGTGACCCAGACGGGCACGGCGTCGCCGAAGAGCAGAGCAGTCGAGCGCACGCCGATCAGAGCATCGTCCTCGCGGTCCTGAAGTGCATAGATGGTGTCGTAGCCCAGGGTCCAACAGATGCCGGCGAGGTAGATCACGAGCGCAGGCCAGCCGAGCGAGCCGGTCGCCTGGGCGGAACCGACCAGGATGCCCCAGTTGAAGGTGATGCCGAGAAACGCCTGGGGCCACCAGGTGACCCGCTTCATGAAGGGATAGATGACGATCAGGGGCACGCTCGCCAGTGCCACCAGGACGGCCGTCCAGTCGAGGGCGATCAGGACCAGCAGGCCAACCAGGCACTGCGCCGCGACGAACAGGAGGGCCTCGCGCGTGCCGACCCGGCCTGCCGCCAGGGGCCGGTTGCGGGTGCGCTCGACACGGCGATCGAAGTCGCGGTCGGCGAGGTCGTTGATCGTGCAGCCGGCACCGCGCATGGCGACGGCGCCGAGCGCGAGCAGGGGCAGCAGCCAGAATTGCGGAAGGCCCTCCCCGAGGGTCAGGCCCCACCAGCAGGGCAGGAGCAGCAGCCAAGTGCCGATCGGCCGGTCCCAGCGTGCGAGCACGGCAAAATCGCGCCAGCGGGCTGGCAGCCGATCGGTCCAGCCCGCCTGTCGATCTGCGACCGGGGCATGCAGCTCGCTTCCTTGTCCTGCCATGGCGCGGTTTCTAGCTTTGGCCGCCACTGCGGTAAAGGCGAGGCGACCATGAGCGCTCCCAGGCTCCATCTCGACCAGCGGCTGGCCGAGGCGCTGACCGTGATCGTCGAGGGTGACCGCGCCCACTATCTGCGCAACGTGCTCCGGTTGCGCGAGGGGAGCGAGGTCCGGCCGTTCAATGCGCGCGACGGGGAGTGGTCGGCACACATCGTGGCTGCTGCACGACATCGAGTGGATCTGCGCGTGGGGCACCGGCTACGCGTGCCGGCCGACGAGCCGGGCCCGGCGCTCGCCTTCGCCCCTATCCGTCGCAACCGCCTCGACTGGCTGGTCGAGAAGGCGGTGGAGCTGGGAGCGGGCCGGCTGATCCCCGTGCTGACCGCGCGCACCGTCGTCCGGCCGGAGCACGCACAGCGCCTGCGCGCGATCGCCGAGGAAGCGGCCGAGCAGTGCGAGCGGCTGAGCGTGCCGCCGATCGAGGAACCCGAG
>JBGAKU010000043.1:0-28460 GCA_044224255.1 Geminicoccaceae bacterium
GCGGCATCTTGGTAGCGCAATTTCCAATCGAATGCTCCCACTTTTGATTGATAGTGATATCAGAGAGCAAGAACTGCCAGCGTCGTTAGCTTCAGTGCATATTCTTCGACCAAAAGGGGATATTGTTGCTGAGACCATAATCGCGTTGGAAACATTAGCTCGGCCAATCCGCAGGCGACGCATTCTGACACGCGCAGCGGCGCTGGCGGCACTTGTCGCCGCAATGGTTGGCGCTGGATATTGGACCTACGAGTCTCAACGACCGCCCGGTCAAATCTACAAAACGCCAGATTCTTTGTTTGCCACGGCTGTGAAGGATGCGGGTCTTCCAACAACCCCCGAGCAGTTTCGGAAGCTCGCTTTGCCCGAGAGCTTCATCGGCAAGCGCCTGTCGCTTCTCGCTTTCTCGAGCTTTGAAGGCACCGATCGCGATCAGGATTTTTGGTGTGTTGTGAGCGCCTGCAATCTCCGCGACTTTGCTCCCGACTTGCCGGATGGGCGCAACGAGCCTCCAGTCGAGAGTGATGCCCATGTCCACAGTGGGGTCAAAGCACTCAATTTCACCCCAGAAACCATACAGGTCGGCGATCGGATCCATGCGATTTCCGCGACTCGGCACAAGAGAGTCTTTTCCGTAGCCGGCGCCGATCGCGTCTGGCTATATTTCTGGCGATGGTCAGATACCAATCCACGACCACGGAATATCCATAACTGTGACAGCTCTCTCGATATCCACTTTCGCCTCGATGAAGGAGCTTGGCAACATCTCACATCACTATGTGGGTCGTATCCCGGAGAGTTCGCAAACGGCGATGTCCCCTCAGCGACCATGCTCAATTTCCTTTTGAATGGTGCTAGTACTTTTGAACTGGGTGTGGTATTTCGAATTCAAAATGTCGATCAAGCGTTGCGAGATCGACTCTACACTATTGACGATTTTTCTATATTGGCCCAATGGTCCCAGTAATGTCCATGATGATAGCGGCTCTAGCGAGATGGCCGTAGCTTCGCGAGGCCCACGCGAACAGCGGCATCAGGATACGGCCTTCTCCATGGGAAATGTTGATCACCTTATGTAGCTGGCGCCGTTGACGTCGAGGGTCGCGCCGGTGAGGTGGCGGCAGGTGCCAGTGGCGAGCCAGGCGATCAGGTCGGCGAACTCGCCCGGCGGGACCCATTCGCCCATCACCTCGCCTCGCTGCCGTCGGCGGCACGACCGCGACGCACGGCAGCGGCGAGGCGGTCCGTCCGGCCAACACGCTGGTCCAGGCGAAACTGATGGGCGGTTACGAGGCCGAGGCGGGGATCGGCTGACGCAGCCGGCTTGCGGTGGGCATGGCCGATCCCTAGGTTCGCGCCGGGCTGTCCAAGGCGATGGGAAGCGGCGATGACGCAGACGTCCGGCGCGGCAATGGTACGTGAGGCGGTGGCGGTGTTCGACGACGTGTCGAGCCTCGAGGCCGCCGTGGACGATCTGCGCGCCGCCGGCTTCGACAAGGACCAGATCAGCCTGCTCGGCGGGCATCAGGCCGTCGAGCAGAAGCTCGGCCACATGTATGAGCGCGTCGAGGAGATGGAGGACGATCCCGAGGCGCCGCGCACGGCCTTCGTCTCGGGCAAGAACATCGACGTGCGCGAGAACCGTCTGCTCGGCTCGCTCACCATCCTGCCGACAGTGATCGCGGCGGGCACGGTCGTCGCGACCGCCGGGGCCGTGGCTGCGGCCGTGGTCGGCACCGCGGTGGCCGGTGCTTTGCTCGGCACGGTGTTCGCGCACTGGATGGACCGGCGCCACGCCGACTGGCTGCAGGAGCAGCTCGACCGCGGCGGCATCCTGCTCTGGGTGCGCACGCCGAGCGAGGAGGACGAGCGCAAGGCCATGGAGGTGCTGACGCGCTATTCCGCCCACGACGTCCATATCCACGAGATCCCAGTCGAACGCCGAGGATGACGCCGGTCGGCCACCTCGCTCTCGTGGTGGCGGCCTTGTTCTCCGGTGCCGCTCTCTACATCACCCTGGTCGAGCAGCCGGCGAGGCTGCGCCTTGAGACCGGCCCGTTGCTGGCGCAGTGGCAGCCGAGCTACGCGCGCGGCTTTGCCATGCAGGCGACCCTCGCCGCGCTCGGCGGCCTGTTGGGAATCCTCGCCTGGCTGCAGACAGGGGGAGCGCTGTGGCTTGCCGGCGCGCTGGTCCTCCTGGCGAACTGGCCGTTCACCTTGCTCGCGATCATGCCGACCAACAGGGTCCTGAACGCGGTCTCACCGGCCTCGGCCGACGCCCAGGTGCGGGGTTTGATCGAGCGCTGGGGCAGGCTCCACGCTGTTCGGACCGCCTTGGGCATGGTCGCGTCGCTGCTATTTCTGATGGCATCGCTCCAGAGGCCATGATCGTGGGACGGTCGAAACACAAGCCAGGCGCGACGCGACCGCAGTGAAACCAGCGCCTTCTACCAACTCTCCTGCCCGCCGGAACCTGGAGTGGCGGCCGCGGCAAGGAGACCGGAAATGGCGCACATCATCGACAATGACGACGGCAACACCCTGACCGGCACCAACGGTGCGGATCATCTCGAGGGTCGCGGCGGCAACGACTTCCTGATCGGCAAAGGTGGCAACGACATCCTGGACGGCGGCGCCGGCAACGACTTCGTCGTCTACACGGGCTCCGTCAACGGCGTTACCGTCGACCTGCTCGCCGGGACCGCCAGGGGCGAAGGCAACGACACGCTGATCGGCATCGAGAACGTCGACGGCTCGATGAAGGTCGACACGATCAGGCTCGGCAACGGGGCCGAGTTCGCCAACGGCAACGGCGGCAACGACACGATCTGGGGCCGCGGCGGCGCGGACACGCTGTTCGGCGGCGCCGGCAACGACAAGCTCTATGGCGAGGCCGGGGACGATGTCGAGCTGTCCGGCCTGGAAGGCGACGACTTCCTGGCGCCGGGCGTCGGGCTCGGCACGAGGGTCCAGGGCGGCGACGGCAACGACACCGTGTCCTATTTCGACGTGAACGTCGGCATGCACGTCTATCTCTGGGACAACGATGCCTTCGACAGCGGCGTCAACGGGATCGTGACCAACCAGCTCGACTCGATCGAGAACGTCGAAGGCTCGACGCAGGGCGACTATATCGAGGGCACCGACGAGGCCAACGTGCTGAAGGGCCTGGGCGGCGGCGACACGATCAAGGGGCTCGCCGGCAACGACAAGATCTATGGCGGCGACGGCGCCGATTTCCTCTACGGTGACGACGGCGACGACGAGCTCTACGGCGACAAGGGCAACGACGAGCTCTACGGCGGCGGCGGCAACAACAAGATGTATGGCGGGGCCGGCAACGACACGCTGTTCGGCTCCGGTGGCTCGGATCAGGTCGAGCTGTTCGTCGGCGGCGCCGGCAAGGACACGATGCACGGTCTCGGCGGCAGGGACACGTTCCGGTTCGAGAACATCTCCGACAGCGCCGTCGGTGCCAACCGGGACTTCGTCGTCGACCTGTTCCACAGCGAGGGCGACAGGATCGACCTCTCGGCGATCGATGCCAGGACCGGACAGAGCGGCAACCAGGCGTTCACCTTCATCGGCAACGCCGCCTTCACGGCCTCCGGGCAGGTGCGGGTGATCGACCAGGGCAACGGCGCCAAGCTGGTCCAGATCAGCAACGACGGCGACCTCCAGGCCGACATGGAGATCTATGTCGGCATCGCCCCACAGTTCGGCGCCCAGGATTTCATCCTCTAGGACCGTGCGTGGTCGGATGGGGCGGGACGGCAGAGCCGTTCCGCCCCGAGGCGTTCTAGCCCCTTCACAAGGCCTCTCCGCCTCGACCCGCACGCCCAGGAACGCAAGGCTGATGCTCGGGCGGAATGGCCGAGTTGATCTCGGCGATCCGACCTCGCCACCTGCCCCCGCTTGATCCATGTATGCCTCGTGACGAGGGCCGATCGGTGTCGCATTGTCGCGCGGTCGGCCAGCAGGAGGGACGGCATGCCCAGATATCGTGCGGTGCAGGTGACGGCGCCCAAGGGGAGCCTCGAGCTGGTCGAGCGCGATCTGCGTGAGCCCGGTCGCGGCGAGGCGCGGATCCGCATCCAGGCCTGCGGGATCTGTCACAGCGACGCCTTCACGGTCGAAGGCCTGTTCCCCGGGATCGAGTATCCGCGCGTTCCGGGCCACGAGATCGCGGGCGTGATCGACGCGCTGGGCGCGGAGAGCGAACCGTGGCGGGTCGGGCAGCGGGTCGGCGTCGGCTGGTACGGGGGCCATTGTGGCCACTGCGACCGTTGCCGGCGCGGCGACTTCGTCACCTGCCGCGAGGGGCGCATTCCTGGCATCAGCTATGACGGTGGCTATGCCGAATACATGGTCGCTCCAGTCCAGGTCCTGGCGCTGATCCCGGACGAGCTCTCGGCGGTCGAGGCTGGGCCGCTGCTCTGCGCCGGCATCACCACCTACAACGCGCTGCGCCACGGCGGCGCCCGGGCCGGCGATGTCGTCGGCATCCTCGGCATCGGCGGGCTCGGGCACTTGGCGGTGCAGTTCGCGGTGCGGATGGGCTTTCGCACGGTCGCGATCGCCCGCGGCATCGACAAGGCCGAACTCGCCCGCAAGCTGGGCGCTCACGACTACATCGACAGCCGGGCCGAGAACCCTGCCGAGCGCCTGACTGCCATGGGCGGTGCCGCGCTGATTCTTGCCACGGTCACCAACGCCAAGGCGATGAGCGCGGTCATCGACGGGTTGGGTGTCGGCGGCAGGCTGGTCGTGGTGGGCGTCAGCGCCGAGCCGATCGAGGTTGCGCCGCTCCAGCTGATCGGCGGCCGCCGCTCCATCCAGGGCTGGCCCTCCGGCGTGGCGGCCGATTCCGAGGATACGCTCGCCTTCAGCGCGCTCAGCGGCGTGCGGCCGATGATCGAGCGTTATCCCTTGGAGCGCGCCGCGGAGGCCTATGCCCGCATGATGAGCGGCGAGGCGCGGTTCCGGGTGGTGCTGGAGATGGGGGCCTGACCGTCCGCCTGGGGCGGTCAGGTCGGCAGCGCGTGCTCCGGGCGGCGGTTGATGCGGGCCTCGATCGCGTCCCAGATCTGGCCTTCCAGATTGACCCCGTCGAAGCGGTCGATCTCCTGCAGGCCGGTGGGCGAGGTGACGTTGATCTCGGTGAGCCAGTCGCCGATCACGTCGATGCCGACGAAGATCAGGCCGCGCTCGTGCAGGGTCGGCCCGATCATCTCGCAGATCTCCAGGTCCCGCTTGGTCAAGGGCGCCTTCTCGGCCCGGCCGCCGACATGCAGGTTGGCGCGCGTCTCCTCCGCGGCGGGCACCCGGTTGAGGGCGCCCGCGGGCTTGCCGTCGACCAGGATGATGCGCTTGTCGCCCTGTCGGATCTCCGGGACGTAGCGCTGCGCCATCAGGGGCTCGTCGAGGAACGTGCGGAACAGCTCGAACAGCGAGCCGAGATTGGTGTCCTCGGGCTTGAGATGGAACACGCCGGCCCCGCCATTGCCGTAGAGCGGCTTGACGATGACGTCGCCGTACTCGCGGCGGAACGCCTTGATCTCGTCCAGGTCGTTGGTGATCAGGGTCGGGGGCATCAGCTCGGCGAACTGG
Source organism: Geminicoccaceae bacterium (assembly GCA_044224255.1). Classification (GTDB taxonomy): domain Bacteria; phylum Pseudomonadota; class Alphaproteobacteria; order Geminicoccales; family Geminicoccaceae; genus Benzoatithermus. The sequence continues at coordinate 5,611 of JBGAKU010000043.1, forward strand.
GTGACGAACAGCTTCTCGGGCGCGTTGCGGACATGATGCGGGTCGTTGACCACGAGCGTGCGCGGGTGGATGCGGTCGAGCAGGTGCGTCGCCGAGATGTAGGCGAGGTTGAAGGGCGGGTCCTGGCGCATCAGGACCACGTCCATGGTGGCGAGGTCGATCGTCTCCGGCGTACCGAAGCGGACATGGTTGCCGCGCTCGCGGCGGACCTGGAACGGCCGGGCGCGGGCGACGATACGGCCCTGCCGGTAGGTCAGCTGGCGTGGCAGATAGTGGTACAGGCCGTGGCCCCGCGCCTGGGCCTCGAGCGCCAGGGCGAAGCTGCTGTCGGCGTCGATGTCGACGGTCTCGAGCGGGTCCATCTGAATCGCGACGGCGAGCGACATGCCTTCCCCCCAGTGGCGCGGTAGGCTGTTTGGCAGGCCGTCCCCGGCTTGACAAGGCGGCCGGCCGGCCGCTTCAAGCCCGATGCCCGAGCCACGGAGGACGCCATGGCCTACGACCCACAGAACGTGTTCGCACGCATCCTGCGTGGCGAGATCCCGTGCAAGAAGGTGTATGAGGACGACTGGGCGCTGGCCTTCCACGACATCAACCCCCTCGCACCGGTGCACGTGCTCGTGATTCCGAAGGGGGCGTATGTCTCGATGGCCGATTTCAGCGCCGGCGCCAGCGATGCCGAGCTGGTTGGCTTCTTCCGTGCGGTCGGCAAGGTGGCGCGCGATCTCGGGCTCGAGGAGGGTGGCTACCGGATGCTCACCAACAGTGGGGCGGCGGCACACCAGGAGGTCCCGCATCTGCACGTCCACCTCTTCGCCGGCGCGCCGCTCGGGCCGATGCTCAGGAAGGTCTCGGGCTAGGCGGCGCCGGCTCGCGCGATTCGGCTCTCGATCACTCGGAACTTGATGCCGGGCGGCGGCTCCAGCGTCGCCACGGGCTCGACCGCGATGCCGATGGACGGGCCGAGGACCGATCGCAGCTCATGCTCGAGCTGGCTGTGGAGGTCGGCGCCGAGCGGCTGGGTGCTCTCGACCCGGACCGTCAGCCGGTCGACTCGGTCCTGCACGATCTGGAAGCGGCGCAGGCCCGGGATCTCGCTGACGGCACTGGTCACGCTGAAGGGAGGGACGTGGCTGCCGTCCGGCCGCAGGACGGCGTCCATGACCCGCCCCTGGACCGCCTCCAGGCGCCTGAAGCGGCGGCCGCACAGGCAGAGCGCTTCGGTCCCGACCTTGACGAGGTCGGACTGGTCGTAGCGGATCAGGGGCATCGCCTCGTTGTGCAGATTGGTCAGCACCAGGCGCTCGCCACCGCCGGTCGCGGGCAGCGTCTCCATCAGCACGGAGTCTTCCGCGACGTGATAGCCGTTATGGGCTTCGCATTCCCAGGCGATCACGCCCATCTCGATGCTGCCATAGATGTCGAACACCGGTGCGCCGAAGCCCTCGGCGAGCTGCTGCCTGGTCGCCGGGTCCAAGGTTTCGGAGACGGTGACCACGGCGCGCGGCCGATGGACGGGAAGGTCGCGTTCCCGGGCCAGTCGAACGACCTGGCGCAGGGCCGAGACGTAGCCGTAGACGATGCTCGGGCGCAGGCGATTGATCTCGGCCAGCACATGGTCGGGCCGGTCGTAGAAGGTCAGCTTGCGCCAGCGGGTCCAGCCGGTTCCCGGACGTTCGGGACGCTCGACCACGATCATCAGCCGATCGCCGAGCCGATAGCCGGCGGTCGCCAGGGCGCGCAGGAGATAGCCGGTGCGCCAGCGCTCCAGCGAGGGATCGCGGTAGGTCCGGAACGGCCGCCCGGTCGAGCCGCTGGTGAACGCGGTCACCAGGGACGCCATGCTGCGGCGATCGCTGAGCAGATCGTCCGCCGGCTCGCCCTGCAGCTGCGCCTTGGTGATCACCGGCAGGCGCTCGAGATCGTCGACCGAGCGGATTGCCGCGGGGTTGACGCCTGCCTGGTCGTAGAGCCGGCGATAGAACGGCACGCTCGTGTAGGCATGCCGCACCAGCTTGCGCAGGCGCCGCCCCTGCCATTCGCGCAACCGGCGTGGATCACGCCACTGGGCCCGCTCCGCCTGCCAGAACGCCCAGAGGCCCACCAGCGCCCGCCGGGCATCGGCAAGCCTCGTCGCCGAGGGTGCCGGGGACGTGAGCGGGCGTCCCGCATGCGCCGACGAAGAAGAGTTGGCTTCGCTCAAGGTGGAGGCCCCCTGGTCCCGTAACGAGAGCGTGATCCTAGGCAGTGCAACTCCTGTCGTCAAAAAAGCTCGGTTCCGCGCCTTCGATTGCTATTGTTACGCGCATTGGCGGTATCATGGCCATGCGGCCCTGGTCGGGCGGCCGCTGCAGCGCGACAAAACGCATTGCCATCGGTCGCATCCTGTACGCATGTTCAGGACGCATCCAGTCGGCGTGCGCGGGGCTCGCCGGCCAAGAAAAGGGTGGGGACGTGGCGGATTACCGGAACGGCCCAGCATACGCATGCCTTGGCGCAGCGTCAGCCCGACTGATTCCGTGGCTCCTGGTCGCGGCGGCGATCATCTACGCTAGCGGCAGGACGGCCGAGGCGCAGCAATGTGCCCAGTTGGTCGGTACCATCCAGTCGTTCGAGGGCGAGGTTTCGATCGGCGACCCGGCCGCCAATGTCTGGCATCCAGCCCAGCTCGGCGCTCCGCTCTGCCAGAGCGATTCCGTCCGCACCGGCAGCCTCAGCCGGGCGGCCCTGGTCCTGATCAACGACGAGGTCCTGCGCCTCGACCAGGAAACCACCCTCAAGCTCGCGGACGTTCCGCTCGACTCCGCCGAGCCCACGGTCCTCGACCTGGCGTTCGGCGCGGTGCAGTCCTTCAGCCGCGCGCCGAAGAAGGTCAACGTCAACACCTCCTACATGACGCTGGCCATTCGCGGCACCGAGTTCGTGATCCGGTCCGAGCCGGACCGCAGCCTGCTCACGGTGATCGAGGGCGAGGTGCTGGCGAGCAACGCCCAGGGCGAGCTGCCGGTGCCAGGCGGCCAGTCGGCGGTCGCGACGGCCGGCCAGCCGCCGCGGCCCTACCTGATCGCGCGGCCGCTCGATGCCGCCCAATGGGCGCTGTACTACCCGCCGATCCTGAGCGCGCCCGGTGGCGACGCGCCCGAGCTCGCCGAGGCGCGCCGGCTCGCCGCCGCCGGCGATGTCGCCGGAGCGCTGGCTGCGCTGGATCGGGTGCCCGGCGGGGGCGCTGCGATCGACACCTACCGCGCCGCGCTCCTGCTCGAGGTGGGCCAGGCGGATGCCGCGCGCGCCGCGCTCGAGCGTGCGCTTGCTGCCGATCCGCAGGACGCCCAGGCCCTGGCGCTGCGCGCCGTCATCCAGGTGGTGCAGAACCAGCCCGAGCCGGCGCTGGCGGATGCGGAGCGGGCGGTCGAGCTGGCGCCCGATTCGGCTGCAGCCAGGCTCGCCCTGTCCTACGCCCAGCAGGCTCGCTTCGATCTGCAGGGCGCGCGCGCGACGATGGAGGCGGCAGTCGCGGCGCGGCCCGAGGACGCGCTCGCCTGGGCGCGGCTGTCGGAGCTGTGGCTGATGAACGGCGACCGCGCCAAGGCGCGCGAGGCGGCGGACCGCGCGGCGCAGCTCGCGCCGGATCTCGAGCGCGTGCAGACTGTGCGCGGCTTCGCCGATCTCGCCGAGCTGCGGGTGCGCCCGGCGGCGGACTATTTCCAGCGCGCGATCGCGCTCAACCCCTCCGATCCCTTGGCCCGGTTCGGTCTCGGCCTGGCCCAGATTCGCGCCGGCGGCCTGAATGTCGGCCGGGCCAACATGGAGCTCGCGGTTGGCCTCGACCCGTCCAACGCGCTGCTGCGCACCTATCTCGGCCGGGCGTATTTCGAGGAGCGGCGCGACCTGCAGGCGGGCGACCAGTATCAGATCGCCAAAGAGCTCGATCCCCTCGACCCCACCGCCTACCTGTTCGACGCCATCCGCCTGCAGACCACCAACCGTCCGGTCGAGGCGCTCGAGCAGCTCGACAGGTCGATCGAGCTCAACGACAACCGTGCCGTCTATCGCAGCCGGCTGCAGCTCGATTCGGATCGCGCCGCCCGCGGCGCCAGCCTCGCCCGCATCTACCAGGACCTCGATTTCCTCGACCCTGGCCAACGCGAGGCCACCAGCTCCCTGACCCTCGACCCGACCAATCCGAGCGCGCACCGTTTCCTTGCAGACCTTTATGGTGGCGTGCGGCGTACGGAGGTCGCGCGAGTCAGCGAGCTGTTCCAGTCGCAGATGCTGCAGGAGCTCAACCAGACCCCGATCCCGACGGCGCTGGGCGAGACCAACCTCAACATCGTCAGCCATGGTGGCCCGACGACGCCGGGCTACAACGAGTTCACGCCGCTGTTCCTGAGCGACGGGCTTTTTGCCGGCGTCACCGGGGTCGTGGGTTCGGACAGCACCAAGGGGATCGAGGGACAGGCCTCGGCCTTGGCCGACCGCTTCTCCATCAGCGCCAGCGGCTTCGCCTACGACACCGACGGCTGGCGCAAGAACGGCGACATCCGCCATTCGATCGGTGACGTCTATTTCCAGGCCGCGCTCACGCCCGAACTCAACGCGCAGCTCGAGGTGCGCAGCCGGCGCTCGCACAATGGCGACATCGAGCAGGTCTGGGACCCGGACGACTTCTCACCCGAGAAGGACCGGGACCTCGACCAGGACAGCTTCCGCGCCGGCCTGCGCTGGTCGCCCAATCCCAACTCCGACCTGCTCCTCTCCATGATCTACAGCGACACCAACGACAAGGAGCGGCAGGTCGAGGAAACGGACTTCGGCGACCTCGACGGCACCGGAAGATTCAAGGACAAGGGCTATCAGCCAGAGGCTCAGTACATCTATCGGGCGGACTGGTTCAACGTCACTACCGGTGCTGCCTACTATTTCGTCGATCGCGATGAGACCATCGAGTCGACGCTGGGCGGTGAGCCGTTCATCAATACAGATGATTCCTTCAACATCACCGATCCGCGCGGCTACGTCTACGGCAACTTCACCGCGCCCAGCCCGGTGATCTGGACGGTCGGGGTGAGCGCCGACGATTACGAGGAGGAGGCGATCGACGCACGCCGGGTCAATCCCAAGCTCGGCGTCCAATGGAACGTCACGCCCGACGTTCGGCTCCGGGCCGCGGCGTTCCAGGTGGTCAAGGGTCCCCTCTCGACGAACCGCTCGCTGGAGCCGACGCAGGTCGCGGGCTTCAACCAGTTCTTCGACGACAATGCGGGCACAGTCTCGCAGCGCCTGGGCATCGGCAGCGATTGGAGGCTCACCGACAACCTGTTCGTCGGCGCGGAGGCGACGTGGCGCTTCCTCGACGTGCAGTACTTCCTCGGGGACAACGACACGAGCCGATCAACCAATTGGCGTGAGCAGACACACCGGATCTATGCGAACTGGGCGCCAATCGACAGATGGGCGTTTACGGCCGAGTTTGTTTATGATTATTTCAGCGCGGAAAATTCGGACTTGACCGCGGGGACCACGGTGCCGAAGGATCTGACGACCTACAGCGTACCATTGGGCGCGCGCTACTTTCATCCGAGCGGGTTCTTCGCAGGCGCGGGTGTCACGTTCGTCCATCAGAATGTAAACCGAGCGGACGACAACGAGCTCGACATCGGTGATGGCGAAAGCACGTTCACGCTTCTCGATGCGCAGCTTGGCTATCGGCTGCCGAAGCGCTTCGGCATGGTCACGTTCCAGATCAGCAATATTCTGGATCAGAAGTTCGACTTTCAGGACGACAGCTTTCGTGACAGTCAGGACTCGCCGTCGATCGGGCCATACATCCCGCAGCGGCAGGCCATGCTTTACCTTACCCTCAACTGGTAACTGGACAGGCAGCGGTCGAGAAGGATCCCGGTGATGCGCACTCGTCTCGAGCCGAAGGATGACCGCCGCCGACGGAACGGGCGGCTGGTCGCGGTCTGCGCGCTGCTTCTCGCTGCTCTGGGCGCGGGCCCGGCACGAGCCACCAGTGGCGACGTGCTCGATCTGGACGGGCTCTACACGATCACGCCACAGAGCTGCAACGACGTGCGCGCCAAGACGAACACCATCCTCGACGTGATCGTCCCCTGCAGCGCCGACGCGCGGGCCGAGGGCGGTCGGGTCTGCGACATCGTCACGGCAAGCAACTTCAACATCGGGCTCGCCGTCGGCCAGTGCCAGGACAGCTTCCCGATTCCGCTCTCGCCACCGCTTCCCGGTGCCGCCTACGAGACGAACACCCAGATCAAGGCCACGACCTTCGGGGCCGACACGGCGTATGTTCCCGGCGTGCCGGGCCTGAGCAGCGACGCCGACGTGATCTGCAATACCTTTGCCGGTGGCGTGAACAAGTGCATCAAGGTGGTGCCCGCCGCTGCGACCTGCCCGCCCGAGGGCTGCAATCTCTCGACCTGCGGCATCAAGGCATTCTCCGATTCCACCTGCGCCGAGGTGCGCGCCCAGCTCCAGACCTCGGTCACGACGACCCCGCCGCAGCTCTCCCACTACCTGGCAATCGACGTCCAGGGCACCGGCGATCCGGACTACCTGGCCGTCGGCGTCTGCCCCAATTTCAAATGGGTATGCGCCAATTCTACCGGACCCCAGAAGTCCAAGTACTACGACGAGCTGCTGTTCGCCACCGTCGAGACTCCTGTCTGCCTAACCTTCAACCGTAAGCTGATCTGCAAGTAACAGCTGAGCCGAGGAGCTGGTCGTATGCAAGCCGATCTTCGCGATGCCCCCCCTTGGTTTAGGCCTTCACCATCCTGGCTCGTTCTGGCATGTGCTGCGGCCATCGTCGGTGCTCCGGTGACGGCCGGAGCCACAAATCCGCCGGTCAAAGACCATGCGTGGGGCGGCTGTACCCTGAGCACCACCGTGCGCGACGTCATCAAGAACGCTCTCCAGGCGGAATCCCCGGCATTCGGCCCGGTATCCGTGGACTTCATCGTCATTCACGCCCTCGCGACGCAGAATGACGGGCAGCCGCTGAAGAGCTCGGGCAATACGGGCGTCATCCTGTGCACCTTTCCGGGCACTTCCGCGAACGTAACGACCGAGACGACGCCCATCCCGAATGGCACCGATCAGCCGGGATCGACGAACATCGACGTGCTGCAGGTCCAGCAGCAGGCCGTTCAGCAATACAAGATCAACGATGGCGCTCGCGCCAACAAGATCGAGAAGCGGGTTTGCCAGACGACTCAGAGCAACACGGATTGCGTGCGCGTGTTCAAGCCCTGAGTGGCCCAGCAAGGACGGGAACGGCCATGACCGCTCGATCGAGACTGTTGCTGACGGCCATTCTGGTCAGCATCTTGGCGGTGCCCGCGGTCGCGGCACCGATCGGCCCCGCGACGAAGTTCTCGGGCTTTCTCTGCGCGATCGACCTCGCGGAGAACGGCTTGCCCGTACCGCCAGCGCTGGTGGCCAAAGGCGGCAAGGCGATCACCGGCGACACCGAGAAGCTGTGCGCCAACGGCACGCAAGGCGGCAACATCCGGCTGACCTGTCGCGCGACGATCACCGGCTGGGCGGGCGGCAACGTCAATCTGCAAGGGGTCCCCTGCCTCATCAGCGGCGTGCAGTGCAACGTCAACCGCGATCTGTCGGCCGATCTGAGCAGCCTGAAGATCGATACCGCCGGCAACGCCGTCCTGTTCTGTCAGTCCAAGGCGAACAGCCGAACCTGATCCGGTGCGTCGCTCGGCCGGCAGCACCGACCGCTCCGCGCGGCGGACGTCCAGCCCCGCCGACCCAGGTGCGCGATCAGCGCTTGCCCATGGCGCGGCCCGCACCGGCTCGCTGCCTTGCCGTGGCAGCCAGGGAGCACGAAACCTTTTGAATGGTGAACTCGCCGCAGTCGAGCAGCCCCGGCGCGAAGCACTCGCCCGTTCCCGAGCCGGTCAGAGCGTTCACCGTCGCGCCGCCGAACACCGGATCAAAGCCGGGCTGAGGATAGATGGTGTAGCCGATGGTGAACTGGCCGCTCTGGTTGACCGTGCTCACGCTCATCGCGCGATTGCCGGCGAGGTCCAGCCCCGATCCGGCCCGCTGGCCGCCTCCGGTCGGTTTGGGCCACAGGATGAAAAAGTCGCTGAACGGATCGGTCGTGAAGCACCATGGCAGTGGGCCGAGGGCCGCCGCGGGGGTGGCAACCGACAACGCAGCCACCATCGCTGCAGCCAAGCTCGTCGCACGAACTGCCATTGCCTTGCCTCCCCGCGTCTCTAACTGACTGAAACGACGTAGACCCCGGACATCGACATGACGCCGAAAGTGGACACTTCCATCGTCCATACTAATCAGAATGCGTCTCACACGACTTTGGGTTAGTCAACCTTGGGCTTGGTTGGCAGGCTGGTGGCCAAAGAGAATCAGGCGAGCGCTGAGACGGACGGTCGCCGGTCGGGCTCCGACAGCTCGACCAGGCTGGACCGCAGTCGTCTCGACCTGCCGACCAGCCTGGTCGGCTCGCTCATCGTCGTCCTGCTCGTCCTGCTCCATCTCCTCAGTCCGGCGGTGGTCGAGGCCTTCCGCCTCAAGATCTTCGACGAGCTGCAGACGCTCCATCCGCGGCCGCCTGAATCGCCGATCCCGGTGACGATCGTGGACATCGACGACGCCAGCCTCGCCGCGATCGGGCAGTGGCCCTGGCCGCGCTCGGTGTTCGCCGAGCTGTTCGGCCGCCTGGGTCAGATGAAGGCGCGGGTCGTGGTCTGCGACATCCTTTTTGCCGAGCGCGACCGCTACTCGCCGCCGGTCTACGCCGAATCGCTCGCGGCGCGCGACCCCGGCCTTGCGGCCCAGCTTCGCACGCTGCCCGACAACGATGCGCTGATGGCGAGCGCCATGGCCGAGAACCTGGTCGTTCTCGGTGTGTCGGGCGTCTCCGCAGCGCTCGACGGTGGCGAGCGCAAGCCCTTGCCGACGCCGATCGTCGCGATGGGCAATGATCCGCGCGAGTTTCTGGCGGAGATGCATGGGCTGATCGGGGTCACGCCGACGCTCAGCGCCGCGGCCGCCGGGCTCGGGCTGGTCACCCTGAATCCGGACGTGGACGGAATCGTCCGCCGCGTGCCGCTGGTCGGGTCGGTCAACGGCCAGCTTCTGCCGAGCCTCGCGCTGGAGGCGGTGCGGATCGCGGCGCGCGTCGACAAGCTGTTCGTGCGCAGCGGGCCGTACGGTATCAGCTCCATCGCGATTGGCCGCGCCGCCATCCCGGTCGATGCGGAAGGCCGCGCCTGGGTGCGCTATGGCCTGCCCAATCCCGAGCAGTACGTGTCCGCGGCGCAGGTGATCAAGGGCACGGTGCCGGCGGACCGGTTCGAGGGCCACATCGTGTTCATCGGCGCCTCCGCCGCCGGCCTCGGCGACATCAAGCCGGCCCCGATCGTGGGCGCCCTGCCCGGGGTCGAGATTCAGGCCTCGCTCCTGCACACGCTGCTTTCGCGCCAAGTCCCGAGCCGGCCGCTCAGCGTCATTCTGGCAGAGAACATCGGCCTCCTGGTGCTCGGCCTGCTTCTGGCCTGGACGGGACCATTCCTGCGCGCCGGCTATCTGCCCGCCCTGCTGGGCCTGGTGGTCGCGGCCGGGCTTGCCGGAACCTGGTACGCATTCCGCCGCCACCAGCTCCTGGTCGACGGCATCTACATCGCCGTGGCCCTGGCGGTCCTGCTGTTCTGGCTGGCCATGGCCCGCTACGTCCGCGAGGAAGCGCGCCGGCGCACCATCCGCAACGCGTTCAGCCGCTATCTGTCGCCGGTCATGGTCGATCGCCTGACCTCCAGCGCCCGGGCGCTGAATCTCGGCGGCGAGCGCCGCGAGCTCACCGTGCTGTTCTCCGACATCCGCGGCTTCACCACGCTGTCCGAGCGCTACGAGCGGGACCCGGAGGGCCTGACCGCGCTGCTGACCCGCTATTTCACGGCGATGAGCGCCACGATCCAGGAGCAGAGCGGCACGATCGACAAGTATATCGGCGACGCGCTCATGGCGTTCTGGAACGCGCCCCTGCCGGTCGAGCGGCACCCGCGGGCCGCCTGCCTCGCCGCGCTGCAGATGCGCGAGAGGCTCGCCGGGCTGAACGTGACGCTGGCCGCGGAGGCCGACGAGCGCGGCGAGGAGTTCAAGCCGCTCCGGATCGGGATCGGCCTGAACACCGGCGTCTGCTTCGTCGGCAACATGGGCTCGGAGCAGCGCTTCAATTACACCGTGATCGGGGATCCGGTGAACGTCGCATCCAGGATCGAGGGGCGTTGCAAGAGCTACGGCTTCGACCTCGTCATCGGCGAGACCACCCGCGACGCGGCGCCGGAGCTGGCGGTGCTGGAGGTCGACCGCGTGCGCCTGATGGGCAAGACCACGGCCACGCGCCTGTTCGCGCTCCTGGGCGACGAGACGGTCGCGGCCAGCGAGCGGTTCCAGGAGCTCGCCGAGGAGCATACGGCGATGGTCGCCCGCTACCGCGAGCGGGACTGGGAAGGTGCGATGCAGAAGCTGCGCCGCTGCCACCATCTCGGCCAGAGCTACAATCTCGGCGATTTCTACGAGCTGTTCGGCCTGCGGATCGCCCTCTACATGACCGAGCCGCCGCCGCCCGACTGGGACGGCTCGCATGTCGCCGAGGGCAAGCATTGAGCGGTCAGAGCAGGTCGCCCAACGCCTGCAGATAGATCTCGAGCAGCTCCTGCTCCTCGCGCCTCTCGTCGGGCTTGCGTTTGCGCAGCGAGATCACCTTGCGCAGGATCTTGACGTCGTAGCCCAGCGCCTTGGCCTCGGCGTAGGTGTCCTTGATGTCGTCCATGATCCCGGCCTTGTCCTGCTCCAGCCGCTCGATCCGGTCGACGAAGTTGCGCAGTTGCGCAGCGAGATCACCTTGCGCAGGATCTTGACGTCGTAGCCCAGCGCCTTGGCCTCGGCGTAGGTGTCCTTGATGTCGTCCATGATCCCGGCCTTGTCCTGCTCCAGCCGCTCGATCCGGTCGACGAAGTTGCGCAGCTGCTGCGCGCTGATCGACGCGCTGCCGTCCTGGGTCGGTGCGAAATCGGGTGTGTCCATGGGCTCCGCTCGATCGGCCGTGGGCAGGGGGCCACGTCTCCTAGGAGAACGCGCGCGGCTTGGCCAGACCCCTCGCGGCACGAAGGGCGTCGTGGCGGACTTGGCTGCCGTCACCCGTAGCCGACGAACGAGATCACGTTTCCGTCGGGATCGCGGACCTGGAAATCCGTCCCGCCCCAAGGCTGCCTGGTCGGCGTCTGGGCGAACGCCACCCCGGGGAACGTCGGAGACCTCGACGGTAGCCAGAATCGAGGAGAGCTCCCGCGCCGCGAGCTTGGCGAAGTTCAGCCGGTGTACGCAGCGGAGGTAGAGGCAAACCTCGCCGCGCGAGGCCGAGCCGTAGAACGCCGGTACGCCATCCTGCTCGCCACCAACCGAGCGCGCCGCTCAAGAGGATTGCCACGACTGCGGCCCTGCGGCATCCGCAACGGAACGACCCATGCGGAGGGCGGAATGAGCGGCGACAAGGCGGCGGACAAGGCGGCCGGAGCGGCCGTGCCACGGATCGTGGTGGTGGGCGGCGGGGCCGGCGGGCTCGAGCTGGTGACCCGGCTCGGCGACCGGCTGGGCCGGCGTGGCCGGGCCGAGGTCACGCTGGTCGACCGCGCGCGCACCCATCTCTGGAAGCCGCTCCTGCACGAGGTCGCGGCCGGCAGCATGGACCTCGACGATCATGCGCTCGACTATCTCGCCCAGGCGCACTGGCACCATTTCCGCTACCGGGTGGGCGAGCTGATCGGGCTGGACCGACAGGCCAAGCGGATCCGGCTCGGCGCCAGCTACGACGAGGAGGGCCGGCTGGTCACGCCGGAGCGGTCCGAGCCCTACGACATCCTGGTCCTGGCGCTGGGCAGCCGCAGCAACGATTTCGGCACGCCCGGCGTGAAGGAGCACGCGATCGCGCTCGATCTGCCGGAGCAGGCGACCCGCTTCCACCGCCGCCTGGTGAATGCCTGTCTGCGTGCCCACAGCCAGACCGAGCCGGTCCGGCCCGGGCAGCTTCACGTCGCGATCATCGGGGCGGGGGCGACTGGCACCGAGCTCTCGGCCGAGCTGCACCGGACGGCGCGCGCGGTGGTCGCCTACGGCCTGGACCGGATCGATGCCGAGAAGGACATCAAGATCACCCTGATCGAGGCGGCCGAGCGCATCCTGCCGGCCCTGCCCGAGCGCCTCTCGGCCGCGACCACGGCACTCCTGCGCGGTCTCGGCGTCGACGTACGCACCGGCGCGCGCGTGACCGAGGTGACCGAGAAGGGCGTGCAGCTCGCCGACGGCGCCTTCGTGCCGTCCGAGCTCGTGGTCTGGGCCGCGGGCGTGAAAGGCCCGGACGTGCTGGCCGATCTGGATGGGCTCGAGGTCAGCCGCTCCAACCAGCTCGTGGTGACGCCGACGCTGCAGACCACGCGCGACCCCGACATCTTCGCGATCGGCGACTGCGCCTGGCTGGTGCCGGAGGGCCACAGCGGACCCCTGCCGCCGCGCGCGCAGACCGCGCATCAAGAGGCCTCCCACCTGCTCGGCCAGATCCGCCGCCGCCTCAAGGGCGAGCCCCTGCAACCCTTCGTCTATCGCGACTTCGGCTCGCTCGTCTCGCTCGGCCACTACTCGACGGTGGGCAGCCTGATGGGCTTCATCGTCGGCAAGAGCGTGTTCATCGAGGGCATGTTCGCGCGGTTCATGTACCGCTCGCTGTACAAGATGCACCAACGGGCCCTGCACGGCTGGCCCAAGGTGCTCCTCGACACCCTCGCCCGCGCGCTGACCCGCCGGACCGAGCCGCGCGTCAAGCTGCACTGACAGGGCGAGGCCTCCATTGCCGAGTCGCGACATCCTGCTCGCCGTCCTGGTGCAGCTCCTGTGGGCCGTGGGTTTCGCCATGGCGAAGCCGGCCGTCGCTCATTTCCCGCCGCTGATGACGATGGCGATCGCCTATCTGGTCACGGCACTCCTGCTCGTGCCGACCGCCTGGCGGCGGATCATCACGCCCTGGCCGCGGCTGGCGCTGATCGCGCTCCTCGCGGCCACGATCCAGGGATGGCTGATCTTCACCGGGCTGCGCTTTCTGCCGGCCTCGACCGCGACGCTGCTGCTGCAGCTCCAGGTCCCGTTCGCCGTCCTGTGCGCCTGGGCGTTGGGCCGCGGCCGGCCCGACAACCGCCGCCTCGCCGGCATCGCCGTGGCCTTCGCCGGGGTGATGCTGGTGGCCGGCGCGCCCGCCGCCGCGGCCGGCTGGCCGGCGCTTCTGGTGGCGCTGGGCGCCTTGTCCTGGGCGGCCGGGCAGGCGGTGATGCAGGTCGCAGCGCGCGACGATGGACGCGTGCTCACCGCCGGGATCGCGATCCACGCCCTGCCGCAGCTCCTCGTGGCATCGGCGCTCCTGGAGCACGGCCAGATCGAGGCCCTGCGCACCGCCGACCTGGGCCAATGGACCGCTGTGCTGACCTTCTCCCTGGGCGGCTTCGTGCTCGCCTACACGATCTGGTACGGCCTGCTGCGCCGCCATCCGATGGACCGGGTCGTGCCGTTCATGCTGCTGATGCCGGTGATCGGGGTCGCCTTCAGCGCCGTCGCGTTCGGCGAGCGCCCCTCGGCCCAGGAGCTGGCCGGCGGTGCGGTGATCCTCGCCGGCCTCGCCCTGGTCGTCCTGCGCGGCAGCCCCGCACCCGCGCCGCTCGCCCGCCCCAGAACCAGCGAATCGCCCCACTCGCCGGTGTGAAGGCGACGCAGCCGTTGATGTGCTCCTGCAGCACGGCGGCCGCGCGAGTCGAGGCGACGGCTCGAGGCCGAGATCGCGGCGCAAGAGGCGGAGGCGGACCAAACGGAGGCAAAGGCCGCTGCTGCCTACGCTCGCCGCGTGCGCGCCGCACCGGCCGCGCGCAGGCCACCTTCCCCACCCGGATCAGCGTGCCCTGAAGTGGACCCCTTGAGTGAGACAAGGAATGGGTGGACAGTCCTTCGATGAGGAGGACTGGCGACAGGCAAGCAGGCCCGGCGCTTCGATCGGGCGTTCAGACTGCCGGCGTGCTGGCCGGGTGATGTCGCCGCCGGCCCCTCAGGCACCGCGGAAGATTGTATCGTCAATACTCCCGGTCCCCCGCCAGACGGCGCTCGTCCGCGATCAGCTCCCGCAGGTGATCGATCATCGCCGGAAGCTGAGCGGTCGCGATGTGAAAGGGCACACCGGGGTCGATGCGGTCGTATTGGTGGATGATGACGTCGCGCAGGCCAGCCATGCCGCGCCAGTCGATGTCGGGATGCCGCATGCGTATGTGGTCCGGGATGCGCTTGGCTGCCTCGCCGATGATCTCCAGGGCGCGCATCACGGCATAGAGCGTCTTGCGATCGGCCACGAACGCCTCGCGACTGAGGCCGCGCGAATTCGCAGGCTGCCAGCGCGTTCTCCAAGATGTCCTCGAGAGAATCGAGAACCTCGCGGCTCACACCGGTTGAACCTCGTCCAGGATTCGGCGTCCGATCCGACGACGCAGCGAGCCGCGCATGACCAGGTCGACCCGCAAACCGAGGCGCCGTTCCAGCTCGTCCTTGAGCGCCACGATCTCGAAGCCGATCGGGCGGTCGAGATCCACGAGCAGGTCGAGATCGCTCTCCGCCCGGTGCTCCCGCCGGGCCCAGGAACCGAACACGCCGAGATAGCTCAGCGGCCAACGCGACTTCAGCTCGGGCAGCATTGCCGCGAGGGCGCTTTTGAGCTCGTCGATGTCGCGGGGTGGGATCATGCGATGTATCTGCGCCCCACTCGCCGACAGTGCAAGCTTGGCGTGCTTACGCCGCCCGCTCATGCTCCACCGCGCGATCTCCAACAGATCGTTCATGATGGCCTGGATCTCGTCGTCCTTGGGCGTGTAGACGCGAGCCACACCGGCGGCCGGCTCGGCCCCATTGCTGCGGCCGTCGAGCCCGGGCTTGCCGACCAACATCTCAAGCGGCGGCCGGGATGGCCTCGAAGGAAGGCGTGGCCTGCTCAGCCCTCGGGTGGTTCTGCGCCGCTGCCGGGAATGCTTTCTGTTACATGTAATGATTGGACGATTGCCTTGCCGACATCCCTGCCGGAGCGCGTCAGACGTCATCGCGCGGGTCTGCGTGCGGCGGGCCTGCGGCCAGTGCAGATCTGGGTGCCGGACACGCGGCGCGAAGGCTTCGCCGATGAGTGCCGGCGGCAGTCCCGTCTGCTGCGAGATGACTCGCACGAATGCCAGGCGCTGCATTGGCTGGCTGCGGCGGCCGACCACGAAGGCTGGCGGTGGGATGCGGCGAACTGGTGACCGCGGCCTTGCCCGGGGTCTACGGCAAGCCGCAGCCCGCCCTGGTGATCCAGTCCAATGTGTTCGACGAGCACCCGTCTGTGACCATCTTGCCGGTGACGAGCGAGTTGCGCGCGACGCCTCTGTTCCGGGTCGATGTCGCGCCGAGCGAGGCGAACGGGCTGCGCGAGCCGTCGCAGATCATGGTCGACAAGGCCCAGGCAATCCCGCGCGAGAAGCTGGGCGAGCCATTCGGCCGCCTGGCGGACGATCGGATGCTGGCCGTGACCCGCGCCCTGGCGCTGTTCCTGGGGATCGCGTGACACCCTGTCCCGAGTGAGGCGCAGCAGCTCGCGGGCGGCGACGGCGATCTGCCCGGCCACGTCGCGGTGCCCGTCGAGGCCAGCTTCCCAGCCTTGAGTAACAAGAATTGCGCTATATGTGTTACTCGATTGGAGTGGCTCCGGAGGCTCCCAGATGAACGTGTCCATTGGCGAGCGGTGGGAGGGTTCGTCGAGAGCGTCGTGAAAAGCGGCCGCTACGGATCCGCCAGCGAGGTGGTCCGCGAAGGGTTGCGCTTGGTCGAGGAGCGGGAAGCAAAGCTGCATGCGCTACGCGCCACGCTCGCGGCGTCGATCGCCGCCGGCGGCGAGGTCAGCGACGCCGGGTTGGATGAGGCGCTCGCCGAGTGCGATGCCGAATTGGCGCGCGAGGGTATCGATGCGTGAGGAGGGCGATCTTCCTCCCCTCGGTTCGTGCGGATCTGGTCGATATCCAGACTTACGTCGCCAGGGAGAGCGGCAGCCGTTCCGTTGCCCGGAAATTCGCGGCACAGCTGCGCCACCACCGCCACCACCTTGCCGCTCTGCCGGGCCTCATCGGCCGCGCGCGGCCCGAGCTGGGCCTAGCCCGGATTTCTCACCGCCACCAATGTTCGGCGGAAGATGCGTGTTGCCGAGACCATGGCGAAAGGTTGTGGTCGGACGGTTATCGTGCGGGTCGGTCTTGAGACAGCATTATCCGGTGCCGCCCGCGGGCAGCGTCGCGTAGGGCGATGTGGACCGTGCGCTCTCTGGTTCGTGGTCAGCCCGCCGCTGCCGTCAGGGCTCGGTGGGCGATGACCCATTCGCGCTGCCAGGGGTGGCCGGAGGCCATCGCGATGGCGACCCGGCGGACCGAGACGCGCACCAGGGCGCCGACCTTGAGCAGCTTGAGGCGGATCGTGCCGGCCGTAGCTCGGGCGAGCCTGGTGGCCGGCAGCGCGATCCGGCGCAGCGCTGCCAACAGCAGGTAGGCCATGGAGGCGAACCACAGCCGGAGCTGGTTGGCCCGCATCGTCCTGGTGGAGGTACGATCCGCGAACAGGTCGAGCTGGCATTCCTTGATCCGGTTTTCCATCTCGCCGCGGGCGCAGTAGAGCTGCTCGTAAAGCGGCTTCGGCGCCCAGTCCTCGGCATGAAGGGACGTCACCACGAAGCGCGGGTTGGGGCTCGGCTCGCCGCTGCCGGCGATCAGCTGCTCGGCCTTGCCCACGACCCGACGCACGCAGCTCCAGCTGTCGCGGGTCTGGTAGCGAAAGTCCTTGAAGCAGCGGGTCGGCCCGCCGGTCCGTTCCGCCTCGGCCCTTGCCAGGGCGAGCTCGGCGCCGATCTCGCCGACCAAGCGCGCGTTGCGGGCGAGGCCGAGCACATAGTCGACCTGGTTGGCCTCGCACCAGGCCATGAGCGTCTCGCGCGCAAAGCCGGAATCGGCGCGCAGAACGATCCGCACCTGCGGCCAACAGGCCCGGATCTGGGTCACGATCCGTGCAACCTCCTCGACCGCGCCGGCGCTGGCGTCGAGGTTCGACCGCCGCAGCTTCGCCGCCAGCAGATGGTCGCCGCAGAAGACGTAGAGCGGCAGATGGCAGTAGCAGCCATAGTAGCCGTGGAAGAACCTGCCCTCCTGCTGACCGTGCAGGGGATCGTCCGTGGCGTCCAGGTCGAGGATGATCTGCTCGGGCGGGCTGCGGTGCGCGTCGAGGAACAGCTCGACGAACAGCCGCTCGATCAAGGCCGCGTCATGGCTAATCTTGTGGTAGCGCGTCGGTGCCCCGGCCGGCGCGTGCTCGAGCCGGTTGAGGGTCGACTTGCCGGCCAAGGGCGCGCAATCCGATCGGCGCGCGACGGGCTTGCCCGCGACGGCCGCCAGCACCGGATCGTGGCGCAGGTGGTCGTGATCGACCAGATCCTCATAGCCCAGCGCCAGCGCGAACACGCGCTGGCTCAGCAAGGTGGCCACGCCGTGCTCGACCTGGTCCGCCGAACGATGATCGGCAAAGCAGGCCGCGAACCGCCGGATCAGGCCGATCGCCCGGTCGGTGGCCCCCAGGAGCAGCGCCCCGGCATCGGAGGTGATCATCCCGCCATCGAAACCGGCCACGACTGCCCGGCCTGCGGCAGGTGCAAACCCCATCCGATCCGGGCTACAGTGTGTCGGCATCGGGGTGCTCCTCCGTTCCAGGGCAAGTCCTTCTCGCAAAAGAACTTTCGCCCATCCGGAGCCCCGATGCACCCACTTCCGGTGAGAAATTCGGGCTAGACATCCGCAGTTCGGCTTTCAAGGGCTACGTCGTCTTCTTCCGCTATCGGGATGACCTGTTGGAGATCGTGAACGTCATCGAGGGGCACCGGGACATCGACGGGCACTTCGAGCCGACCCGACAGGAGTGACGCCGTGAGGCCAAGGCCGCGTTGGCGATGCGGGCGAGGGTGAGGCGGATGCCCTCGTAGACCACCTCGATGCCGGAATCACGGGCGACGACGGCGATCTGCTCGGCGCCGTTGCTGTGGCCATCCAGGCCAGGCTTGCCGACCAGAAGCTTGACGTGGCAGCCGAGGCAAGCTCAGAAAGAGTACGGCTCTCTTCAGCACCCCAAGGTGTGGTGCACCTAAATAATCTCATATTTGACGTTGGCGGTATCCCAAAGCCTCCATTGCACTAGCAAGATCTTGTGCCAGCTTTTTATCTGCACCCATGACGTTTGAGTAGTGAATTGTCCGAATATGTCGAACATCAAAAGCTAAGTCATCGGCGGACTGCGCGAGTACAATCCAATCTTTTTTCCACGCATCTGCAAGGCCAGCTTCATAATATACATTTGGGTTTCGACCAGTGAAATCAACCAGAACAACATCCGCATTGGCAATCTGATCCTTGAGGTCATCGACAATGGGACGGGCAGAAAACATTCCATCTCCTCGAAGAGGTCTTACTCCAAAGCTGCGCAAACATGTATTGATAGTTTCATGAACATAGTTGAGCTCAGACGTAAACGGCATTACGATGAATGCCACAGGCTCAGCTTGCGTCATCCTTATATTTTCAAATCTAGCTTGACAGTTCCAGGTCTTCAACCCCCATTGGCCAACCCTATAATCCTCATCAAGTGCAATTATCTGGCGAACTCCGTTCTCAGATAGGAATATTTGACTGCCCTGGAATTTCACGTCAATACGATAGGATTTACCAGAATTTATGAGGCTTGCGCCGTTCCCTACCGTCGCCAACTCCATGTATCGCGGCGAATGCGGTACGGCCTTCGCCACGCCAAACTTGGCTGCGTATAGACCAAGCCCAACGTAGTAGTATCTAGATTGAGATCCGTATCTTAATACGATAGATGCTTCGTTCTTGCTCCATCTCTTGTCCTTTATAGACTGCAGGAACTCTATATTGATAGATATATGTCCATTGTTTATTGTATCTCCAAACAATAGAATCTGTTCTTTTTCAATATTTTCTGCGGGAGAAACAAAAACGCCATCGGCCGTAACATCCCAATCGTCCGCAACGGAAGAAAACATTTTTGACTCTGCAAGTGTTCCACCCTCTATAGCGTCCATTTGTCCTCCAGCGATCCCCATGGAGTACGGCGACAAGACCGCCCGCCAGTGGGCACAGCTAACTCGCCCCTAGATGGAGGCGCTTTCAAGGACATCACTAGCCGAAAGCGAAGACTTTGAGAAGCAAATGTCAAAATCCGGCTGGTCGCTGGAGTGACCCCCACCGGGTGGACAGGTTCAGGCCGCCGTTTTGACACCCTGGCGGGCGTGTTGCTCCTCAAACTGCACCGGGCTGCGATAGCCGAGCGCGGAATGTAGCCGTCGTGTATTGTACACCTGTTCGATGAAGCGTGGTAGGTCGTCGGCCACGTCGTCGAACGTCTCATAGTCCATGCGGTAGACCGCCTCGACCTTCAGCGTCTTCATGAAGCTTTCGACCTTGGCGTTGTCATACGGGTTGCCGCGGCGGCCCATCGAGCCTTTGAAGCCATACTCGAGAAGCTTCTCGCGATACAGCCCTGACGCATATTGAACGCCCCGATCCGAATGATGCACGCATCCGGGCTTCGGCCGTCTGGCGGCAATCGCAGCCTGGAGCGCGGCCACGGTGAGCCGAGCTTCCATCGTGCGCCCGAGCGCATAGCCGACCACACGACGCGACCAGGCGTCCAGGATCACCGCGAGATAGACGAAGCCGGCCGCGATCGCCACGAAGGTGATGTCGCTGACCCAGAGCTGGTCGGGCCCGTCGACGGTCAGGTCCTTGGCCAGGTTCGGGAAGATCGGGCCCTCGTGGTTGCTGTCCGTGGTCGCCACATAGCGCCGCCGCGGGCGAACCTGCATGCCGTGCTGGCGCATCAGGCGTGCGACCCGCTTGCGGTTTACGCGCTCGCCCTCGGCGCGCAGCTGCGCCGTGATCCGCCGATAGCCATAGGCCGGGAACTCGTCCTGGATCGCCTGCATGCGCGCGACCAGCGCCGTGTCGTCCGGCCGATCCAAATCCGCTCGGTCGTAGAACGAGCTTCGCGCCACTTGCATCACCAGGCACCCTCGGGCGACACTGAGGGCGGCGGGCCGGTGATCACGGAGGGCCTGGCATCTTTGCGCGGTCGGAAGGCCTGCGACGCTTTTTTCAACAGCTCGTTCTCGAGCGCGAGACGGCCGACCATCCTCTCCAAGGCGGCGATCCGAGCCTCGTAGTGCTGCAGCAGTCCGGCCGCCTCGACCTCCTCGTCGAGTTCGCCGCGCTCGTACTTCGCGATCCAGACCCGGATCAGATGCCGGCAGAGCTCGTGCCGCTTGGCGAGCGTGTTGAGGCCGACCTCCCCGGACAGGTGTTCCTGGACGATCTGCCGCTTGAAGGCGACCGGGTGAGTGCGATGCCGTGCCATGGCTCCTCCTCATGGCCCAGCCAGCATGTCAATCCAGATCCGGCAACTTGTCCACCCGGTGGGGGTCACTCCATCGCATGGGATCACTCCGCCCGCTCATACCCCACGGCGATGTCCATCAGATCGCTCATGATGTCCTGGATCTCGTAGTCCTTGGGCGTGTAGACGCGCGTGACGCCGGCGGCCAGCAGCTCCTTCGCGTCCTCCGCTGGGATGATGCCGCCGACGTCGACGGGGATCTCGCCGATGCCGAACTCGCGCATACGGTGCAGGACCTCCTTCACCAGCGGCATGAGCCGGAGAGGATGGAGGGGCCGACAATGTGCACGCCCTCCTCGAGCGCAGCGTTGGCGATGCGGGCCGGGGTGAGGCGGATGCCCACGTAGACCATCTCGATGCCGGAATCGCGGGCGGCGACGGCGATCCGCTCGGCACCGTTGCTGTGGCCGTCGAGGCCGGGCTTGCCGACCAGCATCTTGAGGCGGCGGCCGAGGCGGGCGTGGGCTCCGTACTTTGGGTTGAAAAGCAATCCTGGCCCCATTTCCTCCCGGGCCAACGAGCGAGCTGCCGAAGCGTCGCGCCTCAGCGCAGCCAGCCGAGCAGCACGGGCGCCAGCAGCGCCGTCAGCAGGCCGTTCAGGCCCATGGCGATGCCGGCGAAGGTGCCTGCGAGCATGCTCAGCTGGAACGCCCGCGCGGTGCCGATGCCGTGCGCCGCGAGGCCGGCCGCGAAGCCGCGCGCGCGAGGGTCGGAGACCCGCAGCGCGTTCAGCAGCGGGGTCACCGTCACGGCGCCGATCACACCCGTGAGCATCACCAGGGCCGCGGTGAGCGAAGGCAGCCCGCCGAGCTTCTCGCTCACCCCCATGGCGATCGGCATCGTCACCGATTTGGGGGCCAGCGAGGCGAGCGTGGCAGGGCTGGCACCGAGCAGCCACGCGACGCCGACCGCGGACAGCATGGCCGTGACGGAGCCAGCCAGCAGGGCCGCCGCCATCGGCACCAGCATCCGCCGGACCATGGCGAGATTGCGCCAGAACGGGATCGCCAAGGCCACGGTGGCCGGCCCGAGCAGGAAGTGCACGAACTGCGCACCGCCGAAATAGGTGTCGTAGTCCGTGCCGGTCGCGAGCAGCACCGTGACGACCAGCGCCACCGCGACAGCGACCGGGTTGAGCAGGGGGTTGCCACCGCTGAGCTGGAACAGGGCGAAGGCCGCGCTGTACGCACCCAGCGTCAGCACGAGCCAGAGGAGCGGCCCCGCCTGCAGGTAGACCCAGAACTCGCCGACGCGGCTCATGGCTCGTCGCCGAGGCCGAGCCGGCGGATACACCAGCTCATCGTCAGCGCCGTGACCGCCAGGGCCAGAAGCGTGCTGACGACGAGGGCACCGACGATCGCCAGCCATTCGGACGCGATGCGCGCGCCATACAGCATCACCCCCACGCCGGCCGGCACGAACAGCAGCGAGAGATGCTGCAGCAGGCCGTGGGCGGTGCCCTCGAGGCTGCCTGGCGCCCGCCCGAGCAGGGTGAGCAGCAGAGCCAGCAGCGCCAGGCCCAGCACCGGCCCCGGGACCGGCAGGCCGGTGGCGAACGCCACCGCCTCGCCGAGCAGCTGGCACAAGAGCAGGATGGTGAGATCGAAGATCATGGCCCCGCTCAGCGCGCCAACCGGTCATTCGGGTGCGTGCCGGAGCCCGCACCGGCAAGCCGCCCGGTCATATCCCGCCGCCGTGACGTCGACCAGATCGCGCGTGATGTCCTGGGCCTCGTAGTCCTTGAGCTTGCAGCCGCGCCACGCCGGCCGCGCGCAGCTCCTTCGTGTCCTCCGGCGAGATGATGTCGACGACCATTGGCACCTCGCCGATGCCGAGCTCGCGCATGCGGCGCAGGACCTCCTTCACCAAGGGCATGTGCGAGCCGGAGAGGATGGAGAGGCCGACGATGTGGACGCCCTCCTCGAGTGCGGCGTTGGCGATGCGGGCGGGGTGAGGCGGATGCCCTCGTAGACCACCTCGATGCCGGAAGCGCGGGCGGCGACGGCGATCTGCCCGGCACCGTTGCTGTGGCCATCGAGGCCGGGCTTGCCGACCAGCATCTTGAGGCGGCGGCCGAGGTGATCTGGAAAAGAATCCAGACCCCATAAGCGCTAAGATAAGGCATGGATCGCGACGGCGAGTTGTGGGGTTCGTCGTCGCGGCGGCTCGGCCAGGACGCGGCGCAGGCGGGCGAGGTGGTCGAGGATGGCGGCGAGCGCCGGGGCGTCGAGCAGGGCCGC
>JBGAKU010000044.1:0-28272 GCA_044224255.1 Geminicoccaceae bacterium
AGGTCGGTGGCGCCGCGATCGCGGTGCTGCCGCTGGAGCGGGGCTTCGTCGCGCCGGCGATGCACCTCATCGGCGAGCGCGATCTCCTGGGCGACCGGCTCACCGCCGCCGCCAGGCGCAGCCGCAAGGCGGCCGACCGCTTCGTCCAGGACATCGCGGCGCTGTCGGAGGGCGATCTCGTCGTCCATGCCGAGCACGGCATCGGCCGGTTCGAGGGCCTGGAGACGCTGGAGATCGGCGGCGCGCCGCACGACTGCCTGAAGCTGGTCTATCACGGCGGCGACAAGCTGTTCGTTCCGGTCGAGAATCTCGACGTTCTCTCGCGCTACGGCCATGCCGATCAGGAGGTCGTGCTCGACCGGCTGGGCGGCGTCGGCTGGCAGACCCGCAAGGCCAAGGTCAAGGAGCGGATCCGCGAGCTCGCCGGCGAGCTGATCAAGGTTGCGGCCGAGCGGGCGACGCGCAAGGGCACGGTGCTGGACCTGGCGCACGGGGTCTACGAGGAGCTTGCTGCCCGCTTCCCCTATGAGGAGACCGAGGACCAGCTGGCCGCGATCGAGGCCGTGCTGACCGACTTGGCATCGGGCCAACCGATGGACCGGCTGCTATGCGGTGACGTCGGCTTCGGCAAGACCGAGGTGGCGCTGCGTGCCGCCTTCGTCGCCGCCATGTCCGGCAAGCAGGTGGCGCTGCTGGCACCCACCACGCTCCTGGTCCGTCAGCACCACCGCGTGTTCGCGCAGCGCTTCGAGGGCCTGCCGGTGCGCGTCGCCTCGCTGTCGCGCTTCGTTACTGCCAAGGAGGCGGCCGAGGTCAAGAAGGCGCTTGCGGAAGGTCAGGTCGACATCGTGATCGGGACCCACGCCCTGCTTGGCAAGGGCGTGACGTTCAAGAATCTCGGCCTGGTCATTGTCGACGAGGAGCAGCATTTCGGCGTCGCGCACAAGGAGAAGCTCAAGCAGCTGCGCGCCGAGGTCCACGTCCTGACCATGACCGCGACCCCGATCCCGCGGACGCTGCACATGGCGCTGGGCGGGATGAAGGACCTGTCATTGATCGCGACCCCGCCGGTCGACCGGCTGGCGGTGCGGTCCTTCGTGATGCCGGCCGATCCCGTGGTGATCCGCGAGGCGCTGATGCGCGAGCACTGGCGCGGCGGCCAGTCCTTCTTCGTCTGCCCGCGGATCGCCGACCAGGGCAAGCTCAAGAACGACCTCGAGCGGCTGGTGCCGGAGCTGAAGGTGGCGGTCGCCAACGGCCAGATGCCGGCGGCCGACCTCGACCGGGTGATGGGTGAGTTCTACGACCGCAAGCTCGACGTGCTGCTCGCGACCAACATCATCGAGAGCGGCCTGGACATCCCGACCGCGAACACGCTGATCGTCCACCGCGCCGATCAGTTCGGCCTCGCCCAGCTCTACCAGCTGCGCGGCCGCGTCGGCCGCTCGAAGGTGCGCGGCTACGCCTACTTCACCGTGCCGGCCAACAAGGCCCTGGCGGAGACCGCGGAGCGGCGGCTGTCCGTGATCCAGTCGCTCGAGGGGCTGGGGGCGGGCTTCCAGCTCGCCAGCCACGACCTCGACATCCGTGGCGCCGGCAACCTGCTCGGCGACGAGCAGTCGGGCCAGATCAAGGAAGTCGGGTTCGAGCTCTACAACCACATGCTCGAGGAGGCGGTGGCCGAGCTGCGCGCCCGGGCGGCGGCCGAGCCGGTCGAGGCGCCGACCGACTGGACGCCGCAGATCACGATCGATGCTGCGGCGCTGATGCCCGAGAGCTTCATCGGTGATCTCGACCTGCGGCTCGCCATGTACCGGCGTCTCGCCGGGCTGACGACCCCGGACGAGCTCGAGGGTTTTGCCGCCGAGCTGATCGACCGGTTCGGCAAGCTGCCGCCCGAGACCGAGCAGCTGCTGCAGCTGGTCGCGATCAAGCAGCTCTGCCGCAAGGCCAACGTCGCCAAGCTCGACGCCGGGCCGAAGGGGATCGTGCTCGCGTTCCGTGACAACAAGTTCGCCCGCCCCGAGCGGCTCGTCCGCCTCATCGCCGAGAGCAGGGGCCAGATGAAGGTCCGTCCCGACCACAAGGTGGTGGTCCTGCGCGAGACCAGGAGCCCGGTCGAAAGGCTGCGGACGGCGCGCAAGCTGATGGGCGAGCTGGCGCAGCTCGCGGCGTGAGCGGGCCGCCTAACTCACCCTCGGGGCGCGATGCCACCGAAGCAAGGCGACCACCGCGAGATAGCAGCTTGCGCCGAGGACGATCAACGCGATCTCGAGCGGGAACAGATTGTGCGAGGTGGGATCCGCGGTGACGTCGCGGATGAAGTTGCTGCCCCATAGCGCCCAAGCCAGCAGGGGCAGGCCGGCGGCCAGACGCCAGCGGCCGCGCCAGCGCTCCAGGCACCTGAGCTGCAAGATGGCGTAGGCGAACGGCAGAGCGGCCAGCAACGCAACGCCGATCAGACCAAGCAAAGTCTCCATGCCGCCGAGCATGCACGCTCGGCGGTGAAGGAGCGCTTAACGCAGCGGCGCGCCGTCGATCTGACGCGCCCTCCAGCCTTGCCCACCTCGGTGGTCTCGTCCTTGCCCTCGTCCAGGAACCGGCATTGCCTGCGTTGGCGCCGAGGAATGGCACGTCTCCTACACTTGGGCCGACGCCACGTCCGAAGGCCCACGAGCGCAAGGCGATCGTCGATCGCCTGTGCGACGAGGCGGCCCGCCGCGGCATCCGCATCCAGCGCGACAAGACCTCGCTGGGCCTGGGCGACAGTATCCCTCGCTTCATGCAGTGCATCGGCAGCGGCGACCGGTTATTCGTGGTCCTGAGAGAGAGGTATCCGTGATCGGCCTTCTGCATGTTTTGAGCTGCTGGAGCTGCGGCGCACGAGCCAGCAGGAGGGGCCGGCATTTCTCGAGCGGGTGCAGGTGTTCGCCTCGCCCGACGCGCAGATCGGTATGCCGCTCCCGAGGGCGACGTTGGCTAAGTACTGGAAGGAGCGGCACGACGAATTGAAGTCCCACGCTCCCCTGCTCGGGGAAGACGATCCTCGACAGCTCAAGCCAATGGGCCAGTTCTATCGCCGTGTCGGAGATAACCTTTACATCGTGGTCGACATCGCCCGTCCGCGCACATTCGAGGAGCTGGCGCTGTACGGCTTCGGCGACGATGCTAGCGGTAACGGGCCGGGGAACTCGACTCCCGGCCCTTGCGCGTGACTAACGAATTCCCGCCTCGATCAGCGGCACGAGGTCGCCGATGGTTTGCGGGGTGACCACGCCGGCGCCGGTGTTCAGCGACAGGCCCGGCATCTTGTAGGCCTTGGTCAGCACGCACTGCAGCACCGGCATGAAGCCCTGCAGGTAAAGGAGCTGGTCGAGCGTGACGTTGACGTAGCCGGATTGCAGGCCATCAATCGTCGCTGGAACGAGGTCGATTCCGCCGACTGTGATCTCGCCCGGCTTCTTGCCCGCCTTCTTCAGCACCTCGGCCAGCACGCTGGTTACCAGGCCATGCTGGGTGCCGATCGCCCTCAGGTTCGGGTGCGACTGGACATAGGCGGCGAGCACGGGGACGCCGAGCGAGGCGTCGCTGTTGACCTCCTGGGTGATCTCGAGCCGGTCGACCTTGAGCCCGGCCGCCTCCAGCGTGTCGGCCAGGCCCTTCTCCGACTGGCCGCGCTCGGCTTGGCTGAACACGCCATAGACCATGGCCTCGTCGCCGGACTTGAGCTTGCCGACCTCGATCATCCGCTCGGCCGTCAGCTTGCCGCCCTGGTAGAGGTCGACGCCGGCATAGCCGAAGCCCTTGGAGCCATAGGCGGCCTGCAGCTCCGAGAGCGGCGCGTTGCCGTCGGTGACGATCACCCCCTGGTCGAAGGCCTGCTTGACCAGGTCCATGAAGGCCTCGTTGCCGGGATGGCCCATGATCACGATGCAGGAAGGCTTGGCCGCCAGCGCCTGCTTGAACTGGTCGATCATCGTCTCCGGCGCCCAGCCCGAGAACTGCTCGTTGAGCTGGTCGACCCCGAGCGCCTGCGCCGCCGCGGCGGCGCCGGTCTGACGGGCCAGCGTGGCGCCGTCGCCGGGATTGCCGCCCATCTGCATGTAGATGGTGATGCCCTTGCCGGGCGGGTCCGCGGCGATGGCGGCGCCCGAGCTCAGAGCGAGCGCGGCTGTGGCGAGAAGCAGCTTGCGCATGGTTGGACTTCCCTGGCCTTGTCTCATCGCAATCGGAGCCGTCGCAGCAGGCCCGCACGCCGCTGCGGCTCCTCCACGAGAAGATAGAACACCACGGCGGCCAGGAACACGAGGCCCTGCACCGTGCGGACCCAGGCGCCGGTCAGGCCGGTGGCGACGAGGCCGGCTTCGATCATGCCGATGATCAGGCAGCCGAACACGGTGCCGACGATGGTGGCGCGACCACCGAAGATCGAGGTGCCACCGATCAGGACCGAGGCGATGGCGGTGAGCAGGTAGCCCTGGCCCTGGTTGCCGAAGAAGTTCTTGTTCTCCAGCGTGAGGAAGATCGCGGCCAGGGAGGCCAGCAGGCCCATCAGGCAGAACAGCTTGATCTTCTCGCGCACCACGTCGATGCCGACCACCCGGGCCACGTCGTTGCTGTCGCCGATGAACAGGATGTGCTCGCCGAAGCGGTGACGGTTGAGCACGAACCAGAGGAAGATCACGATCATCGCGGTCCAGAAGGCCTGGGCGGCGAGCTGGTTGCCCCACCAGAAAGCGTCCGCCGAGAGCTGCGGCCGGCCGACCAGCACCGTCCAGACCCAGGATTCCTCGGCACCGCGCAGGGCGTAGGACTTGCCGCCGGAGAGCACGGTCGCCATGCCGGCCCAGAAGAACTGGGTGCCGAGCGTGGCGATGAAGGAGGGGATGCCGATCACGGCGATCAGGCAGCCGTTGACGAGGCCGACGAGCAGGCCGCTGGCGAGGGCGGCGATCACGGCGAGCCAGCCCAGCTCATACTCCTTGAACAGGACGGCAAAGACGAAGCCGGAGAATGCGATCACGGACGGGAAGGACAGGTCGATCTCGCCCGCCCCTATTACGAAGGTCAGGCCGACCGCGAGCAGGATCAGCGGCGACAGGGTTGAGAGGAAGGTGGTGTAGATGTTGGGCGCCAGGAAGACCTGGGGTGCCGTGTACATGAACAGCGCCAGAATCAGCGCGAAGACCAGGATGATCGGCAACCCTTCCAGGCGGGTGATGCGGTCCATGACCTATCGCGCCTGCTGCAGGCCGATCAGGTATTCGGTCAGCTCGTGCACCGTCAGGTCCTGCGGGCGCATCTCGGCCACGATCGTGCCGCGATCGACCACGACCAGCCGGTCGGCCACGGCGTGCACATGGGCGAGGTTGTGCTCGATGTAGACGCAGGCGCGGCCGCTGGCCTTGATCTGGCCGACGAAGTCCAGGACCTTCCTGACCTCCTTGACCGCCAGCGCCGCCGTCGGCTCGTCGAGCACGATCAGGTCGGCGTTGAAATGCATGGCACGGCCAATCGCGATCCCCTGCCGCTCTCCCCCGGAGAGCTGGTGCACGGTCGATTCCGGCGAGATGCCGACGCCGCGAAAGCCGATCGCCTTCTGCAGGATGTCACCGGCGATCCGCTTCTCCGCCCTGATGTCGATGAAGCCCCAACGGTTGGTGATCTGCCGGCCGACGAAGAAATTGCGCCAGAGCGGCTGCTGCTCGCCCAGCGACTTGTCCTGGTAGACGGTCTCAATCGACAGCTCATGCGCCATGCGGACGGAGTAGTCGGCAAGGTCGAGCTTGCGGTCGCGGACCCAGATCGTGCCGGCGGTCGGCCGCAGCACCCCGGTCATCACCTTGATCAGGGTCGACTTGCCCGCACCGTTGTCGCCGATCAGGCCCACGATCTCGTTGCGGCCGATGGCGAGGTCGACGTCGCGCAGCGCCTTCACGGCGCCGAAGTCCATATGGACGCCTTCGAGCCGGACGATGTCGCTAAAATCGCCGCTGGTCACCTCTGGTGGGCAAGCTGCCTTTGCGGGCGATCGTGCCACGAGACCGATCCTTGCCTCAGTCGGTGCAGTCGCGTCGCTGCTGCCGGCGGCCGCCAGTCACGGCGGCGCGGGCATCCTTGTCAAGCCCGGCGGCCGGCAGCATCGCCCGAGGCACCCTCGCAGCGACCGCCGCGCCAGACCCGGCCTCGTCCGCCGCCACGTACGCGGTCCAGACGGTCGCGAGGAGCAAGGCCGCACACGTCCACAGCCCGGCCGCTGCCGCCAAGCCGGCAGGCCCGAACCACACCACATCAGCCGATCCGAGCAGGAGCAGCGACGCGCCCACGAGCAGCTCGAGCCGCACCTCGGTGATCCAGCCCGCGGTCACCAGAGGCTCCTTTGGCGTGCGGTGGAAGGGGCGCACGACGGGCAGCAGGCCAGCCAGCCAAGCCCGACCGATCGTTGACACCAGGCCGCAGATCATCAGCGTCGTGCCCATGGTCTCGCGCC
The DNA here is from genome assembly GCA_044224255.1 of Geminicoccaceae bacterium. Classification (GTDB taxonomy): domain Bacteria; phylum Pseudomonadota; class Alphaproteobacteria; order Geminicoccales; family Geminicoccaceae; genus Benzoatithermus. The sequence continues at coordinate 6,491 of JBGAKU010000044.1, forward strand.
ATGAGCGTAGAAGATGGAATCTATACACGAGCGTCGCGCGCGCGATCACGTAAAGAAATGTGCTGACTATTCCTACACTGAGACAAGCCAAGGTCTCGACACGTGCAAGACCGACCAGGGCCGCCAGGCTCAACGCGACGGCCATAGGCATGGCCAAGACGATGGCTGCGGCCCCGATCCAGTGCATCCATCCCTGCAGGTAGCGCAGTTTCTGCGCCGTGCTCAAGCCGCGGCTGACGCCGCCCCAGGGCAGAAAGAGCCTCCAGTGCCACACGAGTATTTGGGCACCACCCATGACCCATCTACGGCGTTGGCGCCGAAAAGCGTCGTAGGAGAATGGAACCAGGCCACGACCGTAGGTGCGGGGCACATAGACACTATGATAATGCGCCGACAAGATTCGCAGCCCGAGCTCGGAGTCTTCGGTGAGGCACCATTCCGCCCACTCACCGACGTCCAGGAGCGCCCGCTTGCGCACAAGATTCATGGTGCCATGCATCAGGATTGCATTGTACTCATTTCGGACCATCATACCAACAGCGAAGAACTGCCAGTACTCCCAATAGCACATTCTCCCGAAACATTCGGTGTGCCAGTCTCGATAGTTCTGCGGGGTCTGAACAAATCCTATTCGGCTGTCTCCAAAATAGGAGACAAGATCTGCTAGATAATCGCAATCGACGATGTAATCGGAGTCCACGACGCCGATGACAGTTGCCTCTGGCGAAGACTGGCGCAGGGCGAAATTCAATGCTCCCGCTTTGAATCCCGGCCAGCACGGCAGATGATAGAAGCGGAAATGGGGGCCGAGATCGCGGCACAGATGCGAGATCGGCCGCCATAGACGTTCATCCTCAGTATTATTGTCAACGACGATGACCTCGTACGCGGCATATCTTAGATCGCTCAAGGCAAGCAGGGTTTTGGCGACTACATCTGGCGGCTCCGAGCAGATGGGCACGTGCAGGCTGACGAAGGGCTGCATAGCGGCACTCTGCACGCTCGCGGCGCTGGACCTCCTTCGGCGTGTGAGAAGCTCGACCAGCTCCAGGGAATCCACCAACCAGCAGCCGAGGAGCGTGACGCCGAGGACCCATGTTGCCCACTCCGCCAGGGATACGATCGACGAGGGTGACGCGAAGAGCGCGACAGCCATCGACAACATGCAGCCGGGAAGGGCAATCCGCCAAATCATGTCGTACCATGGACATTGAGACTGAAGGTGTCAATGAGTATGGTAGCCAAGTCAGGAGCTAATCGCCATTCTTGAAGTCTCAAATGTCCTTAGCTATCATCAGAATTTGCAGTCTTAAGAGACCAAACATACGCACGGAGCGTTGAGGCGGAAGGAGCGGAATCAGGATGCCATACGCCCCTTGTCCGCCGATTTCATGTCAAGGTCACGGAGCATCTCTCTAAACTGGATCTGCAGAATTTTTCCATCGTCCCGGTCGGTCACATACAGTCGGCCTCTTGGGTCGAAGACAACGCCAAATGGCGACTTGAGCCACTCGGCACATAGACGGCCGTAAGCATACTCCGCCACGAATTGGTCACCTACGTAGTCTTTGGTCCAAAGCTGCAGTCGTTTGTTTCCCACAAAGGCCATTACGAGCCATCTCGTGGAGTTTGCGATTCCAACCGGCCACGAGAAGCATTCGGGCTCCCCGCCCTTCCTTCCGAACGTGGCACGATAGGCCAGCTCGCGGGTAAATACCGCTACTCGATGATTGTATGTATCGGCGACATAAACGGAGTTGATGCCTAGGCACATACCGCATGGCTTGTTTAGCTCGCCGTCGCCTGCGCCTTGGCTGCCGTCAGGCCGGCCGGCCACGGCCTGGAGCTTACCGCGTGATGCGTAGAGAGCATTGTGCATGCTCGAGTTCAGCAGGTAGAGGTCCTCGCTGTGATCGGCCGCAATCGAATGTGGCTCCCTGAGTTGATGCATCGCCAGACGAGTCCTTTGGCTGTGATATCGCAGCTCCGTGTCGAGGGTAACAATCCGATGGTTGTGTGTATCGGCGACGAGAACTCGACGGTCTGGCGTGATCAGAACATGATGTGGCTTGTTGAGCTTTGTGTACCGACGCGTGACCTCGCTATGCTCTATGCGCAGCAACTCACTGCTGCCCCAGTCGGCAACGAAGATGACGTCGTTCTCGACGGCTATTCCAGTGGGGTTCTTGAGCTTGACCCCGGTCGGAACGATGAGGCGCAGCCATGGAGGTAGGTTCGGCGTATGTCTCGGCCGCCCAGGTTGCGTGCCGCGGATGCCTGCCACGAGCCCGTTGAACGCATGCCGATCCTTCAGACCATCCGGGGTCCGGAAGTCCACCCAGCTCAAGGAGCGGAGGAAGGCCGGTAGAGTCTCGTTGGCGTGATCCGGAGCCCCCGGCAGGAGAACCGGCACGACGCGGAAGGACCTGTCTTTTGTCCTTTGGTCCAGCGCCGCGCGCATCTCAGCATCGTGCCACGGCCTCAAACCGCGCTCGCCGATGAACACGGCGCAGGCGTGCGATTGGGCAAGAGCCTCCTCGAGCTTTTCCTGGAACGGATCGCCGGGTGCCAGATGCCATTTGTCCAGGTACGGCTTCAGTCCGGCTTCGTCCTCCAGCCGTTCCGCGAGCTCCTCGACCTGTGCCTTGTCCTCGCCCGAGTGGCTCAGGAACACGTCGAAGACCTTGCGTTCCGGCATGGTCGATTCCGTCCTTCTACGGACGCCAATAGCCAGTAGGACGCTGCCTCCCGCTCGCATCGCGGTCAATCACAATCCACGCCGGGCGCTCGCGGCCATGCTTGCCGAGTTCGGTTCGCGAGATGTCCCCTGAATTACCCGAAACCGACCCGTGGAATCCCCGTTCTCGTTCCTTCGTCGCTTCGAGGGACTACCCTCGGACATCCACCGGCGCTGCGGTCAGGGGCGGCCCGGGTTCGGTAAGCAGATCCTCGAGGAAGAAGGCTGACAGCGCGGCGCGACCGCCCAGGTTCGATTTCTGGTAGATCGCCGCCGCGTGCTGCCGGATCGTCGCCTCGCTCGTGCTGCGGATGCGGGCGATCTCCTTGTGGCTGAAGCCCTTGAGCAGCAGCAGCCCGACCTCCTGCTCGGCCGCGGTCAGCTTCCAGGCCTCGAACTGCCGCTTGATCGCCTGGCCCAGCGCACGCAGCTCGTCGGCCATCTCCTCGCGCCATTGGAGGCTCTCCGCGCGCACCAGCGCCATGTCGGCGCGAAGCAGCCGCGTCTCCTCCTCCTGGACACCGAGCCGGAGCGCCAGAAGCGTGCATGCCACCGTGGTGCCGACCAGGAGGAGATTGTTGACGAGATCGAGCAGCAGATCGAGCGACCAGAACGGCTCGTCGCTGGTGAGCGCCTCTCCGGCGAGCATCAGCGTGAGAAGCAGGGCGGCGATCACGACCAGCAGCCAGCGGCGACGGCCCGCGAGCCAGCCCATCATCCCGTCTCCCGCTGCGCGTCGGAGGCTTTGCCGGTGCCGTCCGAAAAAGTCGGACGGCCCTCACGGCGTCATCGACCACGCGCAGGACCCCTCCGTCCGACATCTGTCGGATGGTGCCGCCCATCGTGAATCCACATCCTACGCCCGGCCGATCCACGCGCAATCGGGAGACGAGAGATGACGAAGGCAAGCGCCGGTGCAGCGACGACGTTCGGCTTGACCCTGGTGGCGGCAGCAATCGCCGTGCCGGCTTCGGCCAGGGCGAACTCGTGCGACCGGACCACCGTTCTGCTGGCCCAAGCCTGCGCACGGGACGCCGAGGGTGACAGGCTGGTTGCAGCGGCGACCTGCGCCAACATCGGCGATCCGACGAAGGCGGCAAGTTGCCTCACTCATGCCGATGAGGAGCTGCGTTCGGCCCGGCGCCTGTGCACGGCCCAGACCGAAGCGCGGGCCCGGGTTTGCGGTGCCGTGGGCCAGGCACCCTACGATCCGCCGATCGATCCGGCCAACTTCGTCGACAGCGTCACCAACCGCTACTTTCCGCTGCCCTCCGGAGCCGTATGGACCTATCGCGGCGAGAACAGCGCCATCAAGGTGCGCGTCACCAACCGCAAGCGCAGGATCATGGGCGTCGACTGCGTGGTCGTGCGCGACACCGTCACGGTCGACGGCAAGGTGGAGGAGGACACGTTCGACTACTATGCGCAGGATCGGCAGGGCAATGTCTGGTACTTCGGCGAGTCCACGGCCGAGTACGTCAATGGCTACATCGTCTCGATCGACGGCACCTTCATCGCCGGACAGGGGGGCGCCAAGCCCGGCATCATCATGTCGGCCCACCCTGCGCCCGGTATGACAGTCCGGCAGGAGTTCGCGCTGGACGAGGCGGAGGACCTCGCGCGCTACGAGAGCGTGGGCGGGACCCTCGTGACGCGCATGGGCACCTTCCGCAACGTGTTGAAGACCTTCGAGCTCACCCCACTCGAGCCCGAAGCCAAGGAGAACAAATACTATGCGCCGGGCATCGGCAATGTGTTGACGGTCGATCTCGCGACCGGAGAGCGGGAGGCCCTGGTGAGCTTCGAGCACTGACCCCCGCCTGATCGGAACGTCACGCCGAGCCGCCCCACCGCCTTGCCACAACGGCGCGCCCAGCCGATAACCGCGCGATCCGGTCGGGATCGACGCATCGGGGGGCGACGGTGGCGCTGCTGTTCTATACGCATCCGGTGGCATTGCTGCACGATCCGGGACCTGGCCATCCCGAGGCGCCGATCCGGCTGAAGGCCATCCTGCGCGCGGTCGAGGAGGCCGCGATCCCGGGCCTGGAGCGGCGCGAGGCGCCGCTCGCGACGCTGGAGCAGATCCAGCGCGTGCATCCGGCCCGCTACACCACCCGCATCCTCGGCGAGGTGCCGGTGTCGGGCCATGTCCGGGTCGACGCCGACACCGTCTTGAACCCGCATTCGGGCGAGGCCGCACTGCGCGCCGCCGGTGCCGCCTGCGCGGCGGTCGATGCGGTGATGGCCGGGGAGGCGCCGCGGGCGTTCAGCGCCATGCGTCCGCCCGGGCACCATGCCGAGGCCATGGAGGCCATGGGCTTCTGCGTGTTCAACAATGTCGCGGTGGCGGCCATGCAGGCCCGTGCGGTCCACAAGCTGTCGCGGCTCGCCATCTTCGATTTCGATGTCCATCACGGCAACGGCACGCAGAGCACGTTCTACGACGACCCCGACACGCTCTATGTCTCGACGCACCAAGCGCCGCTCTATCCCGGCACCGGCCTGGTCTCCGAGCGCGGCATCAAGGGCAACATCCTCAACCGGCCGCTGCCGCCGGGAACCGGCAGCGATGCCTGGCGGCGCGTGGTCGAGCGCGACGTGCTGCCGGCGATCGATGCCTGGCAGCCGCAGCTGATCTTCGTCTCCGCCGGCTTCGACGCCCATGCCGAGGATCCGCTGGCCAGCATGGCGCTGTTCGAGGAGGACTATATCTGGGTGACACGCGAGCTGTGCGCGCTGGCCGAGCGCCATTGCGACGGCAAGATTGTCTCGGTGCTGGAGGGCGGCTATGACCCGGCCGCCCTGGCGCGGAGCGTCGTGGCGCATCTGAAGGTGCTGGCTGAGGAGCGCCCCTGACCCATGGCCGAGCCGTCCGTCGCAGTGGAGAGCGATGCCTCCGGCGAGCCCGTCGCTGCGATGAGCTTCGAGGAGGCGCTGGCCGAGCTCGAAGGCATCGTCCAGAAGCTCGAGCGCGGCCAGCTCGACCTCGAGAGCTCGATCCAGGCCTATGAGCGCGGCACGGCTTTGCGGGCGCACTGCGCGGAGAAGCTGCGTCAGGTGCAGCTTCGCGTGGAGAAGCTGACGCTGGATCGTGAGGGGCAGCCGAGGCTGCAGCCGTTCGAGGACGGCTAAGGATGGCCGCTCTCCAACGGGCGGTCGCGGCGGTGGCGGCCGCGATCGAGGCTGAGCTCGAATCGCTGCTGCCGACGATCGACGGTCCGCAGGCGCGCCTGCACGAGGCCATGCGCTACGCCGTGCTGGGCGGTGGCAAACGGCTGCGGCCGTTCCTGGTCGCGGCCACGGCGGAGCTGTTCGGGATGCGGGGCCTGGCACCGACGCGGGCGGGTGCTGCGGTCGAGCTTCTCCATGCCTATTCGCTGGTCCACGACGATCTGCCGGCGATGGACGACGCGACGCTGCGGCGCGGCAAGCCCGCCTGCCACCGCGCCTATGACGAGGCGACGGCAATCCTGGTCGGCGACGCGCTGCAGGCCCTGGCCTTCGAGGTGCTGGCGCGGCCGGACTACGGCGCGGATGCAGATCAGCGCTGCGCTCTGGTTGCCGGGCTCGCCCGTGCTGCCGGATCGCTCGGCATGTGCGGCGGTCAGCAGCTCGATCTGATGGCCGAGAAGCAGGGCTGGGGGCTCGACGAGATCGCGGCCATGCAGCGGCTGAAGACGGGGGCGCTGATCCGCTGGTCGTGCGAGGCCGGCACGATCCTGGGCCGCGCCGGCGACGACCAGACCGCGGCCCTCCTCGCCTATGCCGACGATCTCGGGCTCGCCTTCCAGATCCGCGACGACCTTCTCGACCTGGGCGGCGAAGGTATCGAGACCGGCAAGGATTCGGGCCGCGACCGCGTCGCCGGCAAGGCGACCTTCGTCGATGCCCTCGGCGAGGCCGCGGCCCGGCGACGTCTCGGCGAGCTCCGCGAGCGCGCGGTTGGTCGCCTTGACATCTTTGGTGACAGCGCCACGCTTCTGGTGGCGCTGTTTGGTTATGTGATCAGCCGCAATTCCTGATTGGCTCGGGCAGAGAGTCTCGTGCGTATGCCTTCGACACCGCTTCTCGACCAGGTCCACGAGCCAGGGGATCTGCGTGCTCTCGACCGGACCCAGCTCGCCCAGCTCGCGGCCGAGCTGCGCCAGGAGACCATCGACGCGGTCTCGGTCACGGGCGGTCACCTCGGCGCCGGCCTGGGCGTCGTCGAGCTCACCGTGGCGCTGCACCACGTGTTCGATACGCCACACGACCGGCTGATCTGGGACGTCGGTCACCAGGCCTATCCGCACAAGATCCTGACCGGACGACGCGACCGCATCCGCACCCTGCGGCAGCCGGGCGGCATCTCGGGCTTCACCCGCCGCTCCGAGAGCGAGTACGACCCGTTCGGCGCGGCGCACAGCTCGACCTCGATCTCGGCCGGCCTGGGCATGGCCGTCGCGGCCAAGCTCGACGCGATCGATCGCAACGTGGTGGCGGTGATCGGCGACGGGGCGATGAGCGCCGGCATGGCCTACGAGGCCATGAACAACACCGGTGCCCTGCGTGCCCGGCTGATCGTGATCCTCAACGACAACGACATGTCGATCGCGCCGCCAACCGGGGCGATGAGCGCCTATCTGTCGCGGGTGGTGTCCTCGCACACCTATCGCGGCTTTCGCCACGTCGCCAAGCAGCTCACCGAGTACCTGCCCCACCGACTGGCCACCGTCGCCTCGCGCGCCGAGGAGTTCGCGCGCGGCCTCGCCACGGGCGGCACGCTGTTCGAGGAGCTGGGCTTCTACTATATCGGGCCGCTCGACGGTCACAATCTCGACCATCTGATCCCGGTGCTCGAGAATGTGCGCGACGCCAGCGACCGTGGCCCGGTGCTGATCCACGTCGTCACCCAGAAGGGCAAGGGCTACGGGCCGGCGGAGAGCGCGTCGGACAAGTATCACGGTGTCGGCCGGTTCGATGTCATCACCGGCACGCAGCACAAGGTGAAGTCGAACGCGCCGAGCTATACCTCGGTCTTCTCCCGACAGCTGATCCGCGAGGCGACCAAGGACCAGCGCATCGTGGCGATCAACGCCGCCATGCCGGCCGGCACCGGGCTCGACCTGTTCGCCAAGGCGTTTCCGGACCGCTGCTTCGACGTCGGCATCGCCGAGCAGCACGCGGTGACCTTCGCCGCCGGTCTCGCGACCGAGGGGTTCCGCCCGTTCTGCGCCATCTACTCAACCTTCCTGCAGCGCGCTTACGACCAGGTCGTCCATGACGTGGCGATCCAGGGCCTGCCGGTCCGGTTCGCGATCGACCGGGCAGGACTGGTCGGTGCGGACGGTGCCACGCATGCCGGCTCGTTCGACGTCGCCTATCTCGGCTGCCTGCCGGGGATGGTGGTGATGGCCGCCGCCGACGAGCTCGAGCTGATGCGCATGGTCGCGACCGCGGCACGTCACGACAGCGGGCCGATCGCCTTCCGCTATCCTCGCGGCGAGGGCGTCGGCATCGACATCCCCGAGGTGATCGAGCCGCTCGAGATCGGCCGGGGCCGGATCGTCCGGGAAGGCTCGAGCGTCGCGATCCTGTCCTTCGGCGCACGTCTGCAGGAGTCGCTGAAGGCGGCCGAGACCCTGGCGGCGCGCGGCATCTCGACCACGGTGGCCGACGCCCGGTTCGCCAAGCCGCTGGATGCCGATCTGATCGCGCGCCTCGCCGCGCGCCACCAGCTGATCGTGACCGTCGAGGAAGGCTCGATCGGCGGCTTCGGCAGCTTCGTCCAGCAGCACATGCTCGATGCCGGCCTGCTCGATTCGGGCAAGCTGCGCCTGCGCAGCATGATGCTGCCGGACCGGTTCGTCGAGCAGGGCACCCCCACCGGTCAATACCGCGATGCCGCCCTCGACGAGGAGGCGATCGTGGCGCAGGTCGAACGCGCGCTTTCGGGAGGCAGGCCCCTCAAGGCGGCTGCCAGGCTAGGCGCAGCCTGAGACCGCCGTCGTGACGGCGGTGTTCACCATCGGCTACCAGGAATCGACCCCGGATGCGGTGATCGGCACCCTGCAGTCCGCGGGCGTGGCGCTGCTGGTGGATGTGCGGGCGGTCGCTGCGTCGCGGCGACCGGGCTTCTCCAAGCGCCAGCTCGCCGCCGGCGTTGCCACCGTCGGCATCGACTATCTCCACCTGCGCGGCCTCGGCACGCCCGCCGACGGCCGTCTCGCCGCCCGTACCGGCCGGTACGACGAGATGCGGCGCATCTTCGATGCCCATCTCGCGAGCGAGGTTGCCACGGCGGAGCTCGACGAGCTCGGCGCACTCGTCGCCTCCGGCAAGCCCCTGTGCCTACTCTGCTTCGAGCGCCACGCCGATCACTGCCACCGCCGGATTCTGGGCGAGCGACTGGCGGGGCGGCTCGGCGTCGAGATCGTGGACCTGCTGCCGTAACACCGGTCAACGCCATGGCGGGCGCCGGGCCTCGGCCAGGGCCTGCTCGCGGGTCACGCCGATGTCCCGAAGGATGTGGTCGTCGAGCATTGCGAGGACCCGGCGCTGCCGGCGCCGCTCGGCGGCGGCGCGCAGCCATGCGATCAGCGACCGGCCGAACGGCGCAGCCTCGCCGCGGCGGATGGATAGGATCTCGATCTCGGTCATGGCAGCCTCGCGCTTGTGCTGCGGCGGAGGCTCGCATCGATCGAGCGGCCAGGCGCGCATGGACGCTACGGCCGTGGCCGAAGCGTCCTCGCTGGCGCGGTGTCTGCAGCCGGCTATCCTACGTCGGATGACGACGATGATTTCCGGCAATGTGCTAGCGGAGACGGGTGCTTTGCTCGGCGATCCGGCCCGAGCCAACATCCTGCTGGCGCTGATGGACGGTCGGGCGCTGACCGCGGGCGAGCTGGCCTGGCATGCCGGCGTGAGCGCCCAGACCACCTCCGGGCACCTCGCCAAGCTGGTGGAGGCGCGACTGGTCGCCGTGGTGCAGCAGGGCAGGCACCGCTACCATCGGCTCGCTTCCCGCGAGGTGGCGGGTGTGGTCGAGGCGGTGGCGGCACTGGCCGCGATCGGCCCGCAGCGGCACCGGCCGACCGGCCCGCGCGATGCGGCCCTGCGTGCTGCCCGCACCTGCTACGACCATCTGGCCGGGCGGCTGGGGGTGGCGATCGCCGACCACCTGACAACGCGCGGGCACCTCGGTCTGCGCGAGGCGGACGGTGTCGGCGGCCTGTCGCCGAGCGGCGTGCGGTTCCTGCATGATACGCTCGGCATCGCGCTGGAGCTTGGCGGCGGGCGGCGCCCGCTCTGTCGGATCTGCCTCGACTGGAGCGAGCGACGGCCGCATCTTGGTGGTCTGGTGGGGGCGGCGTTGCGCGATCGCGCCATCGAGCTGGGCTGGATTGTGCTGCGGCCCCACACGCGCGCAGTGACGGTCACCGAGGCTGGCCGGGCGGGCTTCGGGCAAGCGTTCGGCATTACCGTCGCCTGAGTGCGCCTTCGCACATGCGAGATCGGCGTCGCGCCTTATAGTGCGTCGCACAAGGCGGAGCGTCGATCATGCGGTTCGAGCTGGCTTCATGCAGTCTGGCGGTCCTGGCGACGCTCTTCGCGGCGCAGCAGGCGAGCGCGGCCGAGCCGCTGCCCCAACTGAATGTCGACCTCTCCCGGACGACCGTGTCGGGCCTTTCGTCCGGCGCGTACATGGCCGGGCAGTTTCACGTCGCGTTCTCGGGCGAGGTGGTGGGCGCGGGCATCGTGGCGGGCGGACCTTATGGCTGCGCCGAGGGCAGGCTGGAGGTGGCCCTACAGCAATGCATGACGACCGGCATGGGCGAGCCGAACCCTGCGGCCCTGTTCGCCGCGGCAGCGGCGCTGGCGAAGGCCGGCGCCATCGATCCGCTGGCGAACCTCACCGACGATCGGGTCTACGTGTTCAGCGGCACCGCCGACCGCACCGTCCTCCCGGCGGTCAGCGCCACGATTCCGCCGTTCTATGCCCTGGCGGGTCTGCCGCCGGCCGTCGTGCATTTCGAGGGCACCGTGCCCGCCGGCCACGGCTTCGTCACCGAGGACGGGCCGGTGGACTGCGGCACCACGGCAGCACCCTTCGTCAACGACTGCGACCTCGATCAGGCGCACGCGATCCTCGACTTCCTGCATGGCCCGCTGCAGCCGGCCGCGGCGGCGACCCACGCGCCGACGGCCTTCGATCAGGCGCGCTATCTGACCAGCCCCGAGCCGCGCGGCATGGCCGAGACGGGCTGGATCTACGTACCCTCCGCCTGTCGCGACGGCGCGCAATGTCGGGTGCATGTCGTGTTTCACGGCTGCAAGCAGAACGCGGAGAGTGTCGACGACGCCGTCATCGTCGGTGCGGGCTACAATCGCTGGGCCGAAGCCAACCGCATCGTCGTGCTCTATCCCCAGACCCACGCGACCTGGAGCAATCCCAACGCCTGCTGGGATTGGTGGGGCTTCACGGGCACCGGCTATGCCACGAAGCGCGGCGTGCAGATGGCGGCCGTCTACCGCATGCTCCTGGCGCTCGCCGGGCAGACGGACGCGAGCGAAGACGAGACCTGCACGCGGCACGAGACCTGGAACGTGACCCACTGGCGGGAGGGTCGCGCGATCGTCTGTGCCTGGGGTCTGTGTGCTGCGGGCTCGGGTGATCCGGTCGGGACCTTCTTTGGCGCCAGCAGCATCTTCGAGGAGCCTCAGGGCTTCTTTACCGCGGAGTCCTGCGGCGGCTAGGCCGAGCCGGTGGCGTCAGGCGGCCCGGTAGAGCCAGGGGAAGCCCGTCTTCTGCCCATGCTCGAACCCGTCGATCTTGCCGGCCTGCTGCAGGGTCTGACCGATGTCGTCGAGGCCGTTCAGCAGCTTGTGGCGGTGCGCCGGGTCGAGATCGAAGCTGATCGGCTCATTGCCCATCGGGCGGTGGATCAGGTGGCTCTCGAGGTCGACCGTGAAGGTCGGGTTCGGCGCGGTCTCGGCCTCGTGGATCAGGAGGTCGATCTGGTCCTTGTCCAGCACAATCGGCAGGATGCCGTTTTTGAAACAGTTGTTGTAGAAGATGTCGGCGAAGCTGGGCGCGATCACGCAGCGGATGCCGTAGTCGAGCAGCGCCCACGGCGCATGCTCGCGCGAGCTGCCGCAGCCGAAGTTGGGACCCGCGATCAGGATCTGTGCATCGCGCCAGGGCTCGCGGTTCAGCACGAAGTCGGGATTCTCGCTGCCGTCCTCGCGGTAGCGCAGGGACTCGAATAGGGCCGAGCCGAGCCCGGTACGCTGGATGGTCTTCAGCCACTTGGCGGGGATGATCTGATCCGTGTCGACGTTCATCATCGACAACGGAGCTGCGATCGCGGTGAGCTTGGTGAAGGATTGCATCGGAAGGCTCGGCTCGTGGGACGCGGATTGGTAATGTCGTCCCGGACGTCGAATGTCCAGCTGCCTCGCGATTCTGCGGGCAATTCACCCATCCACGAGCCCGGCACCGGCGAGGTGTCGGGGGTGCCAAGGAGAAGGCCGATCATTGGCTAGGATCTTGCTGATCGAGGATGATCCACGCATTGCCCGATTCGTTCGGCGTGGACTGGAGGCCGAGGGCTATGCGGTCGAGGTTGCCGACAATGGCGAGGACGGCCTGGAGCAATGCCGGAGCAACGACTATGCGGTCGTGATCCTCGACCGGATGCTCCCCGGCATGGACGGCATGGAGGTCTGCGCCGCGCTCCGACGGGATCGGCACTCCTGCATGGTGCTCATGCTCACCGCCAAGGACGCGGTTCAAGACAAGATCGAGGGACTGGATGCCGGCGCCGACGAGTATCTGACCAAACCGTTCGCGTTCGACGAGCTGCTGGCGCGCCTGCGCGCGCTGCGGCGACGGAGCCTAGCCGACAAGCCCGAGCCCGTGCTGCAGGTGGGCCCATTGCAGCTCGATCCCGCCACGCGCAAGGCTCGCCGGGGCGAGCGAGAGATCGTGCTCACGCTGCGCGAATACACGCTGCTCGGCTACCTGATGGAGAATTCGGGCCGGGTGGTCAGCCGGTCCAGGATTCTGAACCATGTCTGGGGTTACAGCTTCGACCCGGGAAGCAAGGTCGTGGATGTCTACATCCGCTATCTCCGGCAGAAGATCGACGACGGCGAGGCGACAGCTCTGATCAAGACCGTGCGCGGCTTCGGCTACACGATCTCGGCCGAGTAGCGGGCGGCAGGCTCAGGCGAGCTGCAGCCGGATCTCGAGCTCCGTCAGGCGCTCGGGACTGCTGGTCAGGTGGATCGTCCCGCCATGTTTCTCGACGATCCATTTCGCGATCGAGAGGCCAAGACCCGAACCGCCCTTGGTCTGGTCGTGTCGACCCCGATAGAACCGGTCGAAGACGTAGGGCAGGTCTTCCGGGGGGATGGCATCGCCCCGGCTGCGGACAGTTATCAGGGCCTGCCTGCCGTCCCGTCGCAGCTCGATCTCGACGGGTGACTGGGGATCGGAATACTTGATCGCGTTGTCGATCGCGATCAGCGCGGTCTGTTTCAGACGCTGGCGGTCCGCGGTGACCACCAACGGCTCGGACGGCAGGGAGGGCACGAGCTGATGTCCGTGCGCACCCACCAGCACCCGTCCTTCGACCAGGGCTTCCGTGATCACGTCCTGCAGCGGCACTGGCGCCGCCTCGAACCGCAGCGAATCCGCCTCGGCGCGAGTCAGGAACAGGAGGTCGTCGACCAGCCGACCCATCTCCTCGGCCTGATGGACCACCGATTCGAGAGTCTCGCGGAAGTCCTCCTGGCTCGCGGCACGGGTGCGCAGCGTGACCTCGGCCTCGCCGCGTAGGACGGTCAGCGGCGTGCGTAGCTCGTGGCTGACGTCGGCAAGGAACAGCACACGCAAGCGGTCCAGATCCTTCAATCGCCGATTGGCGGTCTCGAGCTGCGCGGTGCGCTCGCTCACCATCTGCTCGAGCTGGCTCTGGTGCGCGAGCAGCGCACAATGCTGGACCTCGATCTGTTCCGCCATACGATTGAAGTGCCCGGAAAGAGTGGCAAGCTCGTCGCGTCCTTCGACCGCGATCCGATGCGCGAGCTCGCCTCGGCCGATGGCGCTGGCGCCATCGATCAGCCGGGCGATCGGGCGGGCCACGGCACGGCTCAGGAGCATGACGGCCCCCAGGCTGGCCACGATCGCCAGCGACGAGCTCACCGCAACGGCCGCGATCAGCTCGTTGGTCAGTCGCGCGACCTGACCCTCGACCTGGCGCACCTCGAACTCCTCGTCGGCAATGGCGATATCGATGAGGTGTTGAAGTCGATCGTCCAGATTCTCCTCGATCTCGTCGAAATAGCGCAGTCGCGCCTCGTCCTGCCGGCCGACGAGAGATGTCTGCAACAGGTCCAGCGCCGTCTTGTGCATATCCTCGGTGACGTCGCGCATCGCCGCCACCAGAGCAAGTTCCTCACTCTCGATTGCCCGCTCCTCGGGGTCGGTAAGAAAATCCAGCTCCTTTCTGGTGATGCCCTCGAGAGAGGTGAAGCTCGCCGCAAGATCGCGCCCGGCCTCCTCGAACTCCGCACGCCCCGCCTCGCCGAACAGCAGCATCTCGGCGATCTGCTCCGAGAACCGATTGGCGCGCAGGGAGAGCGCGTGAATGCTCTCCACCTGCCGGTGGGCCAGCGAGACCCGATCGATGTAGCGGTCGGCGCGGTCGACGGCGAGAAAGCCCATCGCTGCCATCACGGCGATCAGGCAGATGAAGAACAGCTGGAAGGCGATGATCTTCGACTTGATCTGCATGTCACGCCGCCTCGTGCGAAAGGGCTTCGGTCGTCCGCTGATGGCCAGCGTCGGTGCAATGGGAGGGCTGGCGGGATCGAGAAGGCATACCCATAAGGTTAGGGTTGGGGAAGAAAACAGCCTGAACCGGGCAAGAGCAGGGATAAATCTCGTCTCCCGGGCTGTTGTAGCCGGGGCAGTGCGTTGACCTGGCCGGATGCGATCCTCAATCGACGCCTCCGATGAACGGTTGGTCAGGCGTGGCCCGAGTGGGGCGGGGATGCGGGATGGCGCCACTCGGTGTGGTGCTCATGCTCGCGGCCGTCCCGGCCATCATCGCCACGGCGGGGGGCGCGGCGGCGGCCGAGGTGCGCGCCGATGGCCCGTTTGAGCTTACGATCACGGGCTTTGCGGGGATGCTCGCTCATGGCGGCGAGCTGGCCCAGCAGCGCGAGGATCCCGAGCTCTCCGATGGGCTGGATTTCTCGACGGACACCGAGGTCCACGTCCTGGCCCGCGCGCACGACCACGAGCTCGGTCTGGAATACGGCGCCACCATCGAGTTCGAGGCCGACACCAACGAGGTCTACAACACCGACGAGGCCTGGATCTTCCTCCGCTCGGGCTGGGGCGAGATCCGCCTCGGCGACGTCGATGGTCCCGTCGACGCCAGCGCGCTCGGGGCATTCACCATCGCCGCCGGTACCGGCGGCATCGACGGCGACGTCGTCGACGCCCTCACGGTCGATGCGATCCTGCCCTTTACCAGCGATACCGGCACCAAGGTCCGTTACTATACGCCTTCGTTCGCCGGCGTGGGGTTCGGCGTCAGCTATGCGCCGAAGGGCACCGACGCCGGCCAGTCGGTGGCGCTCACCGACACGGAGGCGCAACACTGGTTCGAGGCGGCACTGATCTACGAGGCGGAGCTCGAGCAGGTCGATTTGGCCGCGTCCGTGGTCGGCGGGCTGGCGGAACTGAGCGACACCGAGTTCGACCGTGATCGGCTTTGGACCTGGTACGCGGGTGGGGAAGCGATCTTCGACGAGCTCGCGCTCGGCGGCGGAGCCGGCGTGGAGGATGTGGGCGGCCAGCGGCGCCGCTACGTCAACGCCGGGGCCGGCTACCATCTGGACGAGGTCTATCTGTCGCTGACGCATGGTCGCGTACTCAACACCAGCGGCTATGCCGGCGTCGGTGAGCCCTGGAACCTCGTGCTCTCGGCCGATCTGGAGATCGTCCCCGGCCTGACCCTCGCCGGCGATCTTGCCTACTTCGACAACGATCTCGACCGCACGGCGAAGGACGTGACGGGCGGCGACCGTGGCTGGGTGTGGGTCGCCAAGCTCGAGGTCGCGTTCTGAGGCGGCGCATCCCGCGCAGGTTTAGCCAGCCTCTTGCGGAATTCTAAACCGACGCTCGGCCGAATGCTGCATCGGCCATCCTATGGTTTCAGCGTCGCAACTATGGAGAAAGACCAATGCAGATCGCCGGATTTCCCGCGTTCGAGGTCGACGAGCTGAGCAAGCGTAGCCGCACCAACACCCGCACCCGTCGCACGAAGAAGCGTCGGAGCCGGACCCGCACCCGCAGCCGCACCAGGGGCTAGCATGGGCAGGCGGCGCGACCCTCGGGCCGCGCCGCCGCGACCATGTCGAGCTCGATCCTCAGCATGCCAAACGGTTCGCGGCCGGTGCCCGCCAGTGCGCGCCAATCCGACGTCTGGAGCTTGTTCCAGCGGTTCGCCCCCTATCTGAGGGGCTGCCGCGGGCTCGTGGCCATCACGCTAAGCTTGGTGCTGATCGCCCCGCTCCTGGGCGGCGCGACACTGTGGCTGCTCAAGTCGGTCATCGACGACGTCCTGGTCGGAGGTCGGATCGACCTGCTCTTTGTCTTCGCCGGCCTCTATGGATGCGTCGCAGGCTTCTCCGCCTTGGTCGAGTACGGGCAGACGCGGCTCGAGGCTGCCGTGGTCGAGCGGCTCATCCTGGACGTCCGGCGCGATCTCTATGGCCATCTTCTGCGGCTCTCACCGGGATCGTTGCGGGACCGCAGCGCCGGCGACCTGATCGCCCATCTCGACGGCGACGTGAGCCGCCTGGAATCACTCATCTACAGCGCGGTCCTGTCGGTGCTCGACGATCTGGCGAGCGTCCTGTTCTATCTGGTCTTCCTGCTCATCCTGAGCTGGAAGCTCACCCTCCTGTCACTCCTGGCCGTTCCCCTGCTGGTGCTGGCGGCGGTCCGCTACGCCCCGCGCGTGCGTCGCGCCCATCGGGTCACGCGCCGCCGCGCCAGCGCCTGGATGTCCATGGCGGAGACCACGCTCAATGCCCTGCCCGTGGTGCAGGCATTCGCCGGCGAGCGACAGGAGGACGCCCGGTTCGCGGCCGCCGCGGACCGCACACGGCAGGCCGAGCTGCATGCCGTCTCGATCCAGGCGATCCTGTCGCTGCTGATCGACGCCGCGGCCTCGATCGGCACCTTGCTGCTGGTGGTCGTGGGCGCGCTGGAGCTGCGCGCCGGCAACCTGACGCTGGGTACGCTGGCGGCGTTCATCGGCTCGGTCGGCCATCTCTACAGCCCGATCCGCGGCCTCGGCCGTACCGCCGCCCGCTTCCAGCGTGCCGCCGCCGGCGCGCAGCGCGTGGCCGATCTGCTGGACGTTCCAAGTCTCGTGCGCGAGCGCCCCGATGCCCGCCCGTTGCCGAAGCCGCGTGGTCTGATCGAGTTTCATGGGGTTACCTTCGGCTATCCGCGCGGGCCGGCCGTGCTGCACGGGATCGATCTGCGCATCGAGCCCGGCGAGACCGTGGCGCTGATCGGACCCAGCGGCGGCGGCAAGTCCTCGTTGGTCCAGCTCCTGCTGCGCCTCTACGATCCTGCCACCGGCAGCGTCGCGATCGACGGCCACGACCTGCGCGACGTGACTCTGGCCTCGCTGCGTCGTGCCGTCGCCGTCGTGTTCCAGGACGCACATCTGCTGCGCGCCTCGGTCGGCGCCAATGTCGCCTATGGCTGCCCGGACGCCGACGAGGCCCGCGTGATCGCCGCCGCCACGGCGGCCCATGCGCACGACTTCATCGCGACGGGAACCGGGCGCTACGAGCGTCGCCTCGGCGCGCGCGGGGAGGGGCTGTCCGGTGGCCAACGGCAGCGGGTGGCCCTGGCCCGGGCGTTGATCCGTGAGGCACCGATCCTGGTGCTCGACGAGGCCACGTCCGCGGTCGACGGCGAGACCGAGGCGATGATGCAGGACACGATCGAGCGGCTCGCGGGCCACCGCACCATCCTGGTCGTCGCCCACCGGCTGGCCTCGGTCCGCAATGCCGACCGCATCGTCGTGATCGAGGCCGGCCGGATCGTGGAGAGCGGCACGCCGGCGCGGCTGCTCAACGGGCCAAGCCGCTCGCGGCGGCTGTTCGCGAGCCAGCTTCAGGCAGGGCATTCGGCGGCATGAGCGAACAGGCAGCACGCCTGCAGCCCGGTGCGCAGGTGGCCGAGCACATCACGGTGGTGGGCGCGATCGATGCTGGCGGCCGCGACCCGGTCTACATCGTCTGGAATCATCTCTCCTGGTGTGCGATGTGCTGCAAGCTGTTCAAGCGGCCTTCGCAAGCCCGATGGGAGGCGCGCGCGCTGCGCCGACTCGCGCATCCAGGCATCGTCCGGCTGCTCGAGGACGGCGCGCCCAACTATGTGCTGACCGAGTTTCTCGAAGGGCCGACCCTGCGCAAGCTGCTGAAGTCGAGCCCCGATCGGCGTTTGAGTGTTTCGGATGCGCTCCGAACCGCCATCCACCTCGGTTCGGCGCTGGCGCACATGCACGCCCGGCGCCTCCTGCATCTCGACGTCAAGCCGGCGAATGTGATCATCGCGGCGCGGCGGCCCGTGCTGTTCGATCTCGGCACCGCACGCCGTGACGACGGCGGCAAGCTGTCCTCGCCTCAAGGCACGGACGCGTATATGGCGCCGGAGCAGTGCCGGGCGAGGAGGCCAAGGCCGGCCAGCGACATCTACGGGCTGGGCGTCACGCTGTACGAGATGCTCGCCGGTACCCATCCGTTCCCCGAAGGCGATGCTGCCGAGCCCTTTCCCCAACTCCACCTCGTGCCGACGTCTCTGCATGCCCACCTGCCGGACGCACCGCCGGAGCTGGGCTCGCTGCTCTCCGCCTGCTTGGCACCGCGCCCCAAGGACAGGCCGCAATCGATGGCTCACCTCCTGCCGGCGCTCCACGCTCTGATCGATGTCGGGCCGCGCATGTGGCCGGAATGGATCCACGAGCGAGCGGCTCGGCCGATCGAGCGCCCCGCCTAACCTGATCGAGTGACGCGGCGGCAGTCGTGCCTGGATGACCATCGCGGCAGCGACCTTCATCATGGGCGGGAGCGGTCGCCGGCAGAGGAGGGCGAGGTGGCGAACGGGCGCAGCAACGAGCAGTCCGAAAACGACGGCGCAGCGGGCATCACGCTCTATGACTACTGGAGCAGTTCGGCGGCCTACCGCGTCCGTATCGGCCTCGCCCTGAAGGGGATCGCCTACCATCGCGTCGTGGTCCGGAGGCTCGACGGGATCGAGGAGCCCGACTATCGCGGCATCAATCCGCAGGGCTTCGTGCCAACCCTGGAGGTGGATGAAGGGCGGCTGGTCCAGTCGACGGCGATTCTGGAGTATCTCGACGAGCGCTGGCCCGACCCGCCGCTGCTGCCACGGGATCGGGTCGGCCGCGCCAGGGTGCGGGCGCTGGCGGCGCTGGTGGTGAGCGACATCCAGCCGCTCAACAACCAGCGCGTCCAGGATGCGCTCCTGGCCGAGTTCGGCTTCGACGACGCGGCGCTGCGCCGTTGGTATGCCCGTTGGATCGCCGAGGGCTTCGCCGCGATCGAGCGGCTGCTGGCGGAGGATCCGGCCACCGGCCGCTTCTGCCACGGCGACGCGCCGAGCTTGGCCGACGTCTGTCTGGTCCCCCAGGTCTTCAATGCGCGCCGCTGGTCCTGCGACCTCGAGCCCTATCCCGTGATCCGGCGCATCGACGCCGAATGCCGCGCCCTTTCCGCCTTCCGCGCCGCTGCCCCGGAGCAGCAGGACGACTGCCCGCAGCCGCCGGCGGTTTCATGACGGGTCGCTGCGGCCGATGGCGATGACGCGGCCGCTCGCCGGGTCCTGGGCGATGACGGCCACGCCGGCGCCGGCCTTGGCGACCGCGCCGAGGTCGAGCGATCGTGCGCTCCCGTCCCACGCGCCGAGCTCGGCGATGGCGCGGACGGGGTTGACGTAGTCGATCTCCACGCCCGCGTTCTCGCCGCGCTCGATCGCCACATGGCGTCGCGATTCAAAGGCCAACGCCGTCAGCCGAGCGGTGCCCGGCAGGAGCAGTGTCGGTAGGCTGGCGGTTGTGCCGGCGATGGCGATGGGCACCGGCATCCGGTTCGAGCGGGCGATGCCGATCGCCTGCTCGAGTCGCGGGTCGCTGCCGACGAGATCGATCTCGCCCGCGACGACGGCCTGCGGCGTGTAGGCTCCGGTCCCCAGGAGCCCGCCATACCAGCGCTGCCGCTCGTCGAAGCGGGGATCGCCCAGGGTGTCCCGCCAGCCGAGGCGGTCCCAATAGGTGACGTGGTAGGCGAGCGGCAGCACGTCGGCGCGTCCTGCCAGACCGGCGAGGGCGGCGTCGGCACGCGGGCAGGAGCTGCAGCCCTGCGAGGTGAACAGCTCGACCAGGACCGGGCCGGCCGTCGCCGACCGGCTCGGATTGGCCGCAAGCGCCAAGCTCGCGGCGGCGAGGAAGGCTCGACGTCTCATGCTGCTGGTTTGCACCCCGTGGCCGCGGCGCGCGAGTCACACTCGCGTGGCCGCCAGGCCGACACAAAGTGGTAGGCGAGCCGCGGCCGGGATATTAACCTGCGGCCGACAAGCAACGCGCCGGCGGGCAGGACGCACGACCGGCCAGATCAGGGGGGTATCATGTTCAAGGCGCAAGCGCTGACGCTCGCGGCGGCACTCCTGGCAGGGACCGTGGCCGCGGTCCCCGTCGCCGCACAGGACAAGAAGGAGCTGGTCTTCGTCGTCAACGGCGCCTCCGATTTCTGGAAGCTGGCCGAGGCGGGGGTCAAGAAGGCACAGGCCGAGCTGCCGAACTATGATCTGCAGTTCAAATATCCGGAGCAGGCCGCGGCAGCCGTGCAGCAGCGGCTGATGGACGATCTGGTGGCCGCGGGCGTGGACGCGATCATGGTGAGCGCGGTCGATCCCAAGACCTCGACCGAGGCGCTGAACCGCGTCGGCAGCCAGGTACCGCTGTTCACCACCGACAGCGACGCGCCCGACTCCAACCGCATCGCCTATATCGGCAGCTCCAACACCGATGCCGGCAAGCAGGCGGGCGAGCTGATGCTCAAGGCCATGCCCGACGGCGGCAAGTGCATGGGCTTTGTCGGCCTGCCGGGCGCGGATAACGCCCGCGAGCGGATCGAGGGCGTGCGCGAGGCGATCAAGGGCTCGAAGGTCGAGCTGGTCGACGTGCGCGGCGACGACATCGACCAGACGCGCGCCAAGCGCAACGTCGAGGACACGCTGGCCGCGAACGCCGACATCAACTGTATGGTCGGCTTCTACTCCTACAACACGCCGCGCATCTACGAGGTATTGAAGGAGGCAGGCCGCCTCGGCGACATCACGGTGATCGGCTTCGACGAGGACCCGATCACGCTGGGCGGCGTGCGTGAAGGCACGATCGTGGGCACGGTCGTCCAGCAGCCCTATGAGTGGGGCTATCAGGGCATGCTGCTGATGGCGAAGTACCTCGAGGGCGACAAGTCGGGGATTCCGGCCAACGAGCTGATCATCGTGCCGACCAAGATCATCGACAAGGGTAATGTCGACGCGTTCGAGGCCGAGCTGGTCGCGCGCATCAAGGGCTGAGCGCGCGCCGGGCCGGGCCGCCGGCGACGCGTGGCCCGGCCCTGACCGATGCCGGAACCGCTTCTCCAGCTCAGCGCGATCACCAAGACCTATCCCGGCGTCGTTGCGCTGGGTGGCGTCGACCTCGCCCTCCATCCGGGCGAGGTGCTGGGCCTGATCGGCGAGAACGGCGCCGGCAAGTCGACTCTGGTCAAGATTCTGGGCGGCGTCACCCGGCCCACCTCCGGCACTCTCCGCATCGACGGCGCCGAGCGCGACGGGCTGACGGTGGGCGAAGCGATTGCGGCCGGCATCGCCATCGTTCACCAGGAGCTCAACCTGTTCGACAATCTCGACGTCGCGGCCAACGTGTTCCTCGGC
>JBGAKU010000045.1:0-28225 GCA_044224255.1 Geminicoccaceae bacterium
GATCCTGCGCGACGGCCTGAAGCAGCGCGGCATCGGTCCGGAAGCCACCGGCGAGGTCGCGGCCGAGGGCAGGGGCGAGGTCGAAGCGAAAGCCGTCGACGCCGAGCCCGGCCCAGTGGCGCAAGGCATCCATGGCGAGGTGCAGGACCCTGCGATGGCCGAGATTGAGGCTGTTGCCGCAGCCGGCCCAGTCCAGGTAGCGGGCGGGGTCGTCGGGATCGAGCCGGTAGTAGGTGGCGTTGTCCAGGCCACGCAGGGATAGGGTCGGGCCGAACTGGTCGGTCTCCGCGGTATGGTTGAGCACCACGTCGAGAACCACCTCGAGGCCTGCGCCGTGCAGCGCCTCGACCATAGTGCGGAACTCGGCTTCCGGATCTGCGAGCGCGAAGCGCGGGTCGGGCGCCATGAAGGCGTAGGGATTGTAGCCCCAGTAGTTGCGCAGCCCGAGCCGGGTCAGGCGCAGCTCGTCGAGGAACGCCCAGACCGGCATCAGCTCGACCGTGGTCACGCCCAGTCCGACCAGATGGTCGAGCACGGCCGGCTGGGCGAGGCCGAGATAGGTGCCGCGCAACGCCTCCGGCACCGCGGGGTGCAGCCGCGTCAGTCCGCGGACATGCGCCTCATAGACGATCGTGTCCGGCCAGGCGGTGGCGACCGGTCCCGCCTTCGCCGCGCGTGGCGCCGTGACCACCGCCTTGGGCACGAGTGCTGCCGTGTCCCGCGGATCGAGCCGCAGCGGGTCGGCCCGGTCGACGAGATTCGGCCCGGTCCAGATGAACTCCCCGTCCACGGCCCTGGCGTAGGGGTCGAGCAGCAACCGGTGCGGATTGAAGCGATGCCCACGCTCCGGCGCCCAGGGTCCATGTGCGCGAAAGCCGTAGAGCTGGCCCGGAGACAAGCCGGGAACGAAACCGTGAAACACCTGATCGGTGACTTCGGGCAAGGGCAGGCGAGCCGTCTCCCGGCGCCCCTCCCCGTCCAGCAGGCACAGCTCGATCCGCTCGGCATGAGCGGAGAAGATCGCGACGTTGCCGCCGTCGGGACCTGGGGTCACGCCCAGGGGAAAGGGGCGGCCGGGCCCAATGCTCGGCTGGCGCATCGCCGCATCTTGCCGATGCGATGCGCCGTGGCAAGATCGAGTGCGCTTCAGGTGTGGGCGAAACTGCCGCGCCGCGCGCCCGCTGTGAGCTCACGGAACCGCTCGCCGGGCACGTGCACGAGACTTTGGTGGTCGCCGCCCTCCAGCCAGAGCTCGGTGGCGCGGTCGAGCCGCTCGTCGACGACGGTCTCGATCCCGTAGGCTGGCCCCAGCGCCGGGATGGCGCCCAGGTCACAGTCGCGGAACAGGATCTGCAGCTCGTCCTCCTCGGCCAGCTCCACCGGTCGATGCAGGAGCCGCCAGAGCTGCGCCTTGTCGACGCGGCAGGAGGCCGGCAGGATCGCCATGACGTAGCCCTGGCGGTCGCGCATCATCACCGCTTTGGCGAGCCGCCCCGCCTCGATCTCACAGACGCGCGCCGTACCTTGCGCCGTCATGGTCCGCTCGTGGACCAGGATGTCGTAGGGAACATGGTGGGCGTCGAGAAACTGCCCCAGCGTGATCGCGATCGCCATGGCTCGCCTCCTTGCCGAGGCCCGCGCCGGCGGGACGCCAGCGCGGGCCTCGGAGGCCGGACATCCTACAGGATCAGCGCTTCGTTGGCTCGGCCACCTGCACGAACGTCCCCTTGTGCTCTTCCCGCAGCTGGTTCTTCTGGGTCTTGCCCATCGCGTTCCTGGGCAGGCTGTCGGCGACAAAGATTCGCTTGGGCAGCTTGTACTTGGCGAGCTCGCTGCCGAGCGCTGCGATCATCTGCTTCTCGTCGAGCACGGCTCCCGCCCTGGCAGTGACGACCGCGACGACACCCTCGCCAAAGTCGGGATGCGGCACGCCGATGACGGCGCAGTCGGCGACGCCGGGCAGCGCCTCGACCGCACCCTCGACCTCGGCCGGGTAGACGTTGAACCCGCCCGAGATGATCAGGTCCTTGCCGCGGCCTGAGATCGACACGTAGCCCTTCGCATCGATGAAGCCCAGGTCGCCCGTGATGAAGAAGCCGTCCTCGCGGAACTCGGCCTTGGTCTTCTCGGGCATCCGCCAGTAGCCCTTGAACACGTTGGGGCCGCGGACCTCGATCATCCCGATCTCGCCCTGCGGCAGCACCGCACCCGTCTCCGGATCCGTGATGCGCAGCTCGACCCCCGGCAACGGCATGCCGACGCTGCCCGGCACCCGATCCCCGTCATAGGGGTTGGAGGTGTTCATGTTGGTCTCGGTCATGCCGTAGCGCTCGAGAATGGCGTGACCGGTGCGGGCGCTGAACTCCTTATGCGTCTCAGCCGAGAGAGGTGCCGAGCCCGAGACGAACAGGCGGACATGAGCCACCAGCGCGCGGTCGAAGTCCGGTCGCGACAGCAGCCGGGTGTAGAAGGTGGGCACGCCCATCATCGAGGTGGCGCGCGGCAAGAGCCGCATCATCTCGTCGAGGTCGAAGCGCGGCAGGAAGATCAGGGAGCCGCCCGCCATCAGGGTGATGTTGGTGGCCACGAACAGGCCGTGGGTATGGAAGATCGGCAGGGCGTGGAGCAGCCGATCCTCGGCCGTGAACCGCCATGCATCCCGCAATGCCGCCGCGTTCGACGCGAGATTGCCGTGGCTCAGCATGGCGCCCTTCGAGCGCCCGGTGGTGCCCGAGGTGTAGAGGAAGGCGGCGAGGTCGTCCCTGGAGCGCGGCACGTCGACGGCATCGCCGCTGGCGGCCAGGACCTTGGCCCAGAGGCTGCCGTCGCCCTGCTCGCCCAGGGTCAGGACATGGGGAACGCCGAGCTCTCCGCCCAGCTCCGCCATCGGCCCCGCGAGCTCGGGCCGGCACACGAACAGGGTCGGCTCGGCGTCGCCCAGAAAGTAGCGGATCTCGCCGGCCGTGTAGGCGGTGTTGAGCGGCAGGTAGACCGCACCGGCCCGCAGCGTGCCCAGATAGAGCAGCAGCGCCTCCGCACTCTTCTCGGTCTGGGCAGCGACCCGGTCGCCCGGCGCCACGCCCAGGTCCTGCAGCACCCGCGCCACGCGGCCCGACAGCTCGATGACGTCGCCGTAGCTGAGACGGCTGCCGTCCGGCCGCTCCAGGAAGGTCCGGGAGAGATCGGCGGGGAAGCTCTGGCGGAAGATCTCGAACAGATTCTCGTTCATGCCACGGTCTCCGGTGCAGGCAGGTGGTGGCGCACGGCATCGGAGGCCACGACCGTGCCCTCGTTCGCGAACGCCTCGTGGTTGGCCTCGATGAAACGCAGATCGTAGAGGTAGTTGACCATCAGCCCGTGCGCCTCGCGCAGGCCCTTGGGCGACGTGTCGCCCAGCCAGTTGAGGCGTTCGAGCCGGGCGCCGTTGCCCAGGTGGAACCTGGCCACCGGGTCGACCGGCTTGCCGCCGGGGCCTTTGGCCGCCAGGAAGTAGGCGGCCGCGAGCGGCAGCAGCTCGGCGCGGGAGCGCTCCGCCGCCCCCGCATCCAGGTGCCAGTCGGGCTCCAACGGCGCAGCGTTCCCGCTCTTGCTCAGCCAGGCCGCGAACCCGGGCACCGGCGAGAGCGTGACGAAGGTGGTGAGGGACGGCAGCTCGCGCGACAGCTCCTCCACCACCTGCTTGATCAGGAAGTTGCCGAACGACACGCCGCGCAGGCCGGGCTGGCAGTTGCTGATCGAGTAGAACACGGCCGTCGTCGCCTCGCTCGCGGCCAAGGGCTCGCGCTCCTCGGCGAGGAGGCCCTGGATCGAGCCCGGTATCTCGCGGGTCAGCGCCACCTCGACGAAGATCAAGGGCTCGTCGATCAACGACGGATGGAAGAAGGCGAAGCAACGGCGGTCGGAGGGCTGCACGCGGCGGCGCAGATCGTCCCAGCCCTGGATCTCGTGCACCGCCTCGTAGCGGATGATCCGCTCCAGAACGTCCGCCGGCGTCGACCAGTCGATGGGGCGCAGGAACAGGAAGCCGCGATTGAACCAGGAGCCGAACAGATGCGCGAAGTCGTCGTCGACCTTGCGCAGGGCCGGCTCCTTGCCGCCGTGCCGGAGCAGATCCTCGCGCATCGCCACCAGCGCCGCCGTGCCGCCCGGCGCCAGGTTGAGCCGCCGGAACAGCTCCTGCCGGGGCGGCTCGACCGCCACCAGCAGATCCTGCAGGTTGGCCGGGGAGGCGTCCTGCCGATAGCGTTCCCAGGCCTGCTCGATCGCCGCGAGGTCCGGGTCGAACTCCCGGGCGAGCAGGTGAAAGAACTCGATCCGCGCCGGTACCGGCTCGTGGGCGTAGCGGTCCAGCAACCGCCTCGCGAGAGCCACGCCTGACGCCTCTCCCCGACCCGAGAGCAAGGATCGGGAGAGAGACTCCAGCGTTTCCGGCGTCTCGTCGTCCGGCCGCGCTTCCGCGCGGCCGGACGTACGCTCGAGCAGCGACCGACCCCGCTCGGCAATGCTGCCGAGCATGTCGTGAAAGAAGCTCGCGCTCACCGCAACACCTCCTATGTCACAGCACGACGAAGAGCAGCCAGACCACGACCGGCGCCACGACCGTGACGATCGCGCCGTAGGCGAGCAGCTTGCGGAAGAAGACGTCCCGATCGATCCCCTGCGCGCTCGCCAGGACCAGCGCGCCGTTGGTCGAGAACGGGCTGACGTCGACGATGGTCGAGGACACCGCCATGGCGGCGATGAAGCCGACGGCACCGACCCCCGAATCGCCCTGGAGGAAGGGCACCGCCAGCGGGATCAGCGAGCCCAGCACGGCGGTCGAGGAGGCGAAGGCCGAGACCACGGCGCCGATCAGGCAGAGCAGGAGTGCCGCCAGCAATGGGCTGCCCATGCCGGCGACGCTGTGGCCGACGAAGTCGATCGTGCCCATCTTCTCCAGCACGAAGACGTAGGTGCTCACGCCGGTGATCAGCATGATCTCATCGCGACGAAGCCGATATCGAGCTTGAAGGCCAGCGTCAGGACGGCCAGCAGCACGATGCCGGCGAGCGTCAGCATCTGGTAGCCGCGCGATCCCAGGGCCGGCGCGGCTCCCGGCGTCTGGCTCACGGCGCCGACCTTCTGCCCGGTTTCCAGGGCGATCTCCTCGGTCAGTGCCTCGGATTCGGCATCGCCATAGGCCTGGATCCCGGTCTGCGCGCCGGCGATCTCCACATGCGGGACGCTGGGCGCCGGCCCGGTGGCAAGAGCGCGCCGCTGGAGCAGGCTGCGGCCGCCGAGCGCGAAGAACAGCAGGACCGAGACGCCGAGATTGACCGCGAAGCTCGCCGTCATGGTGGCGAGCTCGCTCAGCGGCAGACCGGCCTTGGCGACGACGCCGTTGGTGATGCCGCCATAGATGCTGATCGGCGAGAAGCCGCCGGCCTGCGCCCCGTGGATCACGAGCAGGCCCATGAGCAGCGGGCTGATGCCGTACTGGGCGGCGAAGCCCAGGGCGATCGGGGCGATGATGGCGACCGCGCCGGGGCTGACGGCGCCCACGGAGGTAAGCACGGCCGCGATCGCGAACATGATCCATGGAATCGCCGCGATCCGTCCCCGCACGGCGCGCACCGCCAACTGGACCAGCCAGTCGATGGTGCCGTTGTTCTGCGCGAGCGCGAACAGATAGGTGATGCCGACCAGCGTCAGGAACAGCCCGCCGGGGAACCCGGCGATGATGTCCTTGGTCGACATGCCTGCGACCAGCGTGCCGACCAGGAACGAGCCGACGAAGGCCAGCACGCCCATGTTGACCGGCAGGATCGTGGCGATGACGAACATCGCGCACAATCCGAGAATTGAAAGCACTTCCGGCGACATACGGTTCTCCCCGATCCGGCCCCAGCCTCGCTGGGCAGCGGCGGTTATGGTGGATGTGTGCTTATTGCGCTGTTCTGCATCCTATGTCAATCATCTTGTATACGAAAAATCTGACGTAGGATTCAGACTGCGTGATGCATGATGCGGTGGAACAGCGGAGAGGCAGATACCGCGCACGGCCAGCTCGAGCAGGGCATCGTGAATGGCGCTCGGCAGCCGGCGGAACGACCCGCCGGCTGCCGCTCTGCGCTCATGCGCAGGGTCCGCGTCTCCATTGCGGCCGAGAAGCCCGGTGCGGTGCGTTCACCCCGTCAAGGCGATCGCGCGCCCGACCTCGCCCTCATGACCGCTCGAGCAGAGGCGGCAGGCGCTTTTGAACCCAGCCTGTGGCCTGCTCGTAGCCATAGGCGATCTGGAGGACCGCCAGGTCGGCGTGCTCGGGGCCGATCAGCTGCATCCCCATCGGCAACCCGGCCGCGTTGAAGCCGACGGGCACGTTGATGGTCGGGCAGCCGGACAGCGTGGCCGGCGTCACCACCTCCATCCAGCGATGGTAGGTGTCCATGCTCCGGCCGTTGATCTCCTTGGGCCAATGCGTCTTGGCATCGAAGGGGAACACTTGGGCGGTGGGCAAGGCGAGGAAATCGTACGTCTCGAACATCTTGCGAACGGCCTGGTACCAAGCCGAGCGTGCGACCGACGCCTTGTAGACGTCGCTCGCCGAGAGCTTGAGCCCGCCCTCGACCTCCCAGACGGCCTCCGGCTTCATCAGCGCCCGCTTGGCGGGGTCGCTGTAGGGAACGCCGAGGCTCCCGCTGATCAGCCAGTGGCGCCAAGTGAGCCAAGTATCCCAGATCTTCTCGGGGGGGAAATCGGGCAGCGCCTCCTCGACCTGGCAGCCGATGGTCTCGAACGCGGGAAATGCACTCTGGCATAGCTCCTTGACCCCAGGCTCCATCGCCAGGTAGCCGCCGAAATCGCCGAGCCAGGCGATCCGCGTGCCCTTGAGGTCGCGCTTGAGCGGCTCGGCGAAGATGGCGGGATCCTGCTCGATGGAGAGCGGCGCCCGCGCATCATGGCCGGCCTGGATCGAGAGGAGCATGGCCAAGTCGCTGACGGTCCGACCCATCGGCCCCTCATAGCCGAGCTGCTGGACGAACACCTCCATAGCAGGGCCGGACGGCACGCGCCCGAACGAGGGTCGGAACCCGAACACGTTGTTGAACGCACCGGGGTTGCGCAGCGATCCCATCATGTCGCTGCCATCGGCCACCGGCAGCATGCGCAACGCCAGCGACACCGCCGCACCGCCGCTGCTGCCGCCGGCGATCCTGCTCTGATCGTAGGCGTTGAGGGTCGTGCCGAAGACCTCGTTGTAGGTCTGTGACCCCAGGCCGAACTCGGGCGTGTTGGTCTTGCCGATGACGATGGCGCCGCTCCGCTTCATGCGTGCGACCATGATCCCATCCGTCTCGGGCACGAAGTCCTTGAACAGCGGCGAGCCGAAGGTCGTCCGGATGCCCTGGGTCGCCGCCAGATCCTTCACGGCCTGCGGCATGCCGTGCATCCAGCCGAGATACTCGCCGCGCGCGAGCTGCGCGTCGCGCTCCTGTGCCTGGCGCAGGAGGTCCTCGCGCGGCTGCAGGGAGACGATCGCGTTGACGGCCGGGTTCACGCGCTCGATGTGGTCGAGATAGGCCGTCATCACCTCGACGCAGGAGACCTGCTTCGCTTGGATGGCCTGCGAGAGCGGCAGGGCGTCCATCATGACGAGCTCGGACGCATTGGCGGCCGCCTGCGCGGCGCCTGCAAATGTCGGGTTGCCGAGCGTCATGCTCGCCACCAGGCCGCCCGCAGCGCTGGAGAGAAGCGCGCGTCGATCCAGCCCAGTGGCGTGCGCATCCGTCGGATGCTCGGGTGCTGCCGCAGGCCGGGTGTCGGCCGCAAAGGGAAGGAGATGGCGTCGATGCAGTGACATGCGTGACCTCCCGGGTCGTGGGGTGTTGCCCTGTGATGGCTCTTGTCCGGCACGGCCCAGATCGGCTCGCCCGGCAGGCGGAGCCAAAGAAGCACCTGGTGCCGCGACGATCGTCCTGCCGCATCGCTCACACGATGTTTCGCGTGGCCGGCCTTCGAGAAAGCGCAGAAATCACGAGCCCATGCGGGCGGCGCTGGCCGGCCCCGATCTCCCCATGGGTGCTGAGGCACTGTGGATCCCTTGCGTGCTTATTCACCATTCTTGGATAATTTGTCAACCTTTTTGTATACGATAAATCCAGTGGCGCATCCCCTATGCCCCGGTTAGAATGCTGAACGATCATCGTGGAGTGGCGGATGCGGCGCGCAGATGCGCTGAGGGATCAGCTCGAGCAGGATATCGTCACCGGATCGCTGCGGCCCGGCGAGCGGCTGGACGAGCAGACGCTTGCGGCCCGCTTCGGCGTGTCACGCACGCCGATCCGCGAGGCGCTGATGCAGCTCGCCTCGGCCGGCCTGGTCGAGCTCCAGCCGCGGCGCGGCGCGTTCGTCGCCTCGCTCAGCCTGCGCGAGGTGATCGAGCGCTTCGAGGTGATGGCGGCGCTGGAGGGGGCCTGCGGGGCCCTGGCGGCGCGGCGCATCACCGAGGAGGAGCGGGTGCTGCTGCTGGAGGCGCACGAGGCCTGTGTCCGGCAGGTCACCAGCGGCGATGCCGACGCCTACTATTACGCGAACGAGCGTTTTCACCACGCGATCTACGAGGCCGCGCACAACGGCTATCTCGCCGAGCAGGCGCGCCACCTGCACGACCGCCTCAAGCCCTACCGGCGGCTGCAGCTACGGGCGCGGAGCCGGGTCGCGACCTCGCTGGCCGAGCATCAGCAGGTGGTGGACGCGGTGCTGGCCGGCGACGGCGAGCGGGCGGAGCGCACGCTCAAGGACCACATCCTGATCCAGGGTGATCGCTTGAGCGACTTCATCGCGAGCTTCTCGGCCGACGTGATGGCGTGAGGGTTAATACGCGCCGTTATTCTTGGGGTGGACGATGGCGAGGGTGCGGACGAGGATGAGGATGTCGTACCAGAGGGTCCAGTTGCGGACGTACCAGGCGTCCAGGCCGACGCGGCGCTCATAGTCGATGTCGTTGCGGCCGGAGATCTGCCACAGGCCGGTCAGCCCGGGGCGGACCTGGAGATAGTAGAGCCTGGCCTCGCCATAGAGCTCGAGCTCGTCGGGCACCACCGGCCGGGGGCCGACCAGGCTCATCTCGCCGCGCACCACGTTCAAGAGCTGCGGCAGCTCGTCCAGGCTGGTCTTGCGCAAAAAATGCCCGAGCGGGGTGATCCTTGGATCGCTCTTGAGCTTGCGGTCCTTGGCCCACTCGGCCCGGGCGATCGGATCGCGCGCGAGCAGCTCGGCCAGCACCTCGGCCGAGTTCGGCACCATGGTGCGGAACTTGAAGCAGGGAAACAGCCGGCCGTGCCGGCCGACCCTTGTGTGGGCGAAGATCACCCCGCCGCCGTCGGTGAGCCGGATCTTGGCCGCGACCAGAGCGAGCAGCGGGGCCAGGAACAAGAGCAGCACCGAGGCCGCCACCAGGTC
Source organism: Geminicoccaceae bacterium (assembly GCA_044224255.1). Classification (GTDB taxonomy): domain Bacteria; phylum Pseudomonadota; class Alphaproteobacteria; order Geminicoccales; family Geminicoccaceae; genus Benzoatithermus. The sequence continues at coordinate 9,442 of JBGAKU010000045.1, forward strand.
GAAGGCGCGCTTGACCAGCTGCGGCCAGGGCCGGGCGAGGTTGTTGTGGATGCGCAGGCTCAAGATGTCGCGCGAGAAGAAGTGGCTGACCCGCGTGTTGTTGATCGGCAGGCCCTTCAGAGGCGAGATCACGTCGATGTCGCCATGGTGGAAGGACAGGCTCTCGATCAGCCCCTCCCGCCCCGACATCTCGTCGAGCTCAAGTGCTACCACCACATGCGGCTGGCCGAGCCAGGCCGGCAGCTCCCTGGCCTGCGCATCCAGCGCCAGGACCGGGATCGCCCTGCCGCCGACCAGCAGCGTGCGCTCGGGTGCCTCGGGCTCGGCCGCGGGGTCGAGGAAGGCCTGGACCTGATAGCCCAGATGATTGTTGCGCGCGTCGTAGGCGGCCGCGATCTCGCGCGCGTTCGGCCCGGTGCCGAGGATCACCGTCGGCTGCAGCCAGCGGCCGAGCTCGAGCGCCACCTTCTTGACCACCAGCCGCGCCAAAGGCACCGCCGGCACCACGAGCGCCCAGCTGGTCAGCACCCACAAGCGCGAGAAATTGACCTTGAGCAGATAGAGCAAAGCCAGGTCGAACAAGAGCGCCCCGGCCGCGACGCAGGCGATGTCGCCCACCTCCTGCCACAGCTGCCGCCGCCGCGCATAATGCCCGAAATGCTGGAACACCACGAGGCTGCCCAGGATCAGCAGCGCCAGGATCAGCGTCCGCTCCTCGGTCACGTTCTGGTAGGAGAAGTTGAGCAGGCCGCCCACCGCAAAGCAGCCCAGCATCGCCACGACGTCCGCCACCGGCAACGCCAGCAGCGACCCCACAGCACTCCGCCGCCCCACAACACCACCAGCCGCCACCAGCCCCGTTGCCATCGACGCGGCACTCCGCCGCCCCACAACACCACCAGCCGCCACCAGCCCCGTTGCCATCGACGCGGTGGCAAGCTCGCGCAGGCGCTCCGGTGCTCCCGGCGGCGCGCTCATGGCGCCGCCCTGGCGGCGACGGTCACCCGCCGCGACGGATCGTGCGGCACGAGCTCGGTCGCGATCGCGGCACGCTTGCCGAGCTGCGACCGCAGCCAGTCGGCGACCCGCTCGGCGCGCCGCCCGGCGAGCCAGCGATTGTAGCGCCCAGCCGCCGCCTCGTCCCCCGTCCGGAGCGGCTCGTCGCTCACGCTCGCGGCGATCGCCAGCCGCAGACGCCCCTGCTCCGGCAGCGAGGCGACGAAGCGGCGCAGCTCGGCATAGTCGCCGGCCACCAGGAAGCTGCTGTTGACGGCGAACACGATCTCGGCCGTGCCCTGGGGGCTCGGCACCGCGGCAGCGGGCGTCTTCTCGTCCAGGAGCAGCCGCTCCGGCAGCGCCGCGGGTCGGTCCTGCGCCTCGGGTGCGGGCAAGGCCGCCACCGCTGGACGGGGTGCAGCGACCTCCATCTGGGGGGCGGCCTCCTCGCCAGGCCCGAACAGCCCCGCGACGAGTCGGTCGCGCGCATCCTCGCTCAGCACGGCCTGCCAGGAGATGCCGATCCCGACCAGGCATCCGGCCACCAGCGCCAAGCCGTGGAGGCCGTCATGCGCATGGCGCCGGCGCAGCGTCTCGCGCGCCCTGGAATCGGACGGGTCGCCGCGCGAGAGGTTGGCCGCGAACGCCATGACCGCTACCTCGCGCCCAGCGGCGGCTCGTCCACGGCCAAGCTCGCCATCAGGGTCGGCTGCGGCTCGAACAGCGGCTCCGGATCGACGGGGCGCCCACCCGCGCGCAATTGGAAGTGCAGCTCCGCGTCCGTGCCCCCGCCGGAATGCCCCACCGTCGCGATCTGCTGGCCGCGACTCACCTTGCTGCCGACCGCTGCCAGCAGCAGCTGGTTGTGCGCATAGACGCTGGTGTAACCGTCGGGATGCGTCACCAGGAGCATGTTGCCGTAGCCGGCCAGATCGCTGCCGGCATAGGTCACCACGCCGTCCTCGACCGCCACCACGGGGGCGCCCTCGCTGGCGGCGATGTCGACGCCGTCGTTGCGCGCGCCGCTGGGCTGCGACCCGAACTCCCGCACGATCCGCCCGCTCGTCGGCCAGGGCAGCGAGGCGGGGGCGAGCCTGGCGACCGCGGGCGCCGGCGGCCCCGCGACGGTCGTGGGCGGGATCCGGGCCGGCTTGCTCTTGGGCACCGCCCGGATCATCGGGGCGGCCGGCGTAGCGACCGGCGCCGCCATCTCCGTCACCGGTGGCGCCGGCGGGGGCTGGAGCATGGCGCAGCCGCCGAGCATCGCCGCGCACGCCGCCGTCAGCGGACGCAGGCTCCTCCTGTGGTGCCGAGCCGAGAGCTTGAGCATGAGCGCCGACCTCGAAGCAGATTCCCCGCCCAGCCGATACGCCCGGGCGCGACGCGCCGGAACCTGCATGAAGGTGGTACTCTGGCGGCGTCGGGCCAGTTCTCGGCGTACTCCCAACGAAGTAACCGAAGCCCGAGCGCCGGTGCTTACTCAAGTTTTCCAGCCACATCGACATGATCCGGGGCGGCGGCTCGATCTTTTCGCTGGTCAGCGCAAATCAAGCGCCGTTAGTCTTGTCGCGCCGGGTCCGTGCCCGGCCAAAGCCCATTTCCTGGAGCGACCCGATGCACGGCAGCCTCGCATCCGATCTGCTCCCGTCCCGTGACGGCCGAGCCGGGGCTGCCGCGAGGCAGGCCACGGTGCTCCTGGTCGAGGGCCGGCCGTTGGTGCGCGAATGCCTCGCCCGCGGCATCCGGGCGGAATGGCCCGAGGTGCGGCTCGCGGTGACGGGCTGGGACGGGCTCGGCGCGGCTGCCGACGGCGGCGTGGCGCTCTGCCTGGTCTCGCTCGCCGGCGGCGGGTCGCTGGAGACAGTGCGCGCGGCCCTGCCGGACGCAGCGCTCGTGGTCCTGGGCGAGGACGAGGGCTATGGCGCGGTGTCGCGCGCCGCCGCCCAGGGTGCGCGCGGCTACTTCACCACGGGCGCCGATCTCGCGGTGCTGGTGCAGGGGATGCGGCTGGTGATGATGGGCGGCACCGCGATGCCGCTCGCCTTGCCGGCCAAGCCGGCGGCCGCCTACGAGGCGTCGGTGCCGCGCTCGCGCTTCTCGGCCGAGCTGTTCACGCCGAAGGAGCTCGAGGTCCTGCAGGCGCTCGCCAAGGGGCTGCCGAACAAGCTGATCGCGCACGAGCTGTCGATCTGCGAGACGACGGTCAAGGTCCATCTGCGGCACATCTTCCGCAAGCTCGGCACGACCAACCGCACGCACGCCGCCCTGCTCGCCCGCGAGATGCTGGACGGCCCGGGCTGAGGCCGGCCGCGGGGTCGGGTGAGACTCAGCAATCACGCAGCTAGGGCGGCAGCCCCGCGGCGCGCAGCTCGCCGCGGAGGCGCCCGGCGGCGGCCGGATCGCGGAACGGCTGGGTCGCGACCCAGGCGGCGGTGGAGAAGTCGGGCTTCGCCGCCAGGACGCGAGCCACCGCGCGGCGGGCCTCCTCGCTGCGGCCGACCGCGGCGTGGCAGGCGGCGAGCCGGGCGTCGTGGTAGAAGTGGCGCCGCTCCATCCGCTCGAAGGCCGCGCTCGCCTCGTCGTGGCGGCCGGAATCGTGCAGCGCCCGCGCCTGGAGGTTCCAGTACCAGTTGGGGTGGAACGGGCTGAGCGCCAGGGCGCGCTCGATGTCGGCCAGCGCCTCCTCCGGCCGGCCGAGAAAGCACAGGACGTAGGCTCGGTAGGCCGCGGCATCGCCGTCGTTGGGGTTGAGCGCCACCGCGCGGTCGGCATGATGGCCTGCCCGCTCGAACTCGTCCGAGTGGACCAGGATCATCGCCAGGATGCGGTGGCAGCGGCTGTCGGTCGGGTCCAGGCGGACCGCCATGTTGGCATGCTCGTGGCAGGCCGCGCGCAGCGCCGCCGCGTCCTCGCCCCAATCCTCGTTGAAGATCGCGAGCGCCAGGAAGGCGTGAGCGAGGGCATAGTCGGGATCGAGCGCCACGGCGCGGGCGAACAGCACGCGCGCCGCCGCGTTCGCCTCCGGGCCGAACCCGGCCAGCCGCTCGCGGCCGCGCAGCACGCAGTCATAGGCCGCCAGATCATCGGTCGGCTGACGCTTGGCCCGCTCCAGGCCTGCTACCTGGATGCGGACCGCGAGGGTCGCGGCGATCGTGGCCACGACCTCGTCCTGCACGGCGAAGATGTCGTCGAGCGCGCGGTCGTAGCGCTCGGCCCAGAGATGGTCGCCCGTGGCGGCGTCGATCAGCTGGGCGGTGACCCGCACCCGTCCGCCGGCCCGGCGCACGCTGCCCTCGAGCAGGTAGCGCACGCCCAGGCGACGGCCGAGCTCGATGGCACCGAGCGCCTCGCCGCGCAGGGCGAAGGAGGAGTGGCGCGCCAGCACGATCAGGTCGCGAAAGCGCGACAGGGCGGTGATCAGGTCCTCGCTCAGCCCGTCGCTGAAATAGGTCTGCTCCGGATCGCCGCCGAGATTGTCGAACGGCAGCACGGCGATCGAGGGGCGCATCCCCGGCCGCGGCGGCTCGGGCCCGACCGATGCCATCGCGTCGACCAGGCGGTAGGCGCGCACGGGCCGGGCGATGTTCTTGAGCGGCGGCTCGCCCAGGCTCACGAAGCCGAGGCCCGGCTGGCCGTGCAGCTGGTCGCGCACCGTGCCCGAGACGACGATCCCGCCGGGCTCGGCCAGCCCTTCGAGGCGGGCCGCGACGTTGACCCCGTCGCCGTAGAGATCCTCGCCCGCGACCACGACGTCGCCGAGATTGAGGCCGATCCGCAGCGCCAGGCCGCCGTCGTTGCGCGCCTGGATCGCCACGGCACAGGCGGCCGCGTCGACCACGCTCGCGAACTCGGCAAGCACGCCGTCGCCGATCAGCTTGACCAGCCGGCCGCGATGCTCGGCGAGCAGCGGCTCGATCACCTCGGCGCGCAGGGCGGCCAACCGCGCGAGCGTGCCCGCCTCGTCCCGCTCGACGAGCGCGGAGTAGCCGACCACGTCGGCCGCCAGGATCGCTGCGAGATGCCGGTCAGGGCGTGGTGACGCCAAAGCCGTGTCGCTCCCGAGATGAGCACCAGCGCAGACTAGCACAGCCGCGGCGGCTACGGCCCGGTCGCGATCCCCGTGCCGGGTGCGTGTGCCAGCAGGGCAGCGAAGCGCGGATGCTCGCGCAGGGGATCGAAGTCCGCGTCCTGCGCGAGCCAGGCCCAGCGATAGGGCGGCGCATTCGGCATGGTGCGCTCGAGCACGTCGAGCGCCAGCTCGACCTCGCCCAGGCAGGAATAGGTGCAGGCGACATTGTACTGCACCGGATGGTCGTTGGGCTCCAGGGCGAGCGCTCGCGCGGCATAGCGCAAGGCGCCGTCGCGGTCGCCCAGCGCCGCCAGGGCGGCCGCCGCGACATAGGCGGCGCGCGCACTCTCGGGCTGGCGCTCCAGCTCGCGCTCGGCGCGGCACAGCGCCTGGCGCGCGCTGGCCAGGGCGCGCTCGGTCTGCCCCAGCCCCTGGTCGATCCCGATCAGGATGAGCGGAGCGAAGATGTCGCTGGGGCGCAGCGCCGCCGCACGGCGGAACAGGCGCGCGGCCTGCTCCTTGTGCCCGCGCTGGAAGCAGGCGCGGGCATAGGCATAGTTGGCCTCGTAATGCTCGGGCTCGAGGGCGATCGCGCGCTGGAAGGCGAGCTCGGCCCGGTCGAGATCGCCCTTGGCGGTGAGCGCCAGCCCGCGGGCGACATGTGCCACGGCGAGGCCCGGCTCGATACGGATGGCCCTGTCGGCCGTGGCCAGCGTCTCGTCGATCGGCAGCACACCGCCATGATGCAGATGCAGGCTGGCCTCGCACTCGGCAATCCCAGCGAGGGCCCGGGCGAAGTCGGGATCGAGCCCCGCCGCCTGTTGGAACAGGCGGCGTGCCACTTCGTAAGCATGGCGCGAGCGCTGGCGGAACAGCTGCTGGCCGCGGAGATAGAGCTGGTAGGCGGCGATGTCGCCGGTCGGCGCCTTGCCGAGCGCATCGTTCTCGCCCGGCAGGAGCTTGACCTTGAGCACCTCGACGATGCTGCGGGTGATCTCGTCGAGCACCGCGAACACGTCGGTCAGCACCCGGTCGAAGCGCTCCGCCCAGAGATAGCCGCCGGTGTCGGTGTCGACGAGCTGGGCGGTGACGCGGATCCGGTCAGCCGACCTGCGCAGGCTGCCCTGCAGCAGATAGCGCACGCCCAGCCGCGGGCCGAGCTCGCGCACGTCGAGCGCCAGACCCTTGAGGGCAAAGGCCGAGTGGCGCGAGGCCACGAACAGGCCCGACACCTTGGTAAGCTCGGTGACCAGATCGTCGGCGATGCCGTCGCTCAGATAGTCCTGGTCGGGCTCGCTCGAGCGGTTCACGAACGGCATGACCGCGATCGCGGGCTGGCCGGGCATGCTTGGCGGCAGGGTGGCGAGCGAGCGGGTCAGCACCACTCGATAGACCCGGACCGGGTGGTCGATGTTCTTGAGCCGGCGCTCGCCGACATATTCGAGCTCGCGGTCCAGGCGGCCGCGCAGATGGTCGTAGGCGGTGCCCGAGATCGCCACGCCGCCCGGCTCGCAGAGCTGCTCGAGCCGCGCGGCGACGTTCACCCCGTCGCCATAGACGCTGCGTTTCTCGGCGAGGATGTCGGCGAGATTGACGCCGATCCGGAAATAGATCCGGTCGGGGCGGGGCACGGCCTGCTCACGTTCGGCGACGCCGCGCTGAATGGTCACCGCGCATTCGACCGCATCGACGATGCTCGCGAACTCGCACAGCGCGTTGTCGCCGGGAAAATTGATGATCCTACCGCGGTGCTCGCTGACAAGGGGTTCCAGCAGCTCCCGCCGGCACGCCTTGAGCCGTGCCAGCGTGCCGGCGTCGTCGCGGCCCATCAGGCGCGAATAGCCAACCACGTCCGCCACCATGATCGCGGCGAGCCTACGCTCCGCGCGATGAAGGGCCATGCGGGCGCCTCCGCAACTCAACCGTCGGGAACGCTAGCAGCGCAGCACACAACTGACCACGCGCATTACCCGCTGGATCAGCAATCTTGCACGTACATATGGCCATTGCCGACGTTGAGCGGCACCGCAGCAGCGTCAAAAATGACGACTACGATTCGTGAATAAGGCTCCGCTCACGCGGGCGTGATCGCACGGGCATTGTTTCGACGACAAAGTAGAGAGGAATTGAGAACTTGATCGCCTCCGGCGAGCGTGACCGCGCCGAGTCGGACCGCCGGGGCCACTTCCCGACGGCCCGAGAGGCCCTTACGCGGCGGGCGCGCCGCGTGCAGCCAGCAGCTCGGGCCGGCCGGCAGCGATGCGCAGCCCGTAGCCCTCCGCACTCAGCGCTTCGTGCGGAAAGCCCAGCGCGACGGCGCTCACGCGCTCCAGGCGCTGCGCCTGCTCGTCCGACAGCTCGACCTGCAACGCGCCGAGATTGCCCTCCAGCTGGGCCAGATTGTTGGCGCCCAGGATCGGGATCAGAGTGGTCGAGGAGCGCGCCGCCCGGTGGCGCAGCCAGGCGATCGCGACCTGCCCGGGCTCGGCGTCGAGCTCGCCGGCCACCGCCAGGACCGTGTCCAGGACCCGCGTCTTCTGCTCGGTGGTGTCGCCATGGACCAACCTCCCCAGGTGCTGCAGCCTGCCCTCCTCGCCGCGACGGTATTTGCCGGTGAGAAAGCCACCCCCGAGTGGGGACCACAGCGCCGCAGCCAGGCCCAGGCCCTCGGCCATGGGCAGAAGCTCGCGGTCGGGGGTGCGCTCGACCAGGCTGTACTCGAACTGCAGGCCGGCTATCGGCGCCCAACCGCGTAGTTCGGCCAGCGTGGCGGCGCGCGCGGCACGCCAAGCCGGGAAGTCCGACAGGCCAGCATAGAGGATCTTGCCCGCTCGGACGAGGTCGTCGAGTCCGCGCACGATCTCCTCGACTGGAGTCAGCCCATCGGCCATGTGCACCCAGTAGAGGTCGAGATAGTCGGTCCTAAGCCGCCGCAGGCTGCCCTCGACCGCGGCCCGCATCGCCTTGCGGCTGTTGCCCGTAACGGCGATGCCGACCTTGTCGTTGACCCCGAGCGTATATTTGCTCGCGACCACCAAGCGGTCGCGCTCGCTGGCGATGAACTCGCCCAGCAGTGTCTCGGAATCCCCGTTCTGGTAGGTGTCGGCCGTATCGATGAAGTTGCCGCCGGCCCCGAGGTAGCGGTCGTACAGCCGCCGCGCCTCGGCCGGCTCGGCGCCGTGGCCCCAGCCGGTGCCGAAGGAGCCCGTGCCCAGCGCCAGCTCGGAGACGCGCAGACCGGTGTTCCGGCCGAAGGTGGTGTAGCGCACGACCGCTCCTCCGCTTAGCGCACGAGCTCGATGGCGACGGCCGTCGCCTCGCCGCCGCCGATGCACAGGGCGGCCACGCCGCGGGTGCCGCCCTGACGGGCCAGCGCGTGCAGCAGGGTCACGATGATCCGCGCCCCGGTGGCGCCGATCGGGTGGCCGAGGGCGCAGGCGCCGCCATGGACGTTCAGGCGCTCGCGCGGGATGCCGAGGTCGCGCGCGGCCGCCATGGCAACGGCGGCGAAGGCCTCGTTGATCTCGAACAGGTCGACCTCGCCCGCCTGCCAGCCGGTCTTTTCGAGCAGCTTGCGGATCGCCGGGATCGGGGCGGTGGTGAACCAGGCCGGGTCCTGGCTGTGGGTGGCATGCGCCTTGATCTCGGCCAGGATCGGCAGGCCGTCGCGCTCGGCCAGAGAGCGGCGGGTCAGCAGCAGCGCCGCGGCGCCGTCGGCGTTGGCCGAGGAGCTGGCGGCGGTGATCGTGCCGTCGGGGCGGAAGGCCGGACGCAGGCCGGGGATCTTCTCGGGCGAGACCTTGAGCGGGATCTCGTCCTGGGTGACGACACGCTCGCCGCCCTTCACCGCGATCGTCACGGGCGCGATCTCGTCGGCGAAGGCGCCCCCCTCGACCGCCGTGCGGGCGCGGGTGAGTGTCTCGATGGCGAACGCGTCCTGGTCGGCGCGGGTGAACTGGTAGGCCTGGGCGGTCGCCTCGCCGAAATCGCCCATCGGCCGGCCGCCCTCATAGGCGTCCTCCAGCCCGTCGAGCAGCATGTGGTCGAGCACGCGGTCGTGGCCGGCCCGGTAGCCCTGGCGCGCCTTGGCGAGCAGGTAGGGAGCGTTGGACATCGACTCCATGCCGCCGGCGAGCACGATCTCGGCGGAGCCCGCGCGCAGCAGGTCATGGCCGAGCATCACCGCCTTCATGCCGGAGCCGCAGACCTTGTTGACCGTGGTGGCGCCGGTGGCGTCGGGCAGACCGGCGCCGCGAGCGGCCTGACGCGCCGGAGCCTGGCCCTGGCCCGCCGGCAGGACGCAGCCCATCAGCACCTCGTCGACCCGGTCGGGCGCCACGGTGGCGCGGCCGAGGGTGGCGCGCAGGGCATGGGCACCGAGCGCGGGTGCCGCGAGCCCGGCGAGCTCGCCCTGGAACCGGCCGAGCGGCGTGCGCGCTGCGGCGACGATGACGACGGGATCGGTAGACACGATGGAACCTCCTTGGGATCACGACACAATCATGATGTTCGTCATGATTGACGATTCAGATGATAGCCATCATGTTTGGTGTCAAGGAGTGGGAGCGAGCGTGAAGGTCAGCAAGGAGCAGGCGGCCCAGCATCGGGCTGCAATCGTCGAGGCGGCGTCGCGGCTGTTCCGCGAGCGCGGGGTCGACGGCGTCGGCGTCGCGGAGATCACCCGTGCCGCGGGCCTGACCCATGGCGGGTTCTACGGCCATTTCGCCTCCAAGGAGGCTCTGGCCGAGGAGGCGTGCGCTCAGAGCTTCGAGGTGGTGGAGCAGCGGCTGCTGGAACGGCTCGGCGCGGAGGGCGGCCTCGACGCGCTCCTCGACACCTATCTGTCGCCGCGCCACCGCGACGATCCGGGCGACGGCTGCCCGATGCCGGCCCTGGCCGGCGAGATCCCGCGCCGCGACGAAACGCTGCAGGCGAGCTTCAGCGCGGGCGTTGCGACCTACATCGGCGCGTTGGCGGACGAGCTGCGCGCCCAGGGCCTCGCGCAGCCCGAAGCACGTGCCCGGGCAGTCCTGCTCGTCTCAACGCTGGTGGGCGGGCTGCTGCTGGCACGAGCCACCGCCCGCGCCAAGCCGGAGCTGTCGAACGAGCTGCTCGCGACGCTGCGACGCGAGTTGGCCGTCGAAGGAGCTACAGCCCGACCGGATCGCCCACCACGCTGACCAGCAGCTCGCCCGAGAACAGGCGTGCGGAGACCCGCTTCAGATCGTCCAGGGTCACGGCCTCGATCAGATCGTTGCGGCGGTCGAGGAAGTCGCGGCCGAGATCGTGGACCAGCATTCCGACCAGCATCTTCGCGACCTGATCGTTGCTGGTCAGCCGTAAGGGGAAGGAACCGGTGAGATAGGTCTTGGCGTCGGCAAGATCGGTTTCGCCGAGCTCCCCCCGCGCCATCCGGGCGAGCTCGCCGCGTACAATCGCGAGCGACTGCGCCACCTGCTCGTTGTTGGTTGCGACACCGCCAAGCCACAGCGGGGCCGCATCGAGCTCCTGCAGATAGGAGTAGGCGGAGTAGGCGAGGCCACGCTTCTCGCGCACCTCTTCCAACAACCGCGAGCTGAAGCCGCCGCCGCCGAGGATGTAGTTGGCAACATGCGCGGCATAGTAGTCGGGATCCTGCCGCTCCATGCCGCCATGCCCGAAGATCACGACGCTCTGTGGAATCGTGAGCCGCTGCACCTCGACCCGACCGACGACGGGACTGGTCGTCGGCACATCCGGCAGATCGGTTGTCGCCGGCAAGCCGGCGAAGGTGGCATCGAGTAGCGGCCGCAGCTCCTCCGCGGTGATATCGCCAGACACACCGACTAGGAGACGGCCGCGCGCAAGGTGACGGGCGACGAAGCCGCGGCAATCCTCAGGCGTAATCGCGGCGATGGATTCGGGCGTGCCGCGGCTGGGGCGACCATAGGGATGATGCGGAAAGGCGGTCGCAAACCAGCCACGCGAGGCGAGATAATCCGGATCGGACTCGCGCCGGCGCAGATCGGCCAGGATCTGGCTGCGCACCCGCTCCACCGGCTCGGCGTCGAAGCGCGGCTCGGAAAGAGCAAGGCGGAGCAGCTCGAATGCGTGTTCGCGGTGGGCGGTCAGCGTGCGCAGGTCGCCCTGGACGCCGTCGCGGTCGGCCTCGATCTGCAGCCGGATCGCATGATCCTCGAGCTGCGCGCGGAATGCCTGGCTGTCATAGGCCCCCGCACCCTCGTCGAGCAGACCGCTCGCCATGTAGGCCAGGCCCTCGCGCCCGGGCGGGTCGAGAGCCCCGCCGCCACGGATGTGGAAGGAGAGCGCCAGGAACGGGATGCGCGGCTCGCGGATCAGGTAGGCTCGCACGCCCGAGGCGCTGACGACCTCCTCCACGCTCGCGCTCGATTGCAGGGCCGCCTTGGGCGGGGCGGCGAGCAGCTCGGCCAGCATGCTCAGCCCTCCGCCGGCAGGAGCTGGGCGGTCACCGACTGCTCGGGCCGGAAGACGAACTGCGCTGCCGCATGGACCTGCTCGAGGGTCACGGCGGCGATCCGCGCCGGCCAGGCCTCGACGTCGCCCACCGCCTCGCCACAGGTCAGCGCCGAGCCGAACACCCGGGCCGCACCCATCAGCGAATCGCGGGCGTAGATGGATTCGGAGATCAGCCGGCTGCGCGTGCGCACGAGCTCCTCCTCCGTCACGCCGTCGGCGAGGATACGCGCGATCTCGACCTCGATCGCCGATTCGAGCTCGGCCAGCTCAACGCCGGGGCGCGGCACGCCGTAGACGCGGAAGATGGTCCCATCCAGGCCGGTGCCGCGGTAGTAGGTGCCCGCACCCGCCGCCAGCGCGCGCTCGACCACGACCGAGCGGAACAGCCGGCTGGTGCCCCCGCCGCCGAGGATCTCCGACAGCAGCTCCAGGGCGTAGGCGTGCTCGTGGCCCGGCGAGGCATAGCTGGGTGCGAGGTAGGTGCGCATGACATTGGGCTGGCGCACGCGTTCGTGGCGCAGCGCGATCCGGCGGGCGGCGTGCTGCGGCGGCTCGACCAGACGGCGCCGTGCGGGAACGTGCCGCGCCGCGAGAGCGCCGTAGGTCCTCTCGGCCAGCGGGCGCAGCCCGGCCGCGGTCACGTCACCTGCGACCACCAGCACCGCGTTGTTGGGCGCGTACCAGGTCCGATAGAACTCCAGCGCGTCCTCGCGGGTATAGCCGGCGATCTCGTGGAACCAGCCGATCACCGGCAGGCGGTAGGGGTGGTGCAGGTACTGGGCGGCCATCAGCTGCTCGCCCAGCAGCGCCGAGGGCTCGTTGTCGACACGCGATCGGCGCTCCTCGAGGATCACGTCGCGCTCGGGGTAGACGTGCTCGTCGGACAGGTCGAGATTGACCATCCGATCGGCTTCCATCGCCATCACCAGCTCCAGCCGGTCCTTGGCGATCATCTGGAAGTAGGCGGTGGCGTCCTGGCTGGTGAAGGCGTTGTCGTTGCCGCCCTGGCGCGCCACGATCTTCGAGAACTCGCCGGGCGGAATCGCCCCGGTTCCCTTGAACATCAGATGCTCGAGAAAGTGCGGCAGGCCCGACTTGCCGGGCGGGCTGTCGGCGGTGCCGACCTTGTACCAGACCATGTGGGCCAGCACCGGGGCGCGGTGGTTCTCGACCACCACGACCTCCATGCCGTTGTCGAGGGTGAAGGTCTCGGGATGGAACACGCCCGCGGCCGGCGCCCCGGGCACGAGGTTCAGGCCCGCATCCTGCATTCCCGACTGGCCGAACCGACCCATCCTCTCGTCTCCACCTATTGCGGCAAGGGCTGGCTGCCGATCCGCTCGGTAACGACCTGATTGCCGGCCTGCGCCGCCCGCAACCTTTGTGCCTCGGCCACCGGGTCGAGCACGTTGGGGCGGGGCCGCATGGCCTCGCGCTGGAAATTCAAGATGAACAGGAAGCGGTTCGCATCCAGATCCACCAGCTCGGCATCCTCCTGGACGAGGAGCTGGCGGATGTTGGGCTCGGCCTGCACGCTGGTCTGGGCGAGGAGCGCCTGCTCGCCCTGGCTCTGCTGGGTCTCCACCGGGGCCTGCGCCGGGATCGAGGTCGAGGGTGCCTGGCCGGTCAGGATCTGCTGCGCCTGTGCCGACACGTCCTGCGTCGCCGGGCCGGGAGCACCGGGCTGCGGGGGCCGGAGGTTGAAGTCCGGCGGCAGCACCAGGGGCGCCCGCCGCACGACCTGGAACTCGTCCGGCTGCCGCTTGCCCATGCCGAGATTCTCCTGGACCGTGCCGCCACCACAGCCGGCCAGTCCCGTCAGTCCGCCCATCAGCAGCGCCGTGCCGAGACGCCCAACCTTGTTCATCCCTCGCCTCGCCCGAGTTTGTGCCTGGCCCACGACACCCCGAAGCTGTCGAGCAGGATCAGGCAGGCGCCGATCACGATCGCACTGTCGGCGATGTTGAATGCCGGCCAATGCAGCCCGCCGACGTGGAAGTCCAGAAAATCGACGACTGCGCCGAAGCGGATACGGTCGATGGTGTTGCCCACGGCCCCGGCCAGGACCAGCCAGAGCGCTGCCCGGCTCATGGGTCGCGTCTCGCGCCAGAGCCAGACCAGGAGCAGCGCACCGATGCCGGCGGCGAGCAGGGTCAGCAGCCAAGGCCCATGATCCCCGAGGCTGTTGAGCATGCCGAAGCTGACACCGCGGTTCCAGACCAGGACCAGATTGAAGAACGACGTCACCTCGATCGGCCGGTAGGGGTCGATCGCGCCCAGGGCCAGCCACTTGGTGATCTGATCGGCCACCAGCACGACCAGTGCCAGCACCGCACCTTGGGTGTGACGCACCGGTCAGGCCGCCCGTGCGATCGCGACCGCGCCCGTGCACCGACGGCACAGATGCTCCTGCGACTCGGCGACCTCGGGCAGCACCTGCCAGCAGCGGACGCACTTCTCGCCCTCGGCGAGGCCGGGCACGACCGCCACGCCGGGCAACTCCTCGAGCCTGAACGCGTGGGCCGGCGCCGGCTCGGCCGACACCTCGATCCCGCTGGTGATCGAAAGCTCGGCGAGGTCGAGCCCCTGCACGAGCGCGCGGTCCTCGGCACCGAGATGCACGGTCGGGCAGGCCTGCAGGCTGGCGCCGATCCGCTTCTCGCGGCGCTCGAGCTCCAGGGCACCCGTGACCACGCGTCGGATCTCGCGCACCCGCGCCCAGCGCGCGCCGAGAGCCGGATTGCGCCAGTCGGCGGGCAGCTCGGGGAAGGTGCGCTCGTGCACGCTGCCCTCACCCGGGAAGCGCGTCCGCCACGCCTCCTCGGTAGTGAAGGCGAGCACCGGCGCCAGCCAGGCGGTCAGGCAGCGGAACAGCTCGTCGAGCACGGTGCGCGCCGCACGCCGCCGCACGCTCTCGACCGGGTCGCAATAGACCACGTCCTTGCGGACATCGAAGTAGAACGCCGACAGGTCGACCGCGCAGAAGGCATGGAGCTGGGCGGCGAGCTTGGGATAGTCGAACTCGCGGTTGCAGGTGCGGACCTGCTCGTCCAGCTCCGACAGCCGGTGCAGGATCCAGCGCTCCAGCTCCGGCATCTGGTCTGCCGGCAGGCGCTCGGCCTCGGTGAAGCCGGCGAGGTTGCCGAGCAGGTAGCGCAGCGTGTTGCGCAGGCGGCGGTAGGTGTCGGCGATCCCGTCGAGGATGTCCTTACCGATCCGCAGGTCCTCGGTGTAGTCGCCGCTGACCACCCACAGGCGCAGGATGTCCGCACCATGGGTCTTCATCAGGTCGATGGGCGAGATCACGTTGCCCAAGGACTTCGACATCTTGCGGCCTTCGGCATCGACCACGAAGCCGTGGGTCAGCACGGCGTCGTAGGGTGCCCGGCCGCGGGTGCCGCAGCTCTCCAGGAGCGAGGAGTGGAACCAGCCGCGATGCTGGTCCGAGCCCTCGAGATAGAGCGAGGCCGGCCACTGCAGCTCGGGGCGCTGCTCGAGCACGGTGGCGTGGGTGCAACCGCTCTCGAACCAGACGTCCAGGATGTCGTCGATCTTCTCGTAGTCGTCCGCGGCGTAGGAATTGCCCAGGAACTCCTGCGGGTCGCGGGTCCACCAGGCATCCGCACCCTCGGCCTCGAACGCCACGGCGATCCGCTCGACCACCTCGGGATCGCGCAGCACCTCGCCCGTGCGCTTGTGCACGAACACGGCGATCGGCACGCCCCAGGCGCGCTGGCGCGAGACGCACCAGTCCGGCCGGGTCTCGATCATCGAGCGCAGCCGGTTCTTGCCGCGCGCCGGCACGAAGCGCGTCGCGTCGATCGCGGCCAACGCCTTGGCGCGAAGATGGTCGGCGCCATCCATGGGAATGAACCACTGGCCAGGCGCGGCATCAGGTGCTCGAGCGCCAGGCGATGGCGACCAGCGCCGCCAGCACGCCGATCAGCGTCAGCACGCCGGCTCGCCGCCTTGGAACACGTGCATTGCCGAAGCCCTGGCACCAGGCTAGGTGCCGTCCTCGGCCACCGTGTCCGGCACATCCAGGCCGTTGCGCGCGCCGAGCTCGAAATCGTCCTCGCCGTGGCTGGGGGCGACGTGGACGAGGCCGGTGCCCTGGTCGGTGGTGACGAAGTCGCCGGCGAGCAGCGGCACGTCGAACTCGTAGCCGCCGGCCTGCCCGGCGAGCGGATGGCGGGCGATGCTGCCGGCGAGCGCGGAGCCCCTGAACTCGGCCAGGGTGCGATGGGTGAGGATGCCGGCCGTGT
This sequence comes from Geminicoccaceae bacterium, assembly GCA_044224255.1. Classification (GTDB taxonomy): domain Bacteria; phylum Pseudomonadota; class Alphaproteobacteria; order Geminicoccales; family Geminicoccaceae; genus Benzoatithermus. The sequence continues at coordinate 25,249 of JBGAKU010000045.1, forward strand.
CCGCGACCTCCGCCAGCCGCTCCGTGGCGATCACCAGCCGGTCGCCCGAGCGTGCCGAGGCGCCGTCGCCGACCTCGCCGACCTCGATCAGGCGGTAGAGGATGTCCTCGCCATAGGCGACGGCACGGTTGGCCGGGATGGTCCAGGGCGTGGTGGTCCAGATCACCACGGACGCCCCGGTGAGGTCCTCCCGGCTCGGCTTGGCCAGCGGGAAGCGGACCCAGATCATGGTGCTGGTGTGGTCGTGGTACTCGACCTCGGCCTCGGCCAGGGCGGTCTTCTCGACCACCGACCACATCACCGACTTCTTGCCGCGATAGAGGGCGCCTGACAGCAGGAACTTGCCGAGCTCGCGGTAGATGCCCGCCTCGGCCGCGAAGTTCATGGTGGTGTAGGGGTCGTCCCAGTCGCCGAGCACTCCCAGGCGCTTGAACTCGGCGCGCTGGATGTCGATCCAGCGCTGCGCGAATTCGCGGCACTCGCGGCGGAAGTCGATGATCGGGACCGCGTCCTTGTCCCGACCCTTCTTGCGGTAGTCCTGCTCGATCTGCCACTCGATCGGCAGGCCGTGGCAATCCCAGCCGGGCACGTAGGGGGCGTCCTGGCCCAGCATCTGCTGGCCGCGATTGACCACGTCCTTGAGGATCTTGTTGAGGGCGGTCCCCATGTGGAGATGGCCGTTGGCGTAGGGCGGTCCGTCGTGCAGCACGAACTTCGGCATGCCCGCCGAGGCCTCGCGCAAGCGGGCATAGAGGTCGGCCGCGTCCCAGCGCGCGATCGCGTCGGGCTCCCGCTTCGGCAGGTCCGCCTTCATCGGGAAGTCGGTGCGCGGCAGGAATACCGTGTCGCGGTAGTCGGTGGTCATGGAACGGAACTCAGGCGGGAATGGGGGCGTGGAAGTTGCGGGCCTGCTCGCAGTCGCGCGCGATCTGGGCCTTGAGCTCGTCGAAGCCGGCGAAGGTCTGGTCGCCGCGCAGGCGGTGCCGGAACGCGACCCGCATCCGCCGGCCATAGAGGTCGCATCCCCCCTCCAGCAGATGCACCTCGAGCAGGAGGCTGCGGCCGTCGAAGGTGGGGCGGCGGCCGAAATAGGCGACCGCCGGATGTGGGCGCCAGCCGCCGGGCTCGCGGACCGCGGCGTCGACCACATAGACCCCGACCGCGGGGAATACCGGGCGCGGGTCGAGCGGATGGATATTGGCAGTCGGAAAGCCGAGCTCGCGGCCGCGCCGGTCGCCCTGACGGACGATGCCCTCGAGCTCGTAGGCAGAGCCCAGGAGCGCGTCGGCGTGCTCGATCAGCCCGTCGGCGAGCGATGCCCGGATCGCGGTCGAGGAGCAGACCTCGCCGTCGACGGTCACCGGATCGACGGCACTCGCCGTCCGTCCGGCAGCCGCCATAAGGGCGGCCAGGAGCGCCGTGTCGCCCTGCCGGCGGTGGCCGAAGCGGAAGTCGCGGCCGGTGGTGACGGCGGCGACCTCGAGCTCGCCCAACAGGGTGCCGGCGACGAACGCATCGGCCGGGGTGGCGAGCAGCGCGCCATTGCAGCGGCAGACATAGAGCTGTTCGACGCCGATCTCGCGCAAAAGCTCGGCCTTGCGCCGCAGCGGCGTCAGGCGCGGGGGAGCAGACGCGGGATTCAGCACCTCGCGCGGATGGGGCTCGAACGTGACCACGCCGAGCGGGCGCCGCAGGGCGCGGGCATGCTCCGCGGCGACACGAATCACCTCACGGTGACCGCGATGGACCCCGTCGAAGTTGCCGATCGCCACCGAGGCACCGCGCGCCGCCGCCGGGAGGCCAGCGAAATCACGGTGGATGCGCATGGCCGGCTATCTCCCATGCGCCCACAGGCCTGTAAAGAGCGGCCTGCTCGCGGGCGGGCGCGTCAGTCGCGGTCCGGTGCGCCGGGAGGGAAGTAGCTGCGGTAGGGGCGCGCCTCCTCGATCGCGCGGGCGAAGGACGGCCGCGCATTGAGGCGGCGGCGATAGGCCCGCACGGTAGGGTAGGCCTCGCCGATCTCGTGCACCCAGTCGGCATAGAACAGGGCCGGTGCCGCGGCGCTGTCGGCAAGGCCGAAGCCACTCCCGGCCGCCCATTCGCGGCCAGTCATGTGGCGATCGAGCCAGGCATAAGCCCGCTCGAGAGTCGCCTTCGCCTCTTCCACTCCGCGCGGATCGTGCTCCCCCTCGGCGCGCATCGCGTCGAGCACGATCTTCTGCATCGGGGTGTGCAGGTAGTTGTCGCAGAAGCGGTCGAGAAACCGCACCTCGAGCGCCGCCGCGCGGTCCTCCGGCACCATACGGACCGGCCCCGGATGGTGCAGGTCCAGATGCTCGATGATGATCGTGGCCTCGGCGACCCAGCGGTCACCGTCGAGGAGCAGGGGGAAGCGGCGCAGCGGCCAGAGCGCTGTGAACTCGGCGAAGGTGTCGGGGTCCCGCTGATCGAGCAGCCGAAAGGTGAACGGCGTGCCGTTCTCGTACAGCGCCACCAGCGCCTTCTGGCAGTAGGATGAGAACGGGTGGGCGAACAGGCTCAGCGCCACGGCGTCCCGCTCCTCGGGCTCACGCGGCGGGAGCAGGCCGGCGCGGCACCACGGTGACGGCCTCGCCCTCGAGCACCGACTTGCCGCCGACCTTGCAGGCGGTGGCGAAGGTGACCCGGCGGCGCAGGCGATCGATCGCGGTGATGGTGACCTCCGCGCGTACCGTGTCGCCCACGCGCACCGGCGCCAGGAATTTGAGGTTCTGGCTGAGATAGACGCAGCCCGGCCCGGGCAGCTTGGTCCCGAGCACGGTCGAGATCAGGCTCGCGGTCAGCATGCCGTGCGCGATCCGGCCCTGGAAGGCGGTGCCAGCGGCGAACTCCTCGTTGAGGTGCACGGGATTGGTGTCGCCGGAGACGCCCGCGAACATCAGAATGTCGGCATCGGTGATCGTCTTGCCGAAGACGGACGTCATCCCCTCGTTGAGAT